>JABDQW010000008.1 GCA_013042055.1 Gammaproteobacteria bacterium | reverse complement strand
GATTTCCGGGTTGGGAGCGGGCGCTATTTCACATCGACGAGGCAATGAGCTGGGAGTCGGTTAGAAACCTCCAAAACATGCACAAGAGTTTAGTGTTGGTGCGTAATCTTCTAGGTCAGGATGGAGTTCCCGAAATAGTGAATGGATACTTAGATGCAGTAAATGATTTGATGAACGAAACGTTCCAAGCCCTCAAGGAGGGTGAAATCAGCTGAACGTATGGCACGGAAATTGGCTTCGTCAGTAGAATTCGTGGCTCAGTTCAGGTTCAGGCAACTTTCCAAGTGCATGATTTAAAGCCATCTCCAGAACTACTGGAGACCTGAATCCATAGGATATTCTCATAGTCAGTTTGGCTTTGTTGTTCAGGCTGTCCCTACTAAAAACTCTATCATGTCTGCGCTTAGGGCGATTGATCATGTGCTTTGCGACGGTTGCTTGAGAAACCTGGATCCCGAGCATCTGTGGTTCGCCGTGAATCCGTGGTGCACCCCAGCCAATATTGTCCCGTGACATCGTCCGGATAAGTTCGCGCACCTCGGGTCGAATAGGTGGACGCCCGCCCCTGCGGCAACGGGACTTCCACCTCCAGTACAGTCGAAAGCCCTTGCGAGACCAGCGCACCAGGGTATCTGGGTGGAAGACCTGGAGTGTCTGCAGGCAACCCGGCCACAGGCGGTAGAACCAGACCCAGAACAGCCGTTGGCCCCAGTGAAATTGGAGTCGTTTACGTGGTATTTGGTTTACCATGGGCAGTTGTTGGCGAGGCGCCAGGATTTCGAGGTGTAAGAGGGCGCGGCTTTGGAACAGTCCGAGCAGGGTGGACAGGACGGGAAGGGCGATAGTTCTCATGCCGGGACCGTATGACAGTTATAGGAAAAGTCAACTGAGTCAATATGTACGATGCTTTTGGTAGCTTTTATGCGATCTATACTCGATGAGTTTTCCCGGTTGATGATGAGTAGAGCCGTTGAGTAAAAAGGAAGCGTCACCTTTCCCCAAGCAATAGGATTATCTGGTCTCCATATGCTCCATTGCGTTGTGACGTAGTAAGATCCGGATCAACTGTTTGGCGAATAAGCGCTGGCGTTTACGGGACAGACCACCCTCTTCTTCGGCAAAGGAGTGGAAACGGGCGATAATAGCGGCAACCTCGTGTTTACCGTTTTCATCCTTGATGTCGAGGGGCAGGGCTGCGCCGCCGGTCATGAATGCGTTGATGCCGGGTATGGGTATTAGGTTGGTGGCAAGTGCAAAGTTGGGCAGGGCTGTATCGGAGAGACCTCGATCGACCAAAACGATAGTATTTCCGGTCAGGTAGTCGTGGGCCCTGATGATCCCCGTGCCGTCGATTTCGTCAAAAACAAATACTGAGTAGATGGCCCTCTGCATCGCTTCCAGAATCTGCATTTCGTCTGAATCCGGGGTGAAGCTGTCACTACGCTGCAATTGTGTAATAGGCGCGTGAGGCCCATCCGCGAACAAGATGCAAAAGTCGACCAAGACATTGGTCTCTTCTTCGGAACCGAATACAAAGGCTCCCCGCTTGAATAATCCCAACTCTTTTCCCACTTTTTGCATGGTCGACTTGTCGATGTGACGAAGCAGTTGTTGGTTCAGTTGCATGCCCAGCGGGCGGATTCGACTGTATGTCTCCAGGATATTGGTTTGATGGCTAATCATTTCGTTATCCGGTCATGCAGCACTTTTTGTGCTTTTTTCCGCTTCCACAGGGGCAGGGGTCGTTACGACCCAACTTGCGGGTGGTTGATCGTTCGGGGGTATGATGGCAGCGTTTGTATATCCGGTAAAGGGATCTGAGGCGACTGTGCCGTTCTTCGAGCTGGACTCGGTTCTCCTTCGATATCAACTGCTTCGCCAACCGCTCCAGTAGGTCGGCGTCCTTACCAGCCAAATTCTCTACCTGCCATTGACCGGAGCGATAATCGATCGAAAGTACCCCCATATCCGGTTTCTCGACACACTCCTCAGTCACCTTTTCGATCAATGTGAGATAGGCTGTGGTGCAATTGCAGTCGCTGCGTACGCAATATTGGTCATCAAATAGGTAATGGCTACCGTCCGCTTCGACCCGTAGGTCCTCGGTGAAGGGCAGAATCTCCTGAAATCCCACCATTGCTCCGGATGCTTCGATCTCAGCAACCGGAAAATGGGTTTCCAATTCCTCATCCGGCGTCTCTTTGGTCCTTTTTCGCTTGAATGCGAAATAGTGTTCCCAGAGCAGTTGCCAATCCTCTTCCCGCATCTGCTCAACAAAGGCCTGACCCATGTTGCGATCATATTTTCTGCCTTCCTTTTCGGCGGTGGCGAGTGCCCGTTCAATGAGATCTAAATCGAAGCGAAATTCCGGGGCTGATTCCTCCATCTCACCCGGTGGATCACGGAAGAGTCTCAGCTCTGCATGCCCACATATACAGATTGGATTTGGGCAGAAGGAGAGGTCCGCGTTGTATCTCTCGCCAGTGTGGGGGCCATCGGGGAATTCGATAGCGATCGGCCTTGGGCCGCCTTGCTCGTTTCGCTGCAACATGGTTCCAGTAATTTCTCCTGTTTTGCCGAAAGCAAGGAGTCGCTCCCGGCTGTTCTCAATAATTGAGCGATAAGTAGCTGTCATTATCGCATGGCTATGGAGAACAACGCAGTCGGCCGCAGCTCAATGCCTCTATTGAAGACCCGTATTTGGTCATTAAGAAGATGCTTGCCCTCCTGAAGGAAAAGCCACCCTGGAGCCCCCGAACCTGTTCCCGGAAGACCGGGGGCCGCCGCAAGCCGGCTTGTTCGACTGAGCTGAAGGACCCCAATCCACTCAAGTCACGTTCCTTGGCTGGCACCATTCTGTGAGAAGTTCAGTTGCTATCTGACAACTGCTCTCGAAAATGTCATCACTCCTTCTATAGAATCGCTTAACTTGCTGGATAACGTGAGAAATAAGAACAGAGGAGCGGTCTTGGCCAAACCTTTTCCTGGGGCGGTGCTTCACGGGATTACCCATCTCTTTATTTCGATATTTCAGTCAGTAATTTTTGGTTATGTGAGTATATCGACGTAAACCGAGTCGTCAGTTTCACGCATGGTGCATCGGGCCTTTACCGGCGCAATCTACTGCCGGACCAATCATACCATTTGTGTGCATCTGCGTTAGGCTGGGCGGTGCAGTAAGCTGGATCCGCAACATGCGCGCCAAAATTCGCATACTGTCCGCCTGCTCAAAAGGTTAGAATAGACGCTGCAACGTTTGAGACGCCGTTGGACATCAATTCACGGATACCGAACCGGGCGAACAATGGCGCGCTTCTGGTGTCGGCTACCCGGTATCCACTCTCAGACAAATCTCAGGTCCCTATCTAACTACGGAGTAAAACGGCTAAATGTTCACGTCTGCTGCCAATGTCGAGGAGTTGATCGAAAACTTTCGTATCGTGGGTAAAACCACATTTCGTTACAGCAGTTTTGTACCGCGCCTTTACAATTACGTTAAGTCGATGGGGTTTGATACGCGCAGGATCCTTCCGGCGCGGGCGTTTTGTTCCGATGAAAACCAGGGTTATCCAATCATTCTTCTCGCCAAGCACTTTGGAACCTTCCCATTCAATCTTGGCCGCGGGGGTGCCGTGGTTGCTACAGAGCGTCTCGGCCCTTATACCGATCATGGAGCAGCATTTGTCGTCATTCAAGCCAGCCACGTAGGCTATAACCCCGACAGCAACTCGTTTGGGACGTACAAACGAGTACACACTAGTGACAACTGCCAAACAGCGTGTTGCGGTAAGCTGACCGCAGTTACCGACTGGTATGTAGAACAATATCGCATTGCCCAGTCCGATGTTTTGCTGGAACGCCGTGGTGATCAGTTGTGTCTGCGCATCGACAACGGCTTGTTGCGTGGCGCTCGTCAGGAAGGTCTGTTCCTCAACATGCACCGTCTGATCAAGCGCGACGAAGATCGCAACTTCAGGCCAATCCACACGCATAGTACGTCCAAGAGCTTCGTGGCCAGCAATTCATTGCAGCAGGAACTGAGGCACCTGGAACCGGAACTCCAGGATGGTCGCCGGATGCCCATGGGCGAGCACTTGAAGCCGGACATGTTTTTCTTTCGCCGCAACTTGGATGAAACGTTGTTGGGCCGCGACCATATGGAAAGTAATCTGATCTATCCAATGCCCTGGATCGTCACTTCACCCTGGCCGGTGCTAACCGCCGCTCAAATCAACACCCAAGTGGAGTTCGATCGTACCCTGCGCACCGTTGCCCACGACAGTAGATTCCATGGGAAGAGCCTGTTCCACATATCCGGTCTCAATATCGACGTTTCACCCCAACCGGGCGAAATTTTCCCGACAACCAAGTTCGTGCCCTGGGCTGCGTTCTTTCGGGACAAAGAGGGGGGGCACGTGATCCTGGAACAAACTGAACTGATTGCCCAGTTACGCCAACAGGTCAAGGGAAATCCGGAAGAAATTGAACTCGACACCGCAATCCGCAACATGGCGGAGGCGAAGTCGGTGAAGATTATCTTACCGGACGTCGAATAGATGTGCAGATCGTCTAGCCCGCATTTCTCACCAGATGGGCTCCGTCCTGCGCCAGCTCCCGTGATCCTGGTGAGGAATACGACCAAGCTGGAGCTCTGTTAGGCAGCAGTGAGTCCTTCGGTTTGAAGTGCTTGCGCAGTTGGAGCGATCCTCTCTTGCATTTTGCTTCCATTTCAGTAAGTGCGTCAAACAATAGATTCATCAATCTGTTACCATCACATTAGCCTGGCGGCGCAGCCATTTTTCAATGCCTACCACGGAGTAGATTGTGAGGCCACCACCTAGTATCCAACTCCATTCGACAAGACCAATCGGGGCGGTTCCAAACAGCAGGTTCATCGTTGGGGTATAGGTCAAGAGTAGCTGCAATCCAACCATCACCGTCACGCCCAGGATCAGCCATCGGTTCGTGAATACGCCCAACTGGAACATGCTGTAGCGCAGTGAGCGGCAGTTGAACAGATAGAAAAGTTCACCGAAAACAAACATGTTCACTGCCACGGTTCTGGCGATGTCCAGGCTCTGCCCCTGAAGCAAGGCCCATTCGAATAGGCCAAAGGCGCCGGCGACCAGCATGATACTCACCAGCCCGATCCGTAGGGCCAGCTCACGCGTGATGACCGGTGTCTCCGGGCGGCGCGGTGGGCGCGCCATGATACCCGGCTCCTTGCCCTCGAACGCTAGCATCAGGCCGAGCAGAACGGCTGTCGTCATGTTAATCCACAGGATTTGCACCGGGGTGATGGGCAGCGCCACGCCGAGAAAAACCGCCAGCAGAATTACCATGCCTTCGCCGACGTTGGTAGGTAGCGTCCAGGTGATGAATTTCACCAGATTATCGAACACCGCACGCCCTTCCTCGACTGCAGCCTCGATGGTTGAGAAGTTATCGTCGGTCAGCACCATGTCGGACGCCTCTTTGGCTACCTCGGTTCCCCCCATGCCCATGGCGACGCCAATATCGGCTTGCTTGAGGGCGGGCGCGTCGTTGACGCCATCGCCAGTCATCGCAACTACATCCCCGTGGGCCTGTAATGCCTCGACCAGGCGTAATTTCTGTTCGGGAGAAACCCGGGCGAACACCGCGATCTTGTCAGCGACTTCCACCAATTCCTGATCGGATAGTCTGGCCTGAGCGCGGCCATCGATAGCAAAATCTTCCAGCTTGTCCCGCTTGGTGCCGTCAAGGCCGATCTGGTGTGCGATGGCCGCGGCGGTCACCACGTGATCACCGGTGATCATCTTGACCTGAATCCCAGCTTGCTGACAGGCGCGCACCGCATTGATCGCTTCCTGTCGGGGCGGGTCCATCATCGCCTGAAGGCCCAGGAAGGTCAGTCCCTCTGTCACGTCGGCGTGATCGACGGATGAGGTCGATTCCTTGGGGATCTTTCTTGCAAAGGCCAGCACGCGCAGACCGCGATTTGCCATTTCCTGCACCTGTTGATCGATCAGGTCCTGATCGAGCGGGATGCAATCGCCGCTGTAGTCCAAAGCATCCCGGCAGCGCGAGAGGATGCTCTCAACCGAGCCCTTCAGGTAGATGATGCCGTGGGGTTGGGATGCCGATAGATGCAGGGTCGCCATGTAGTGATGCTCGGATTCAAACGGCAGCGTGTCGATGCGGGGATAATCCCGCTCGGATACTTCCACCGAGAGCCCCGATTTCAGTGCCGCCGACAGCAAGGCTGCCTCGGTCGGATCACCCTCGATACCCCATTTTTCCTCGTTGTGGATCAGACGGGAATCGTTGCACAATAGGCCTGCGCGAAGACATTCGATTAGTACGTTATGCTGTTTAGAAACGATGACCGAATCCTCGAGTGAAATGTCCCCCTCTGGCGTGTAGCCGACACCGGAAAACTCATAACATCCGCCGCCGGCGCAGACCTCTTTCACAGTCATCTGGTTCTGCGTCAGGGTACCGGTCTTGTCAGAACAGATGACCGTGGTGCTGCCCAGCGTTTCCACCGCTGGCATTCGGCGAATGATGGCGTTGCGTTTGGCCATCTTGCCGACGCCGATCGCCAGCATGATGGTCATCGCGGCAGGCAGTCCCTCCGGTATCGCGCCAACCGCCAGGGCCACCGCAGCCATGAAAGTCTCCAGCAGCGAATCGCCGTGTAACAAGCCGGCCAACACGGTCAGTCCGGCCAGGACCAGGATGATCCATAGCAGGACGCCGCTAAACTCGGAGATCTTGCGGGTCAGTGGCGTAGCTAATATTTGGGCGCTGGAGATGAGGGCATTGATTTGACCGATCTCGGTGGCATCGCCGGTCGCGACCACCAGCCCGGCGCCGGTGCCGTAGGTTACCAGCGTGGATGAATAGGCCATATTGTGACGATCGGCCAGCACGGTCTCCTGGTCAAGAGGATCAGGACGCTTCTGTACCGGTAGCGATTCTCCAGTCAGCGTGGATTCGTCAACACGCAACTCGCGTGAACGCAACAGGCGCAAATCAGCGGGTACTTTATCCCCCGATTGTAGCAGCACCAAGTCGCCGGGCACTACGCCGGCTGAGGGAATGGTCATTTTTTCGCCCGCCCTGACAACGGTGGCCGCCCCCTCCATCGATTGCGCCAGCGCCTCGATGGCCTTCAGTGCCCTGGATTCCTGGATAAATCCAACAGTGGCATTGACCAGCACCACCCCAAAGATGACACCACTGTCAATCCATTCATGCAGGAGAAAGGTCACCAGTGCTGCCGCTAGCAGGATATAAACCAGTGGTTGATGAAATTGCAGAAAGAAGAGCTCCAGCGGACCTTTGCCCTTTTTTGTGGTGAGACGGTTTGGACCAAAGTGGGTATGGCGATGCTCAAGCTCAAAGATATCCAGCCCTTTCGTCGCGTTGGTCTCTAAAAGTGCCTCGACTTCATCAGGTGGCAAATGATGCCAGTGTCTGGAAAGCAATGTATCCATATTCAGTCTCCTGCTGCCAGAATAGTAGGATCAGCTCTTCATCATTCTCCTTTTCCTACTGCATCGCGTAGATTAATCAATGATCAACCAGTTGTGCGGGCTGTCTCTGTTACAACCGCTTCGGACGGGTGAATATATTTCTTCTCCACGAGTATGGCACAAAAATAGTCCATCACTTCAGTCGTCTGACCGATTTAATTGACGTCGTACTACTCTGTCGAATTCTTTATCTCTCGCTGAGTATGTTTGTTAGCCCGCATTTCTCACCAGGCGGCGTCGGATACTGAAAAGGCATTGGTCCTTTGGAGTAAAGCCAGGATGATCAACATACAGTGTGTTGTTCGAGTATGCCTGTCTTGTTGATGGCAGATCGAATAGGATCTATGGTTTATGGTTCGACTTTTTGGGGGTTCAGGCTGGCATCGATATACTCGATATAAGCCTCGTCGCGAATTCTACGCAACCACAGCCGTAACTCCTCATCGATTTTACGTTTACGGATCGCCTGCATCGCCTTAGCTTCCATGACGGTGCTGGTCATATCCATTTCGCGGCGTTCGAGTACTTGCATCAGGTGCCAGCCAAATTGGCTTTTAAAGGGCTCAGATATCTGCCCTTTTGTAAGCGAAGCCATGACACGGTCAAATGCCGGCACAAAGGTACCGGGGTTGGCCCAGCCCAGGTCTCCACCTTTAACTTTCGAACCGGGATCTTCAGAATACTCGTTCGCCAGATCGGCGAAGTTTTCACCCTCTTGAATACGTTGTTTGAGCTCGAGTAGCGTTTGTCGGGCATCGTCATCGCTAATATCAGCACTGGTTTTAATCAGGATGTGACGCGCACGCGTTTGCGTTACCATTTCGGCATTCCTGCTAGTGGTCAACACCTTTAACAGGTGAAAACCACTTGCGCTTCTGACGGGTTCACTGACGTCTCCCGATTGCAGATTTTCGATCGCATTGAGAAAAAGTTCTGGTAATTCGTTTGCTTTTCTCTTGCCAAGATCACCACCGTTGAGAGCATTGCTGCCATCAGACTCGCGTATTGCCATTTGCTTGAAGTCGGCACCATTCAGCAGTTGTTGATACAAGTCGTCGGCTTTCTTTTGTGAGACTTGGATGTCTTCCGGGGATGCACTCTCTGGAGTCGCAATTAAGATGTGTAACAAACGGTATTCAGTATCGCTTTGGCCCTGTTTTTGATTGGCTTCAATAAATTGTTGTATCTCCTGGTTCGTGACATTGACTTTGTCCGCGACCATGCGTTTTTGCAGCTCCTGAATAATGAGCTCTTCCCGTGTTTGCGTGCGAAAATCACCAAAATCAATGCCTTCCTGCGCCAGTGTCGAGCGCAGATCGGCGAGTGTCAGATTGTTCTTTTTCGCCATTGAATCAATCATGCGGTTGAGGCTGATATCGTCGATTTGTATTCCGAATTGCGCGGCTTTCTGTAATTGCACCTTGTCACGGATCATACGTTCGATAACCTGCTTCTGCAGGCTTGCCTTGTCCAGAACCGAACCACCGCTGACGCGTATCTGGTTTTCGAAATAAGCGATCTTATCTTCCAGTTCGTTTTTGGTGATGACATCATCGTTGACAATGATAGCAATGCTATCTAACGGCGTGATCGCGAATGTATGGCTGCTGAACAGCAGGCCTGCGTAAATGGCAATCTTCACATATGTGCTGATTATGCCGAATAGGTGATTGAACATGGTGTTTAATGTGCCGTCTTAGTATTCGTCTCTAAATCCCAGGATTGACTGTTTCAGCTTGTCGACAGCGCTGTCACCGGATACACTGCCCAAGCCTTTTAATACCAATTGAAAAAGTATCGAGTTGTCATAGTCTTCTTCGATGCTGCTCGATGTCACCAGGTTTCGCTGGTACGCAAAAATCATTGACCAGCAGCAGCTGTCGTATGAAAACCCTGCGATGGCTTCCAGATCGCGCTCCTGCTCGAGCGAATAGTTCCAGCGGCCAATCAAGGTGTATTTTTTACTTACAGGTGCGACAAATGAAATATCGGTTTGTTCAAGCGCTTCCGGGTTGATTAGCGTTTCGCGTCTTTTGCTATAACCTAGATTGAAAATAGCATTGTCCTCAGTTGCATATTGTAATGCCGCATTGTGCTTGGCACTGTTGTGCTCTTCGATATCCCACTGCATACCGGCATTTGCGCGCCAGTTTCTGACCCTTCCGCTGATCTCGCCGATGATGTCGGATGATTTGTTGGTTGCCGGTATTCCGGTAAGTGTTACTCTGCGATCATCAAAGTAATAAATTTGTCCGATGCTTGCTCGCATGTACTCATAGCCGGTTGCAGGATCGATGATTCTGGATCTAAGTGCGGCGGTGATCTGATTGGCATCACCGATACGGTCACCACCGTAGAATCTATTCTTCCTGAACATCTGTAGCAGGCTGAAATCGGGTACGCTGGTATCGAAAAGCGGCAAATCACTCTGGTCTTCAAAAGGTACATAAAGGTAAAACAGCCTGGGCTCGAGTGTTTGTATCAGATCCTTGGACATGGTGCGTTCGAGGAAGATACCGCTGTCGATCGATGTGATTGGCAAATTTCGGTTTTCGGTATCAACCTTCATGCCGCTGCCGTCGCTGATGTTATACTGGGTATGGCTGAATTCAACGGCTGGTTTCAGGAACCATGCGCTGCTTTGCAGTGGCACTTCGATGCCGGGTTGTAAAATAAACCGGGGGCCTTCAATTTTTATATCGTCTTCATGAACAAAATTGACCCATTCGGAATCCAGCGTGACATTCAGATAGTCGGTTAGCGGTTCATCACCCTTGAGCTTGATTTGAGGCAGCATCCTGTATGGCCTGTCGCTCTCTGCGATCGTCAAGTCCAGTGTTTCATATGATTGCACAAGCGCACTGGCTTGCCAGTTGGTATAGCTGGCGACTACATCTGCACTTTGGCTCAGATGCGTGGTACTGGTTCCGAGCAGGCTGGATGAAAAATCCTGCAAGTACTCAGTATCCGATACATCCTTGTAGTCAATCTTCGCTCTAACGCTGTCGGTGATTTTGGTATTTTGCAGATATTTCAGTGAGTAACGCTCTTCCAGCGTGACATTGTCTTCGGGCAAATAATTGACATCGAAGGTGCCATCCGTTGTCTGTGTTAAGAAACGGTACTGCGCATCCAGTTGCATGCCACGCCGGTTCATGTAATGCGGCGCAATCGTTGCATCCTGGTTGGGTGCGATATTCCAGTACCAGGGTACAACCAGTTCAAAGCCTCTGGAGGAAGAGGTGCCGAATGATGGTACAAGGAGTCCGCTACGTCGTTTGTCGCCCACCGGAAACTCGATATAGGGAGTGTATAGAAAGGGAATGTGGTGGAATCTGAGAACGACACCACGCGCTCGACCGTATTCGTCCTGCAGGTCTAGATTAATCGAGTCGGCCGAGAGCAGCCAATCGACATCATCAGGCGGGCAGCTGGTTATGCTGGAGGAAATCAGTGTCGCCGACTTGTCGCTTTCTGACGTGATCGTTTCAGCGTGCCCCCTCAAGCGGGTCTCAGGCATGAAAAAGCGGATGTTATCGAACTCCACGTTTCTGTCATCAAGAAAGAACCTGCCGCTGTCAGCATCGATGGACATGGCTGTTGTATCCAGGTGGACATTGCCCCGAACTGTTACTTCTCGTTGGGTATTATCGAATTTGGCATAGTCGGTGGTGATACGTAATTCGTGGCGTTCGATAACGACATCGCCGTCAAATGTTGTCGAGCCATCTTTCGCGGTCAGCGTCTTGTCTGCGCTCAAGTCGATGTTGCTGCGCGTGTCTTCACTAAAGAAAGGTGGTGGCTTGTATGAAGATATCGACGGGTATTTCGCGGCGCAGTCATCCCTGACGTCAGCAATTGCGGCTTGCTGAACCAGCAGTGAGGCGATTACGGTCAGTAAAAATAGGAGTGCTAGCTTAATCCGCAAACGGTACAAGCCAGTGTTACTCAACGAGAAGAAACTCAAGTAGTGCTTTTTGGGCATGCAGTCGATTCTCAGCTTCGTCCCACACAACACTCTGATTACCATCAATTACATCGGCACTGACTTCTTCACCACGATGTGCAGGCAGGCAATGCATGAACAGGGCATCAGTGTTGGCTACAGCCATCAGGGATTTGTTTACCTGGTACGGCGCAAATGCGGCTTCACGTTTAGTTTGTTCCTCTTCCTGTCCCATGCTCGCCCAAACATCGGTAACAATCAAGTCGGATTGTTGACAGGCGGCTAGCGGATCGTGCATCAGCTCAACGTAGTCCGAAGTTGCGTCGAGGAACTTACGCTGCGGTTTGTAAGCTTCGGGGCAGGCGATGTTGAGTTTAAAATCGAGCAGCTTTGCAGCATGCATATAGGAGTGGCACATATTGTTGCCATCGCCAACCCAGGTGACGGTTTTGCCTTTGATGTCTCCTTTGTGTTCGAGGAAAGTCTGCATATCAGCGAGCAGTTGGCAAGGATGGACATCATCGGTCAGTCCGTTGATCACGGGCACGGACGAATATTCGGCGAAGCGTTCGATCTTCTCGTGCTCAAAGGTGCGCACCATTATGCAGGTGGCCATGCTGGAGAGGACACGAGCGCTGTCCTCGATGGGTTCGCCTCGGCCAAGTTGGGTATCGCGCGGTGACAGAAAAATGGCATGGCCGCCGAATTGTGTCATACCGGCCTCAAAAGAAACACGCGTACGTGTGGACGATTTCTCGAACACCATCGCCAGAACCTTGTTTTTTAGAGGCTCGTAGATCTCTCCCTTTTTGTGCATTGCTCTGAGTTCAATGGCGCGATGCAACAGAGCGGTAAACTCATTGCTGGATAAATCGGTAAGTGTTAAGAAATGGCGCACAGTCATGGCAAGCTCTTCTCAATGCAGACACTCAGGCGGCTTCCTGCTGTAAAAAGCTTCTAACAAGAGTACTCAAGGTGCCTGTGAGCGTTTCAATTTGTTGTTCGCTGATCGTCAAAGGTGGCAGAAGACGTATCACATAGTCCGACTGCACGCTGATCAAAAGGCCTTGTCGCAATGCTTCGGACACCAATGGCTTGCAAGGCTTATCAAGCTGTATGCCGATCATCAGCCCCAGGCCGCGAATCTCTTTTACACCGTCAACATTGTCCAGCGCAGCGTGCAGCTTGTCCGACAACCGGGTGCCGATGGTGGCGGCTCGTTCGACGAGTTTTTCCTGTGCAATGGTCTTGATCACCGCTAGGCCGGCAGCACAAGCCAGCGGATTGCCGCCGAACGTGGATCCGTGGCTGCCTGGCTTCATCACCTCGGCGGCTTTCGAATTGGCTATACAAGCGCCAATCGGGACTCCATTGCCGAGTGCTTTTGCCAGGGTCACAATATCGGGAAGTAGGTCATTATGCTGAAACGCGAACCATTGACCCGTTCGCCCCATGCCGGTTTGTATTTCATCGAGCATCAGCAACCAGTTATTGTCATCACAGATTTTTCTTAGTCTGTTGAGGTAGTCGGTAGCGGGCACATTGATACCGGCTTCCCCCTGTATCGGTTCGACCATAACGGCAACGACATTACTGCTGTTAGCCGCTATGTTTTCGATTGCGTCGATGTTGTTGAACGGCGCACGGATAAAGCCCTGTACCAGAGGTTCAAATCCCGCTTGAACATGGCGATTACCAGTAGCAGATAGCGTTGCCATGGTGCGTCCATGGAAACTGTTCTCCATGACGATAATGCCGGGCGACGATACGCCTTTGTTGTTACCGTACATGCGCGCTATCTTGATTGCAGCTTCATTGGCCTCGGCACCGGAGTTAGCAAAGAATACCCGATCCAGCCCTGACAGGCGGCATAATTCATCGGCCAGTCGCTGCTGATTTTGTATCTGATACAAGTTGGACGTGTGCACCAGTTTAGTTGCCTGTTCGGTAATGGCAGCAGTTACCGCGGGATGGGCGTGCCCGAGACCACACACCGCAATACCTGCGAGTGCATCCAGATACTGTTTGCCTTCAGTGTCCCACAGAACCGCACCTTCGCCATGGTCGAAGGTGACATCCATCGGCGCATAGGTAGTCATGAGATGTTGGTTATCAGACATGGGCACTACTTTGTGTTAAATCAAAAACGGCAGCCTTGGCTGCCGTTAAACGTCGGATTATACGTATTTTGGGGTGCTATACAAGTTCTCTTGCTCGCATTTCTCACCAGGATCACGGGAGCAGGCGCAGGATTCGTGTCAATAAGCGCCGCTCTGGAGCGAAAAGCGCAGCCATGGCTACGGTTTGCCTGAAGAGCAAGCTTGGGGCACGAAGACCAGCCCGAATCGTGATAGGCGTGTTTGAAAAACACACTGTTTTTCGATCATCCGGCTATTCTCCAAAGGATTAGACTGCTACAACGCCTGGTGAAAAATGCAGGCTGAAAAAAAAGACAGGCCTAAGCCTGTCTTTTCGACTACATCGCATTGGTTTATCTTGGCTAAAACGGCAAGCCGTGGCCCTGGGCAATCATACCGAGCAGCATCGGGATCGACAGCAGGGTATTGGTGCGCGACGCCATCAGCGCAACGGTTTTCGCCTTGGCGATTTCGTCAGCACTGTGCTCCTTGCCGTCCAGGCCGAGGATTTTCTTTTGATTCGGCCAAATAAGCCCCCAAACATTGAACAACATGATGGTACCCAGCCAGGCGCCCATACCGATCGCCTGGTAGCCACTAGCAAAGGTAAAGGCTGCGACAACACCAGAACCGTCAGCCGAGTGCATGGCTTCGAGCGCCAGCGCCCCGGTAATCCAGGTGGCGAGTGCCGCCCAGCGGAACCAGAGCAGTGCGCGCGGTGCCACGTATTTGTTGATCGCAGCTGCGCCTGGTCCACCACTGTTGGCTTCTGACAAGGCGGTCGCTACCGCAGGGACCTGTACAAAGTTGAAATAGTACAGCAGACCTATCCAGATGATGCCGACGAAGACGTGGAACCAGACCCAGAGTGCCCAAGGATTCAGAGCACCCGAGGTACCAAGTAAAAATATGATGACGATGGCCAGTACCAGACCCGCGACCAACGTACCAGTAATGGATTTCAAAGGATTCATGTGGTTTCCCCTAGATGTGTTTTCGAGATTTTGAATGGGCGCTTACGATAGAGCAGGGACATGTATAATGCAACTGCAAATGTTAATTTTGAGTGTTTTTTGCCTGTAAAAACAAATAATTCCATACATAACACAGTGTTATTAGGCTATGAATCCTGTCGAGCTGAGTATATTCGCTAACCGCATCGAAGCTATCTGCGATGAAATGGGTGCAGCGCTTCAACGCGCCGCGTTTTCACCCAACATACGCGACCGCCTGGATTACTCCTGTGCCGTGTTCGATGCCGGTGGCCGGTTGTGTGCGCAGGCGGCACATATTCCGGTTCACCTGGGAAGCATGGCGTTTGCGATGGCTGGTATTGTTGAAGGCGTTGACTGGCGCGAGGGTGACATGATCATCCTCAACGACCCCTACATGGGCGGTACCCATCTGCCCGATGTGACCCTGATCGCCCCGGTTCTTGTCGACACAATGTTAATCGGCTTTGTTGCAAACCGTGCCCATCATGCCGATATCGGTGCTGAAGAACCGGGATCGATGCCATTGTCGGCCAGCCTGGCCGAAGAGGGTCTCGTGATCAAACCGCAGAAACTGGTCGAACGCTTCAACATCAACGAGGACCTGTTGGACCAGTTGATGGTTTCGATGCGCAATCCCGGCGAGTCAAAGGGCGACTTCAGCGCCCAGATTGCGGCAAACCGCCGCGGGCAACGTCGCCTGCACGAGCTTGTTGAGGTGATGGGAAAGGTGCAGTACCTCGGCGCACTCGAGGCTTTGAACGATTATGCCGAGCAACTCGCAGTGGCCAGTTTCAACGCCATTCCGGATGGCGAGTACCGTTTCAGTGATGTGCTGGATGATGATGGCTTGGGGCACACGGATATCGAGATCCACTCTTGTATACAAGTGAACCACGGAAAGGTCAGTGTGGATTTCAACGGCACCAGCGACCAGGTCCGCGGCAATGTGAATTGTCCGATCTCAGTGACGGCGGCAGCCGTCTATTATGTATTTCGCTGTTTGCTGCCGCCACAGGCACCGGCCTGTGCTGGAAGCTTTCGTCCGATTACAATCTCAGCGGCGAAAGGCAGCCTGCTGAATGCGGAATTTCCCGCCGCGGTGGCGGCTGGCAATGTCGAAACCAGTACGCGCATTGTCGATGTGGTGCTGGGTGCGCTGGCGCAGGCGATACCTGAACAGGTGCCTGCTGCCAGCCACGGCAGTATGAATAATTTGGCGATGGGCTCTGCAGCGAACGAGATGGGGCAGGTGTGGGATTACTATGAGACTATCGGTGGGGGTATGGGGGCGAGCTCGATCGACGACGGCATCGATGCAGTACAGACGCATATGACGAACACCTTGAATACCCCAATCGAGGCCTTGGAAATGAGGTTTCCGATACGCATCAGACGTTACCAGATCAGAGCGGGTTCGGGTGGCCGGGGCGCCTGCTGGGGTGGAGCCGGCATCGTGCGCGAATTCGAGTTTCTGCAGCCCGCCAATGTTACCTTGCTGAGCGAAAGACGGTCGCATGCACCCTGGGGATTGCACGGTGCCGGCCATGGCCGGTGCGGGCGCAATCTGCTGAATCAGCAAGCCATCAAGGCCAAGCAGAATTTTTCTGTTCGATCGGGGGACAGACTGGTGATCGAAACTGCCGGCGGCGGTGGCTGGGGTAGAGCGCATGACAGTGCGGAAGGAGGCTCGCCCCTGACTGACAGGTTCCGAAAAAGCGCCGACACCATCGGGCCGGCGGCTGGATAGCGTTAGGCAGGCTTCTGGGATATGATTGCGACTTATCATTGCGGATCCTGTCACTGAATAGACCTAAAATCCTATGATCAATCGCACGAGGGCTATCGCTTTTATAGCGAGTCTGTTGCTAGTTGCAGGGCAGCTAATCGCGCTTGTGCATGCGGCCGATCATCCGTTCCATGCTGAAGATGAGATTTGTGCGGCTTTTGCCAGCTTTGATCACAATAATCATGCTCTTGCGGTTTTGCCGCAGAGCAGCGAAAACGTAGATCATGCCGGTGAACTCAGTAGCCAATTGCCTCGACCATTCATTGGTCATACCCCCCTATGCTATCAACCTCGCGCGCCACCACTGTGTATCTAACCGTTTAGTTCTGAACGTTTCCGGCAGATGTTGAATATCTGCACGGAAACGTGCTTCATTTCTGTAACAAACAAGGTAGATATTAGAATGAATCTATTGTGTGTGCGTGCAGCGCTTGCCAGTGCTGTTTTTGTGAGTGCGTCTGTTTCACATAGTGCAACAGACCTCGAAGAGTTGAACAAAAAACTTGATGAATACGAACAGCGTATTGAATCATTGGAACAGGAGCAGGCCGAAACCAGGCAACGCGGGGCCGTTTCCTCAGAATACAGCCGTCGTAAAACCACAAATAATCTGTTCAATCCGGCGATCAGTGTGATACTCGATGGCTTTTATGCCAGCTACAAAAACAATCCCGAAGATTATCGTATTCCGGGTTTTGCGCTGGGTGGTGAGGCCGAACTGGCGCCCGAGGGTTTTTCGCTGGGACATTCCGAGATCGTGTTCAGCAATAATATCGACGACAAGTTCTATGGTCAGTTCACGCTTGCAATCGCAGAGCATGACAACGAACTCGAGATCGAACTCGAAGAGGCTTTTTTCGAAACGCTCGCGCTCGGTGCCGGCTTTACGATTCGTGGTGGCCGTTTCTACTCAGCGCTGGGTTATCTCAATCAGATACATGAACACGCCTGGGATTTCAAGGACGCACCACTGGTATACCGGGCGCTGTTCGGAAACCAGTATTTTGATGACGGCCTGCGTTTGTCCGTGATCTTGCCAACGCCACTGTTTCTTGAGTTCGGTGCAGAGGCTCTGTCGGGTCGTAAATACCCGGCTGGCGGCGAGCAGGACGGTGTCGGCAGCTGGGTGGCTTATGCGAACATCGGTGGTGACTTCGGTGTGAGTCACAGCTGGCAGGCGGGTATGAGTTACTGGTCAGCTGACAAAATCGAACGTGAATACGGTGGTCACATCCATGATGGAGCGGCGGAAGTCCCCCTGTTTGCGGGCGACAGCAAGACCATCGGTCTGAATGCGGTATACAAATGGGCGCCCGATGGCAACTACCGTGCGCGTAATGTCAAACTGCAATTCGAATATTTCAATCGAGAAGATGAAGGCGGTCTGACCTTACTCAACAGCGACCCGCTAGAAGCCAGCACACTGGATGGCAAGCAGGATGGCTGGTATGCACAGGCGACCTGGAAGTTTGCGTCCAACTGGCGCACCGGTATTCGCTACGACATGCTCGACAGTGAGAACACAGGCAGTGACCTTGATGTACTCGATGAAGCCGGACTGCTCAGCAACGGACATACGCCCAAGCGGGCCAGTGTCATGGCCGAGTGGGTACCCAGCGAGTACAGCCGCATTCGCCTGCAGTACAATCGCGATGATTCCTATCAGGTATCGGATGACCAGGTTTATCTTCAATATACATTCAGCATAGGATCACACGGTGCGCATGCTTTCTAAATCTTTCATATTCTGCGGATTTGCTGCCGTGCTCTGCGCTCATGCCGGCATGGCGCAGGCGACGCTTAACGTGTTCGCTTGCGAGCCGGAGTGGGCGGCTCTGGCGAAGGAACTCGGCGCTACCCGGCTAGAAATATATAGCGCAACCACCGCGAGGCAGGATCCGCACCGGATCGAGGCGCGCCCCAGCCTGATCGCAAAAGCACGTAAAGCCGATCTGTTGATATGCACCGGTGCCGAGCTCGAAATCGGCTGGCTGCCGCTGTTGTTGCGCCGCGCGGGCAATGCGCGTATTCAGGTGGGGAAACCCGGGCATTTTCTTGCGTCCGAGCACGTTGACATGCTGGAAGTACCCGAAAAGCTCGACCGTAGCCTGGGTGATATCCACGCCAGTGGCAATCCGCACATTCACACCGATCCTCGAAATATGCTGCGCATTGCTGGTCCTTTATCGCAGCGCCTGCAAACGCTGGACCCAGACCATGCTGATCACTATCAACAGCGTTATCGTGAATTTGAACGTGCGTGGCAGCAAGCGATCCGTGACTGGAGCGGCCGTGCCGCAGCGGTCAAAGGAACGAACATTGTCGTGCACCATGATTTCTGGTCCTACCTGATCGACTGGCTCGGTCTCAACAAGCTAGCAACGCTGGAGCCGGTGCCGGGCGTGTCGCCTTCGACCCGTCATCTTGCCGAGGTCAAGCAGTTACTCAAAACACAGCAAGCCGAGATGATTTTGGACACCAATTACCTAAACGAGCGTCCAGCGCGCTGGCTATCCGAGCAGACCGGTTTGCCGGTTGTCACATTGCCGGCCAGCGTGGATTATCACAGCGGCGAGACCTTGCAACAATGGTTCGATCGTGTTGTCGATCGCATCCGGGAGCCTGTGAAATGAGTCTCGAAGGACTCGATGCCGGCATCCTAGCGCCCGCGTTTGTTGCGGGGCTGATTGTGCTGTCAACGCACATACCACTGGGCTATGAAGTGCTCAAACGCGGCATCATCTTCATCGATATCGCGGTGGCGCAAATCGCAGGGCTTGGCGTCATTATTGCCTACACACTTGGTTGGGATGAGCACGGTCTCGCGGCGCAGCTAGCCGCAGTGATCAGCGCCTTGCTCGGTGCCTGGTTGTTGGGCAGACTGGAGACACGGTATGGCAGACACCAGGAAGCATTGATCGGCACCAGCTTCATTCTCGCTGCTACGGGCGGTATTTTGTTGCTGGCCAACAATCCACACGGCGGCGAGCACCTGAAGGAACTGCTGGTCGGGCAGATTTTATGGGTGGAATGGCGGCAATTGCTCTATGCTGCGATAATCTCGCTGGCCGTGCTGATCGTATGGATCCGATACCGCGCGAGGATCGGCAGCCTGGGTTTTTACCTGCTGTTTGCGATCGCGATCACCGTCTCGGTGCAATTAGTGGGTGTATACTTGGTGTTCGCCAGTCTGATCGTCCCTGCGTTGGCGAGTACTGGTTATTCGGTCAGGTCGGGTTTAGGCCTATCCGTGATCATCGGTATCACTGGGTATGCAACCGGACTGATCCTCTCTGCGCTGCTTGACCTGCCCAGTGGTGCGGTCATCGTCTGGACGATTGTGATCGCCGCACTGCTGCTGAAGCTTGCAATACCTAAAAAAATGGGATGAACAGTGTTGATAAAAACAGGCAAGATCTGGCTCGCCCGCATTCGTCACCAGGCAGCGTAGACGACTGATCATGTGTGGTATCTGCGGCGAAATCAGGTTCGATCATAGCACACCAGACAGGGCGCGCATTGAGGGTATGATGGCCAGGCTGGCGCGGCGGGGACCCGACAATTCAGGCAGTCACTTTACTCGCAATACCGGTCTCGGTCATCGCCGTCTCGCGATCATCGATCTGTCCGACAAAGCCGCACAACCGATGGTCGATGAAGCACACGGATTGTCACTGGTATTCAACGGCACCATCTATAACTATCCTGAGCTGCGCGAGAACTTGATTGCGAAAGGTCACCGCTTTGTCTCGAGCGGTGATACCGAGGTGATCCTGAAAGCCTATGCCGAGTGGGGTGTCGACTGTCTGCAATACCTGCATGGTATGTTCGCATTCGCGATCCGGGACGAGCTCAGGGGCAAGCTGATACTGGCGCGAGATCGTGTTGGCATCAAGCCGTTGTATTATACAAAGAGTAGCAGCCGTTTGCTGTTCGCCTCGACCACGCAGGCGTTGCTCGCCGCGGACCCGGCCATCGATACCGGTGTCGATGCGGTTGCCTTGCACAACCTGTTTTCGTTGCATGCCGTCGTGCCTGCGCCGCGGACGGTATTGAAAGGAATTCGCAAAGTGCGCCCTGCCCATGTCATCATTATCGGCGATGACGGCAGCATCGACGAGCAACGCTACTGGAATTTGGTCGCGAAACGACCGGACAAAGCCATGGGCGACGGCGAATGGATCGATGCTGTTCATGACTCGCTGAGAAAGTCGGTCGAACGCCGGCTCCGCATCGCGGATGTACCGGTCGGTGTATTGTTATCGGGTGGCCTCGATTCCAGTCTGCTGGTGGCTTTACTCAGTGAGGCGGGGGCAAAAGCGCTGAAGACATTCTCAGTCGGTTTTGAAGACCAGCCGGAAGAAAAGGGCAACGAATTTGAATATTCCGATGCTGTCGTCGATCGTTACAACACCGAGCATCATCGTTTCCTGATATCGAACGACCAGGTGTTGCCTAGGTTGCCGGAAGCCTTCAGGCATATGAGCGAGCCCATGTTCGCCCAGGACGCCGTTGCGTTTTATCTGCTTGCTGAGGTGGTATCGAAACAAGTTAAAGTGGTGCAAAGCGGGCAGGGCGCGGATGAGGTCTTCGGTGGCTATTTCTGGTATCCGCGCATGCAACATTCGATTACACCGGGCATACGTCGCTTCAGCGAGCATTATTTTGACCGAGATCATGAGGAGTACCTCGAAACTGTTGATCCGCGTTTTCACGGTGCTGACGTCAGCTCACAGTTGTTACAAGAGCTGCTCGAGGGTGTGGACGCCGACGAATACCTTGACCGAGTGTTAGCCGTGGATGTGACTACGCTGATCGTCGATGACCCGGTAAAGCGCGTCGATAACATGACCATGGCATGGGGGCTGGAAGCGCGTGTCCCCTTTCTCGATCAGGAGCTGATCGAGCTGGCTGCCGCGATGCCGCCCGGGCTCAAGCTGGCCAGTGGTGGCAAGTATGCGCTCAAGCAGATTGCGCGTGGTTTACTGCCGGACAGCGTGATCGATCGTCAAAAGGGCTATTTCCCGATGCCGTCCTTAAAATATGTCCGTGGTGAATTTCTTGACTTTATGCGCGAGATTCTCTTGTCCGATGCCGCAAAAAGTCGCGCGCTGTACAGTCCTGCCTATGTCGCCAAACTCATGGCCGAACCCGAGGCCTATCTGACTCGTTTGCAGGGCAGCAAACTGTGGCATCTGGCTGCGCTGGAACTGTGGTTGCAACAGAACATCGATGTCAGTTCCACACCTCCAACCCCAGGATAAGCCTATCTAATCCGGATGTTGCACGGAGTATTTGGATTTTTGGGCATGTGGATTAGAGCATTGTGCGCCAGATTTCGTGCAACATGCGAGTTAGTCAAATAGCTTGAAATCGAACAAGGCCGCCCCATATATAATTTACCTTGACGACTGCTGGTTTATTACAGTCGCCCACAGGCATAATCTTTCTACTATTAAGATAATCGAAGGTGTTTTCTATGACCGATGTAATGGATCGAATCGACGAACATGTCAAAAACAACACAGTAATCATATTTATGAAAGGTACACCGCAGTTACCCCAGTGCGGTTTCTCCAGCCGCGCTGCTGATATGCTCAAGTCCTGCGGTAAGGAATTCGCTTATTTCAACGTTATCGCTGATATGGAAGTATTTCAGAATCTGCCGCATTATGCCGATTGGCCGACATTTCCACAGCTTTATGTCAACGGTGAACTCATCGGTGGGCATGACATCATGCTGGAGATGTATCAGAAGGGCGACTTGCAGAAGTTGATCGACGAGGCAGCAGCCTGAGCTTGCATCAGCTCTAGCCCGCATTTCTCACCAGGCGGCGTCGGATACTGATGAAACGCTGGTCATACATAGAGAAACCGGGATGATCAAAAATACAGAGTGTCATTCAAGAGTGCCTATCACGGTTCAGGCTGGTCTTCGTGTCCGTAAGCTTGCTCTTCACTCAAACCGTAGCTATGGCTACGTTTTTCGCTCCAGAGCGGCGCTTACGAACACGAATCCTGTGCCTGCTTCCGTGATCCTGGTGAGAAATGCGGGCTAGCACGCTGAGAGTGTGTATCAGTAGACGATACTGTTATCACCCAACTCAATGGCTTCATCCAGCTTGCTGGTCGAGAGCTTGATTATCTCTTTGGCCGATACAATCTCTTCATCACCGCGATAGTAGGCGACGCCGATGGACACAGACAAATTGATGTCTTGGTCGGATGTTTTAAACGGGCGTTGATTGATACCCTCGCGCAGCCTTAAAACTGAGTTATGTTTAAAGCTATCCATGTTGGTGAAGTGCATCAGCACTGCAAATCGATCGCCATCCAGCTTGATGATCGCGTCCATTGGTCTTACTGAGCGTCTGAGCCGTCGCTGCAGCCCGATGAGTATTTCATTGGCGACATCCAGTCCGTTATGTTCGCGGATATGTTTGAGCTGGTCGATTTCAAGTACTGCGAGACAAACCCCTTCATTGCGCGAGGATGCTTGTAGCAGGTGAGATCTGAGCTGCAAATCCAGGAATCGGCGATTACCGGCGCCGGTCAACGGATCGATCATTGCCACTGCTTCGAGATTCCTGATGGTCTCTTCCAGTTGTCGTGACGTTTCCAGCAAGTCGTTTTGCATGATCGCGATGCGTGCGGCGGCATTGACGCGTGCGGCCAGTTCATGTGGATTGGGTGGTTTGCGTAAATAGTCGTCGACACCGTGCTCAAATGCTTGTACCAGCAGATCGATGCCTTCATTGGCTGTAAACAAGATGATCGCTGTGTAGGTTCCGAGCTCTTCGTCCCGCTGGCGTATGCGATCGGTGAGTTCAAGGCCATCCATCTCCGGCATCATCCAGTCAGCGAGTACGACATCGGCCGGCTGTTCGTCCAGCATGGCAAACGCCTGAGTTGCGCTGTCGGCGAGGCGCACGCCGCCATAACCAGCTTTTTTCAGTGCGGTTTTTACGACGATACGGCTGAATTGCAGATCATCGACGATGATAATCGATAAATCGGTATTTCTCATGATGGTTATGCCGGCATCCCCCACTTTCCTTAGCTTCATGGGTGGCTATTTTTGTTAATCCCTATGTCCAGAATATAGACAATTGCGATCAGTTTGCTGTCACTAAGGCCAAATCTGATCGTATAACGATAGAAAGCCAAGCGCAGGCCAGCCTGCATTTCTGACCAGCCTGCACCCGCGATCCTGCTGAGAAGTGCGGGCTAAACCCATACAGGTCCAACCGCGTCACGCCACTGGTTCACGATTCCACAGAATAGTTCCGCCGTTTTAGTCGCATCATACAGAGCCGAATGGGCTTTACCGCTATGCCAGTCTAAGCCGGCGGCCTCAGCAGCGCGTGACAGCACGGTTTGTCCATAAGCGAGGCCAGCGAGGCTGACGGTGTCGAAGGTACTAAATGGATGGAATGGATTGCGTGTGATCTTGTTTCGATCAGCGGCAGCATTGATGAAGTTCAGGTCCATCATCGTGTTGTGGCCGATCATGATGGCGCGGCTGCAGCCAGTTTGTTTCATCTCGGTGCTGACAAACTTGAAAAAATCGCGAATCGCTTTGGCCTCGGGTTTGGCCATGCGGAACGGGTGAAACGGATCGATACCATTGATCTCGAGTGATTTCGGGTCCATGTTGGCGTTCGGAAAGGGCTCTACATGACAGGCGAACGTGTCGCTTATTTCCAGATGACCGTGTTCATCGATCTTCAAGGTCAACGCGCCGATCTCGAGCAGGGCGTCTTTTTTCTCATTAAAACCACCGGTTTCGACATCGACAACCACGGGGAAGAAACCGCGGAAGCGTTTTGACATCAGCAAGTTGACGTTTTCGTCAATCATTAGCTGGTACAAGCTGCCACGGGATCGACTGCCCCGCCATCAACGGAACAATCGATTGATCGGCGAGTGGGTAGCTTTCAGGAACCCGATGTGCCACTTTTTGCAGTGTGATGGTGCCGTTGTTTCTCGGTAGCCCATAGAAATCCGGCCCATGGTAACTGGCGAAAGCTTCGAGTTTGTCCAGCGCGTCGATCATTTCGAATACGGTGGCGTATAATTCGATGGCGAAGGGTGCGCTGAAGATGCCGGCACAGCCGCAGTCGGACTCTTTGCGGTGCTTCGCATGGGGGGCGCTGTCGGTACCGAGAAAAAATTTCGGATTCGCAGATGCGATGGCTTTCAATAACGCCTGGCGGTGCTTTTCGCGTTTCAGCACGGGTAAACAATAATGATGCGGGCGGATCCCGCCTTCAAACATGGCGTTGCGATTGTAGATCAAATGGTGGGCCGTAACCGTGGCGCCGATGAGCGGCCCCACAGCAAGCACGAAATCGACAGCATCCGCCGTCGTGATGTGTTCGAATACGATCTTGAGTTCGGGAAATGTGTCAATCAGTGGTGCTAACACGCGGTCGATGAAGACTTTTTCGCGATCAAATACGTCTATACTGCTGTCGGTGACTTCACCGTGTACCAGCAGGGGCAGTCCGGCGCGCTGCATTTCTTCGAGAGCGGGATAACATCGTCGAATATCGGTTACGCCTTCATCTGAATTCGTCGTCGCACCTGCAGGGTATAATTTAACGCCTTTGATGAAACAACTTTTACGTGCGGCTGTGATTTCTTCAGCACTGGTATTGTCGGTCAGATATAGCGTCATCAGAGGCTCGAAGTCGGTGCCTTCGACAGCGGCCAGGATTCTGTCGAGGTAAGCAACGGCTTGCGTCACCGTAGTCACTGCCGGTACCAAATTTGGCATGACGATTGCCCGCTGGAACTGTTTCGCTGTGAATGGAGCTACACTATTAAGAATATCGCCGTCGCGCAAATGTAGATGCCAGTCATCGGGTTGGGTGATCGTGATGCTATGGGTCGTCATGGTGGTTCGTATTATGTACCATGCGCTACATTGCATAAAGTAAAAGGAACAATAATGTTGATATCCAGATCATTACGGGGTCTTAGTTAATGCCTGTCGCATTTCGACTATTGGCGATTATGTTGCTAAGAGCGGGTCCACAGCATCTGCCGTATTCATTGTCACTGTTGGCATCACTGACTCTAGTGTACGTGGTCAGCGGTGTACTGGTGCTCGCTGCGTCGATAAGTATTGGTCAGGCCGTGGTGAATTTGATGCTGGACGTCGTTGTGTTGTTTGCTTTTAGCTATTTTTGCCTGTCATTACTGCAGTACAAAGCGCGGTTTGTACAAACGGTAACCGCTTTGACCGGGATCGGAACCGTCTACCATTTGTTGGCGTGGCCGTTATTTATTCAGTTAAATAGCATGCATACGCAGCAACAAGACACTACAATCATCGGATGGCTAATGTTGTTGTTGATCAGTTGGCAGGTGCTTGTGTTCGCACATGTGTTTCGTCATGCGATGCAGTTGAGTATGTTGCGAGCGCTGATACTATCATTCGGCTATCTGTTTTTAGCCATAACGGCAGCAGAAATCGTATTTCCGGGAAGTTAAGTTTATGCACATACATATTCTAGGTGTTTGTGGCACCTTCATGGGTGGCGTGGCACTGCTGGCGCGCCAGGCTGGGCACACCGTCAGTGGATCGGACCAGAATGTCTATCCGCCGATGAGTACACAACTCGAGCTGGCGGGTATCAAGTTGTGCGAGGGTTATTGTCCAGAAGATATCACCGATCAAGTTGACCAGGTCGTCATTGGCAATGCGATGTCACGCGGCAATCCAATGGTTGAGCACGTATTAAACAATAATGTGCCCTATACCTCGGGACCACAATGGTTAGCAGAGAATGTATTGAGTAATCGTTGGGTCGTGGCGGTTGCGGGTACGCACGGTAAAACCTCAACATCGAGCATGATCGCATGGATTCTGGAATATGCAGGATTGAGTCCGGGATTCTTAATCGGTGGAGTGCCCGCAAATTTTGGTTTGTCTGCCCGTTATGGTGAGTATCCGTTTTTCGTGGTCGAGGCCGATGAGTACGACACGGCCTTTTTCGACAAGCGTTCCAAGTTTGTCCATTACCAGCCGCGTACCTGTGTATTGAACAACCTCGAGTTCGATCATGCAGATATTTTTGATGACGTGGGCGCGATAAAGAAACAATTCCACCATTTGGTACGCACCGTGCCTGGCGAGGGCAAATTGATCGTCAATGGCGGTGATCCAAATCTGGATGATGTGATTGAGATGGGCGCCTGGACGCCTGTGGAAAAATTTTCAGTCGCTGGCGAGCATTGGTCTATCGGTGCCTGCACAGATGATGGCAGTACGTTCGAAGTCTGTGTCGACGGTAAGCCAGCCGCACAGGTGAGCTGGCGTATGCACGGTGGTCACAACCGATTGAATGCGTTGGCGGCCATTGCTGCTGCCCGCCATGCCGGTGTACCCATTACGCAGGCCTGTGAGGCACTTGGCAGTTTCAAGGGTATCAAACGGCGTCTGGAAGTCCTGGGTGACGTCGGTGGCGTGACAGTATATGACGATTTTGCCCATCACCCGACAGCAATTGTCGAAACGCTCGCCGCGGTCAAAGAGCTCTCCGCTGGCGGCCGCATTTTAGCCGTATTAGAGCCACGATCGAACACGATGCGAATGGGTGTACACAAGAAACGTTTACTGGATTCATTACAGCAGGCCGATGAAATTTACCTTTACCAACCGGACGATATCGGCTGGAATCTGAAAGATCTGGCACGCCATTCATCGGTGTCGGCCGGTGTCTATGAGGATGTAGGCGATATCATTCATGACGTTATCAAGCAGGCACGTTCTGGAGACCATGTCGTGATCATGAGTAATGGCGGGTTTAAATCCATACACACCCGCTTGTTGCAGGCGCTGGAGAAACAGGCTGCCTGAATATGTCATCGAGCACGCCGCCGAGCCCGCATTTATCGCCAGGCGGCGTAGATTTCCGTTAAGGCCTTGTCCCTTTGGAGTAAATCTCGAATGATCAGAAATACAGCGTGTTATTCAAGTATGCCTGTCACGCTTCAGGCCAGTCTTCGCGTCCGTCAGCTTGCTCTTCACTCAAACCGTAGCAACTGCGACGCTTTTTGCTCCAGAGCGGCGCTTACGCCTGCACCTGCTCCCGTGATCCTGGTGACACATGCTGGCTAGGCCGACAATCGCGTTGGGAATGACGGGCGCTTCAGGTGTGCAATACGGTTTTCGTCTGCTACAAAGTCTATTGGCCGCCGAATACCAGGTGTATCTGATGATCACCAAGGCGGCGCAAGTCGTCATCGGTATGGAGACGGATCTGGTTTTGCCAGGCCGTCCTGCCGAAATGCAGAAGTTGCTGAGCGATAAATACGCTGCAGGCGACAAGCAGCTGCAGGTTTATGGTGAAAGTGAGTGGACGGCGCCCGTCGCGAGCGGCAGCAATGATGTCGATGCCATAGTCGTGTGTCCGTGTTCGATGGGGGCTTTGTCGGCAATCGCCCAAGGTGCGAGTAACAATCTGCTCGAACGAGCGGCTGATGTCACCTTGAAAGAGCGTAAGAAGCTGATACTGGTTCCGCGTGAATCGCCGTATTCGGATATCCATCTTGAGAACATGCTCAAGCTGTCGCGCATGGGTGCGGTCATCGTTGATGCCAATCCAGGCTTTTACAACAAGCCTGAATCCGTCGACGACATAGTTGATTTTGTCGCAGCAAAAATTCTCGACCAGCTCGCGATCAAGCATGACTTGCAGCCGCGCTGGGGTGTGTGATATGTGTTGGGTCCGCAAATGAACGCAAATGAACGCAAATGCACGCAAATGTGTTTAGGTGTGAAATGCTGTAGATTGCGTTTCGCTATACACTCTTGCCGCACTACAGTCTGGTTAAGGCGTTCAATAGCTTGATATCGCGCCCTCCGTGTTGCTACCCGGGTCGTTGGGTACTCATAACATTGTCACGACAGAACGATCCAACAACATGAAAAAATTTGCGTGCATTTGCGTTCATTAGCGGACTCAATCCATCACCAATTCAGGCGCATCTCCAGTTTTATCGTGTTCCGGCCATAAGGCTCCCCTGACTTTTGCTTCGACGAAATCCGCCAGGCGGGAGCCCTCCAGTGTATCGGCAACGGTTATCCTGCGGCCATTGCGGGTGAGGGCATCGATGGCGTAATAGACACGCATCGACGAGCCGGTTTGCATCTGTGAGCCGATCCGCCGATCCAATCGGACAATTTCCCCACGTGCTGCTTTTCGCTGGAAACGGATGCCGAAAATATTGCGAACGATTCTGATGCCCTGGCTCGTGACCGTGGTTGTCAGTGTATTACCCAGCACATAGAGACCGATCATGGCGCAAACGCCGCCGATACCACCGAAAGCGATTGGGAACAGAATATCGCCCGATTGTTTGCCGACAAAATAGCCGACAATCACGAAAATCGTCCCGACCACAGTCGTCATGATCCCCATCCACAAGTGTCGGTACCACGGGTAATAGAAAACCAGACCCTGGCTGCTTTCATTGATCCGAACGACGTTATCGGGCGCTTGTTGCATTGGCGCCGAGTCCTTTGCATACCCCACCTTCAGACTCGAGCGTTGCGGAATGGGGGAATGAAATACAGGTACGACGAAGCTACGCGTGAAATCGATGCCGGGTAGGTCGCACTCGAGTTGCAGCAGCCAGCGGTGATAATCGCGAGAGGTGGCTTCGCTCTGGGGTAGGTCATCAGGTATATCGAATCGAAATTCACAGCGTATTCCTGAAGGAATCGGCGTAATCGTCGCGATTCCCTGGCGTTGCCAGATAACGCTGGTTTTCGTCGAGCGGTTTTTGCCCGAGCCGGTGGTACGCAGGTTTTGGCAGTCGAGAGTAACATCCATCTTTAGATCGCGATTCCAGCGGATGCCTATATCCAGATAGCCACCAAAGTCACCCCCAATCGAACCAGGTACCGGATCGAGCACGACTTCAGTGCGGCCAAATTTGCGCCAGGCGATGATGCTACGGACAGACAACGCCAACGCGCCCAGCCCAACCAGCGGGAACAGCAATACCAGCAGAATGGCGAAATTGCCGTTGGCGATTTCATCGGGTACCGCAAGCACACCGGGTAGGCTGATTCCGGTGAAGGCGACGCCAAACAACAGACTGACCCAGATCAGGGCCTTCGCGCCGGAGCGCACGCGGCCATCTTTCCAGTCCCCAATGTCTTGCCAGTTATTCATGATTTTCTCGTTCATGACCTATTTATAGTCATCGCTGAAGAAAAAATTGTTTATTACCGCAGAGGCGCGGAGACGCAGAGGATTCAGATTGGTGTAGATACTAAGAAAAATCTCTGCGCCTCAGCGCCTCTGCG
>JABDQW010000004.1 GCA_013042055.1 Gammaproteobacteria bacterium | reverse complement strand
GACAATGACAGGCCCAGTAGGACGCGGCCCGTGCGGTTGACGCCCTGGCATCACAACAGTTTTATCGTCATCATCCATCACTGCTGAGATTACAATAATCCATACATCGCTACAAAACCATATCATGATACGTTAAAGCTTATGTCTTGTGGTCAACTGATTTCAGGAAACTGACTTTTGATCTGGTTTTATGTAACCATAAACCGATTGTTCTCATCCTTGCCGCCTCTAGCCCGCATTTCTCACCAGGCGGCGTAGGATACTGATAAGGCATTGGTCCTCTGGAGAAATACCTGGATGATCAGAAATACAGTGTGTTATTCAAGCGCGCCTATCACGGTTCAGGCTGGTCTTCGTGTCCGTACGCTTGCTCTTCGCTCAAACCATAGCTATTGCCACGCTTTTCGCCCCAGAGCGGCGCTTACGAACACCGGCCCGCCTGTCTCCCGTGATCCTGGTGAGAAATGCGGGCTAAACATGGAAGTCTCCACTGATCTCTCGGCTGTTCTTTTGCCTGAGCACGCGTTTGATATTCGATACAGCATTGAGGGCAAGCATTATTTGGCTACATTATGTTGAGATCGGATGTAAAATGGTGAACTTCATAGGTTGGGGTTGTGTCCGCTAACATTCGGTGAATACATGCGTATAAGTAAGAAAAAGGACTCGCCTTCCACGTTTAGAAAACTTCACTGGTGGCTGTTACACAACGGGCCAACACGGCATGTTATGGTCGAGACGAAAAACGGAAAGATTTCGTTCGACTCGAGAGACAATTGTGTTGGGAAGCATGTCTTTTTCAAACGCGAATACGATGTTGACAAAGTTCAGCAGTTATCCGACTTCCTTGTTGAATCCCACTACATCGACCCGCATAACCCTGGTCTGGCCCTGAACGTCGGCGCCAATATCGGCCTACTAGCAACGGCATTGAAATACTTTAGTGTGTTTGATGATATCGTGGCCTTCGAGCCCGTGCCTTCAAACTACGAGCTGCTCAAGAAAAATGTTTTGCAGAACGGGCTGGATGACAGCATCGATTGCGTGAATCTGGCGTTATCTTCAGCCGATGGGGAAGTGGAGATGGAATTGTCAGAGGACAACTACGGCGATCACCGGGTGCGGAGATCGGATGCTGATGGTAAGTATGGTGAAAGCCAACGGGCCACCGTGACAGTAACGATGAACCGATTGGATACTTTCATGGAAAAGCGCTATGCAAGCAGCAAAGTGGGGCTGGTCTGGATGGATATCCAGGGGCACGAAGGCGATTTCTTCATTGGCGCCAAGGATATTATTCTGAAAGGTAAAGTGCCGACGGTTACCGAGTTCTGGCCCTACGGGATGGCGCGTTCTGGAATGAAGCAAGATGCGTATTCTGACCTAATTTCTTCGATGTATACCCACTTCTATAAATATGGGGATATGAAGCGCTTCAGCGTCGATCAGCTTGGTATATTATTCGAAGAGTATGCCGGGCCTGACGTTAGCACTGATATTATACTGGTCAATGAAAACTGGGCAGGTAATCAGACCTGAGAAGTGATCTCCGGCGTGTCCAATTGATGGATCAACGGAGCGGATGCGTACAAGCGTGCGATAATGAAACCGCAGCAGCACGTGGTCATTAAGCTGAAACAAGTGCAATTGGACGGTTGACCAAGTCACTGTGGTAATGTGACTTCTATCTATTTACATACTGCTAGGGCCTGTTAACACTATGCGGATACTCATCGATGGCCCCGTCCCTTCGGGTTGGCTCTCCACATAGTGTTAACAGGTCCAAGTAAAGCTAACCATGCTTGAATCGTTACTTCTGACGACATTTTTGTTGGGCTTGATCAGTGCGGTGTCGTTACCGCTAGGTACTTTAACGGCATTCTTATGGCGTCCGACAGATCGCGCTATTGCGATAATGATGGCTTTTGGTGGCGGCGCACTTCTTGCTGCGCTCACACTTGACCTGGTAGGCCCGGCGGTGGCAAGGGGCGATTTGATTTCCTTAGGCATTGGCGTGATCGCAGGCGGTGTGATGTTTGTTGTTCTCAATAGCATCATCAATGACTATGGCGGTTTTCTACGAAAGGTATCGACCACCGTTTACTATCTTCGCCGCAAGCAGCATCAACGTTTGGAGCGTATCGCAACGCAGTTGAAGCGGGTTGATCTATTCAATGTTTTGTCAAAAGAAGACTTTAGAATACTGGCAGCGTCGATCAATCACGTTGAATACAACAGGGGCAGCTGGATTTATCAATCGGGTGATCCGTCAGATAACCTATATATCATCATGGGCGGAGACGTGCTGCTGATCAATCCGCGTGACCGCACGCAAATGCCCGAGCATTTAAAGAAATACGATGTGTTTGGCTGGCGTGCGGTAATCACCGGCACGCCTCATTGCTACTCGGCGCTGGCGAATAGCAAGGTCAGCCTTTGGGTATTGCCAAAACGGGCGATAGATATACTCAATCTAAACTCCGAACAATCACGCTCCGAGGTATACAATTCGTTCAAAAGTGAGAACATTCTGCGGTATCTAGAGCAGGACCAAGGGCTTGATAGGTATAGGGCTGAGCAATGGCTGCATCAGGCGAGTTGCAGCCTGCTCGAGCACGGCGTAATACCGCCGGCAACGAAAGTGTCTCGTAAGCGTGAGACTTTTCGCAGCAAGATCGAGTATATGCAGCATATCCCGCTGACCCAAGGCTTGACAGCCTCGATGCAGGAATTGATCAGTGATCGCTTGATCTACAAATTCCATCGCCGAGGTTCCAGTTTTTATTTTCAGAATGAAAGTGCGGATCGCATGTTTATCATCGAAAACGGCGAAGTCAATCTGTTCGATTCAAACGCAAGTTCCAACGTGCCGCAGGTTCTGCACGATTACGATGCATTCGGCGACATCTCGATGATCACTGGAGCGAATCATTCGGTCACCGCGATTGCCGTCGAGGACACGACCGTATGGGAATTGCGTAAAGCCGACTTCGACGAACTTTTAGAACGGTCACCGGAATTGCGCGACCGCGTACGGGTCTATATTCGCCAGGCGGGAGCAGATGGGTATCTGGTTGACCGCCATAATATTGACGAAGACAATACGGCTCGCTGGATGCGGCAGGCGATGCGCAGTGTTGATGCCGGTATGCCAATACCGCCAGCGGCCGACATACGGCATGAGATCACTGAAAACAAGGGTGCGCCGTTTGCAATCTGGTTGGGTATTACGCTGGATGGCATACCGGAATCCTTGGTCATTGGCGCCAGTATGCTGCACGCACAGGTTGAGACGTCACTGATTGTCGGTCTGTTCCTCGCCAACTATCCAGAAGCGCTGTCGAGTTCAATCGGTATGCTCAGACAGGGTATGGAAAAATCACGCATCTTGCTGATGTGGACATCGCTGATGTTATTCACCGGTATTGGTGCAGCCCTGGGTAGCGTGATTTTCATTGGCGCATCGCCTTCTGTTTATGTTCTGATCGAAGGGCTGGCGGCAGGAGCAATGTTGACCATGATCGCCGAAACCATGTTGCCGGAAGCGTATTTCAAAGGAGGCTCGGTTGTTGGTCTGTCCACCTTGATGGGCTTCCTGGCCGCAATTTTCTCGAAGGCTTTATAGGTGCTGGCAATACTCAGCCAATTAACATGTTGCCCTGAAAGTCTAAATCCCTGGTGCAACATCCGAGTCAGCCGCTCAGCTGAGTGGCTTTTCGGCTGTTTCGCTATCAGCCCTCGATCGGAACGATGACTACGTCGATCGAACGGAATCGAGGTCATTGAAATGGTGATAATCCATTTGAAAAGAAATTTGTTAGAAGCTTGTGCGATTTGTGAATGATCACGCGTGCTACCATAGTGGTGACGTTATTAAACCGGCTACGCATTCAACTAGTGCCGTACGCTATCGCCGTCAGTGGCTGTCTACTGGTACCTTTGCAGGGTCTAAATGCGGGCGTTGGTCTATCAGAAGGATTTGTGGATTTAGCTGGTCGAACAGCCGACATGACTGTACAAGTTGGGGCAGCGATCGATGAGGTAAGCGTTTATCCAAGAAGCTTAACCGATAACACCGGCAGGTACCGTTATATATTGAAAAGGCTGGCGTATGACTTTGGTGTCAAAGATGATGTGCGTTTTGAATTGGTGGAGGTATTCGACATTCGCAGCGCTCAGCTCGATCGCAATCAAGGCGGTGATGGGGTTACTGTGTCAGTTGTTCCGACCTTCGACTGTACTGATGTCATCGGTAGAGTGTTCTATGATAGTAACTTGAATGGCTACCAGGATGAGGCCGAGGGTGGCATACCGGGTGTAAAACTGGTGACGACGCAAGGCCTCGAAGCACGGACGGACCGTAACGGCCGTTTCCATATTACTTGTGCGCTGTTGCCGAACCCGGATCGTGGCTCGAATTATATTATTAAGTTGGATACGCGCAGTCTGCCAGTTGGGTATCGACTGACCACAGAAAATCCTCGCGTCGCGCGCGCCACGCCCGGTAAGGTGCTGAAGTTTAATTTTGGAGCTGCTATTCATCGTAGCGTACGACTGGATTTGGCCGATGCAGTATTTGAAAAAGACTCCAGCCAAATACGAGAGCAATGGTTATCTCATATCGACCTGCTGATGAATAGGTTGGTAGAAGGGCCCGCGGTGTTGTGTCTCGCCTATCTGGCCGAGTTCGAAGAATTATCTCTTGTCACAGACCGTTTGCAGGTGATCAAGAAAGAAATTAAGCAGCGCTGGGCAGATCTTGATTGTTGTTATGAGCTAGATATCGAAACCAGGATCATCTGGCGAAGTCGCACATCCACCGATTAACCACGATTGCGCGACAGACGTGTTGTGACATCAGCGGTTTAGCCCGCATGATTTGGGATCATGGTACCAAAGCGGGCTAGTTGCTGTGACGAATGATCGGTGCATGGGCTTGATGTTGTTTAAAAAGGTGCTTTATACTCCATGCATTATATGAGTCATTTATAAAATCCAATGAAATGTGCGGTTAACGCATCAATGTGGACGGGGATAAGAATGACGTTAATTCTCTCGGTAGCTCCGGAGGTGCCAGATGTCGTCGACCGTAATACGCGTGCTAGTCGGATTTGGTCTTTTCACATTGGGCTTCCAGTTGGGGCGGATAGTGGGCCACATGGATCCAGCCGCCGAAGAATTTCGCAAAATGCGGCGTCGGCAAGGCATTGTGATTGAGGGCGAACTGGCCGAAGACGAGTCAGTGCAAAAGACTGATTAAATATCTATCGATTTTAGCGTATTTCTGATTTTGAACTATCGTAATCGCATCACCGATGCCAGTAACGCAACGAGAATCATTCAAGATGGAATTGGACACGATTCAATGTGGCGTCAGTGCGTAATGGTGCGCAGCTTCAACATTCGGTCGGATGACGACAGAGGTGAGGCAAAAGCCCAACAACATAAACGGCCGTTGAGTGGATGAAAACACTTGGGGTTATAGCTCAGAAGGGCGGCACAGGTAAGACAACGCTGAGTGTGCACTTGGCAGTGCAGGCGATGTTGGATGGTTTGCGTGTGCTGTTGCTGGATATCGATCCCCAGGCCAGTGCGACTGCCTGGTGGAAGCGGCGTCGTGATGCGCAACCGGAGTTAATACAGGCCCGCGGTGATGCGTTAGCACGGATCCTCGAGCAGGCGCGGGCACGGGCATACGATCTGGTCATCGTCGACACGGCGCCGCACAGTTCTGCTGAGTCCAGTACCTGTGCAAGGCTATCAGATCATGTCATTATCCCGACTCGACCTGCGATTCTGGATCTGGATGCTATCGGTGCCACAGCGGTTATTGTCAACGAAATTAGCGCCAGTTGTGCCATTGTCTTGAATGCTTGTCCACCGCCCAAGCTGTTCGGAGAACCGCATATCGTCACTGAGGCGAGGGAGGCTTTGAAACAATATGGTCTGCCGGTATCTGCAGCGGCGGTCAGCCAGCGCGCAGCATTCAGCCATGCTTTGATCGACGGGCGCGCGGTAGCCGAGTTTGATGCCGCTGGCAAGGCATCACGAGAAATTACCCGTTTGTGGGAGACAATAAAACAGGACATGGGCTTGTGAAAAAACGTTCAAAACTCGACCTTAGTCCGGATGCACAACAGGATAAATCCCAAGCCGCTGGTTTTAGCGCTGACCCCCCTGACGAGCCCGGGTCCCGGCCCAAGCCCGCGTCCGAGTCCCAGCCCAAGCCCAAGCCTAAATCTAAACCTAAACCTAAGCCTAAGCCTGAACCTAAACAGAGGCAGGCAGGCAACGATGCTCGAGAGTCGCGCCGTTTAGTGTCTCAACCATCTGCGCGCCCATCCCGAGCTCTGATTCTGATGTCGGTGGCAGTGGTCGCGGTTGCAGCAGTGTCGCTGTTTTTGCTGAAACGGCGGTGATGTGGGGTGGATCGACCGAAGCTCAGCGTTATTGATCACTCCGCCACGGCCACAGCGGGTCGCAAATGTGGCCGGCTCTTAAACGCATGCGAGCTTCCGCATTTTCGACTGTCAGCAATAAATCGGTGTCCTCTGGTGCCGGTGTAATTACAAACATGGATGTTGAACAGATATACGTTGTTTGTTTTGAGTTTGGTGTAGACTATTCACTCAATTCTGGTATGGTTAAAGTATCGCTGGCCGAAAAAATACAGGCACGAATGAGGTATCGTCGATGACAGCAAAAAAGCACATCTACGTGAAAGACATTATGAAGTCTAGCTACGGTACTATACAAGGAAATGCGACGATCGCCGAGGCTCTTGACAAGATGAAGCGCTTGCAGACCGCGGTGCTCGTAGTTGAGAAAAGGGATAAAGACGACGAGTACGGGTTGCTACTGGTATCTGATATCGCACGTAAGGTGCTCGCCAAGGATAGGGCATCGAGTCGAGTCAATGCGTATGAGATCATGAGCAAGCCTGCAGTCTGTGTCGACCCCGACATGGATATACGGTATTGTTCTCGATTGATGGCTAAATTTAACCTGATGCGCGTGCTCGTTGTGAGGGATGACGAAATTCTGGGTACTGTCAGTCCGCGCGCCCTGGTATTAGACGGCCTGGGTGCGCTCGAGGCCGACGCTTGATGTCGGCACTTTGTTCTCTTCGACGGGTGGTACGACTCGCTTAATCACTAGCCCGCCAGCAATTGAAGGCGTCAGCCAAGCCGCTCGGGTAGCGTACCGGTCTTCCTGTTCGCTACTTTTTCATTCGATATCCTGTTTTAAACATCCACCATACAACAAACAAACAGGCAGCCATGAATAGCAGTATCATAGTCAGGCTCAAACCAATGCTAACATCGGCGACTTCGAAAAAACTCCAACGAAAACCACTGATCAGATAAACCACAGGATTGAATAAGCTGACGCTTTGCCAGGGGGCTGGCAGCATCTCGATCGAGTAAAAACTGCCGCCGAGAAACACGAGTGGGGTGATGACCAATAACGGAATCAGCTGTAGTTTTTCAAAGTTGTTCGCCCACAAGCCGATGATAAAGCCAAACAGACTAAAACTGATACACGTCAGAATCAGAAAACTCATCATCCAGAATGGATGAGCGATTTCCAGCGGTACAAAAAAGCCAGCTGTAGCCAGTATGATCAAACCGATGATGAATGATTTGGTGGCGGCAGCCCCAACATAACCGATCACGATTTCGATGAATGAGATGGGTGCAGACATTATCTCGTAGATTGTCCCGGTAAATTTGGGAAGGAAAATGCCGAACGAAGCATTGGCGGTGCTCTGCGTCAGCAGTGCGAGCATCATCAAGCCAGGCACGATAAAGGTGCCGTAGGGAACGCCATCAATTTGCTGTATTCGTGATCCAATCGCAGAGCCAAACACCACGAAGTAAAGTGAGGTAGAGATCACTGGCGAGGCAAAGCTTTGCAGCAGTGTTTCCCAGGCGCGAAGCATTTCAAACTTGTAGATGACTTTGATAGCGTGCAGATTCATGTTGTTTCGTTCACCAGACTGACAAAAATATCTTCCAATGTTCTCTGCGAAGTGCTGATATCTTTTAGTTGTAAACCGGCAGCATCGAGAGCGTCCAACAACCCGACAATATCTATGTGGGTATTGTGCGGGTCATAGGTGTAATTCAAGCGGCTGCCGTTGGCTGACAGTTCCAGATGCCAATCTGACAAAATTTCGGGTACTGTCTTTACGGGCAGTTTCAGTTCTATATGCAGCTGCTTTTTACCCAGCTTGTGCATGATGCTGTGCTTGGCATCCAATAACAGCAGTTCGCCCCTATTAATAACACCGACGCGATCGGCGATCTCTTCGGCCTCTTCAATATAATGAGTGGTGAGAATAATGGTGACGCCGGACTCACGCAGGCGCCTAATCAATGTCCACATTTCCTTGCGTAACTCGACGTCAACACCAGCAGTAGGTTCGTCGAGGAACAACACAACAGGTTCGTGGGCCAATGCCTTGGCGATGAGTACGCGCCGTTTCATGCCTCCCGAAAGAGTCATGATCTCTGCGTGTCTTTTATCCCAGAGCGACAGGCTTCTGAGCAACTGTTCGAGATAGCTGGGATTGGGTTTCTTGCCAAACAGACCTCGGCTGAATCTGAGCGTGTTGATGACCTTGTCGAAGGCACCGAGGGTCAGTTCCTGAGGCACCAGGCCGATCATGCGTCTAGTGGTACGAAAGTCCGAGACAATGTCATGACCATTCACGGTTATCGAACCCTCGGTGGCATTGACGATGCCACAGATAATCGAGATCAAGGTCGTTTTACCGGCACCGTTAGGGCCGAGTAGGGCAAGTATTTCACCACGTTTGATGTCCAAACTCAGATTTTTCAGCGCCTGATGACCTCCTGCGTAGGTTTTTGAAATGTTTGATATCGTAACGATGTTTTCCATGGCCTAATCTGGGCAGCAGAGTCAAATGTTAATACTAGGGCGTACCTACTATCTTACCGCGTAATTTGTTATCGGTTATCTGAATTACCCCAGCCCGCTAACGAGTGGCAATGTACAATTATCTCTCCCGACCGCACTTTTGTATGGAATCATGTACATGAAGTACATTACCACCGCGAGCTATGGATCATGAGGAATTGGTCCGCCGCTCCACCGTTTCAATTCGATAGCGTTCGTGTCGCGCGTGGTCTCCGCTGCGACTCAATCGACAGGACTTCTTTACAAAAAATAAGAATATTCGAATATAATAGTTATCTAGGGTCAAACTAGGTGTCATGCCCGTTATATCAGCTTAGCAATTGCTGATCAGACTTTTCGAACATCAAGCTAGGGCCTGTTAATACTATGCGGATACCCATCGACGGCGGCCATTTTTTTTGCGTTGCCCTGATGCTCGCGAGCGTCGTACCCAGTATCGAGATAGCCTGGGTTTCTGGCATCCTATTGTTGACGGTTTACTTGTTTGCGTTTGAAGTCGTTGCCGTTGATGTCGCAGCTATCAGCATCATGGTGCTGGTGGTGTTGAGGGAGCCGTCGAATCTCGGCTTTGTTCATTAACTCGATTACAAATTTGCATTTGTCAATTGAAAAGAGTACGCATAAAACATATGAGAGTACAGCTTCATTGGCGATGTCAGGCCGGGTCAATAGGAGGGGATGGACATGGCTTATCTGTTTCGGAATCTGGTGTTTGAGGGCGGTGGTGTTAAATGCGGGTAATAAGCCAGTAAACAGGCCTTAGCCCAGATGTTGCGCCAAGGCTGACGCACAACATGGTGAATCGGGCTTGCTCTCAATCATTTCCACGAGTGTTGCCAGGTTTTTATGCAGCAGATGGCTTGTGGCTAAAACAGAATTCCCTATACAAAATCCGGGCCTGTGTTTTTTCGCTATTGAAATCAGCCAGTTACGTTATTCGGGGACAATAGCGATACGATTGTATTTTAAGTATTTAATTAATGTCTAATATTGCGAGCTAGCTGTCTTATCAGTGTGAATGCGCAGCGCAGCCAACATGAGCCACAGCCCGTCGGTTATCGGTGAAATTACGGGTAAAAATTGTCAATTTCAATTGATTTGCGTTCATTATATTGTAGTATTTAAGAAGTCACCTAATTCGGTTTCGCGCGAATTTGGATCGACTTTGAACGGAGTCAAAACCTTCATGGCCAAGCTGGCTGTTTTTCCTTAAAGGGGTCAACAATAACTAATGATAAAGAAACGCCCTCTCTTGCTTTTATTATCCGTGTGCCTGCTTCAGACGCCCACGGTTTACGGTAATCGGCCAGCGCTTGATGAGCAGACCTCGGTACGGGTATCGATGTTTAACGAGGTGCAGAATGAACCGCGTCAAGAAGAAGTCTCAGTCAATAAGAACCATAAAAGCGCTGATGGCCGTGACCAGTCGGGGCTCGATACGGCCTCAGTCGCATCGCTCAGCGATGAAGAACTGGCGCGTTTAAGACGGCTCTTTCTGCGATCGGAGCGCGCCATCAAAAAGAACCAGTACACAAAATATTCCAAGCTTGCAGTTGAATTAACAGAATATCCGCTTTATCCCTACCTTGAATATCAACGGCTCAAAAAAAATATATACAAAGAAGATCAGGTCAAGGAATTTTTGTCCAAACATGCGACTTCACGTTATGCAGGCATCTTGAAACGCCAATGGTTGCGTCACTTGGCAAATAAAAAGCAGTGGCAAACCTATTTGCAGTTCTACAGCGACACAACTAACGCACGCTTAAACTGTTACTATCATCAGGCGCAATATGATGCGGGCGAGAAGCAAACCGCACTGGACGGCGCGAAGAAACTCTGGGCCGTTGGTTACTCTCAACCTAAAGCCTGCGACCCCTTGTTCGCGCTGTTGAAAAAATCCAGTTTATTTAACCAAACGCTCTTTTGGCAGCGTTTTGATGCCGCGCTGCAAAACAATAAAACAAGTCTGGCTAAATATGTAAAAACATTGATGACCGCAGGTGATCAGAAAACCGCAGAATTCTGGTTGAAGCTTCACCGTGATCCGGAACAGTATATACCCGAGTTGCTAACACGCCCGGAAACGACGCAGACAGCTTTGATGTTCAGTCATGCGATTCATCGGCTTGCCAATCGTGATGTTTACCAGGCCATCGATTTATGGGATAACAATAAACAGCGTTTTGATGTCAGTCAGAAGCGTGCTGACAAGCTCGAAAAACGTCTGGCGCTGAAGTTGGCGTTCAAAAATGAGTCTGATGCCTTCGATCGATTAGGTCAGCTCAATGATTCTGACTATGATAGCAAGGCATGGCGTATACGCGTTGCCCTTTATGAACAAGATTGGCCACGTGTAATTACTGCTATTGACGATCTGGATCCTGCTGACCAAAAACGTGAGAAATGGCAATACTGGATGGCGCGTGCCTGTGAGGAAACGGGTAAGCCGATACAGGCCGAAGAGTTGTTGAGTGAGCTTTCGAGCAAACGTGACTTTTATGGATATCTCGCTGCCGAGAGGTTAGATCGCCAGTATCAATTGTCAGATAATCCGATAACAGTCACTTTAGAAGAAATCGAAAACGTCAGAAATCACAAGGAATTTCGTGTTGCGTTCGAACTGATGATGCTGGAAAGGGAGAGCGGAGCCAAGTTGCAATGGTGGCACGCACTCAAGCAATTGGATGAGAAGCAGATCCCTGCAGCAGCCAAGCTGGCAAGGCAATGGCAGTGGGACGAGGTGGCAATATTTACCATTGCCAAAGTGAAATATTGGGATGATATCGAACTGCGTTTTCCGCTCAGCTATTCCGATAAGATACATCAAAATGCAACGCAGCAGGACCTCAACCCCGCTATCCTGTTCGGTTTGATCCGCCGCGAAAGTGCGTTTAATAAAGATGCGCATTCACCTGTAGGTGCGCGCGGACTCATGCAAATCATGCCACGCACAGCGCGTCAAATCGCCAAGGATCTGAATGAACGCTGGTCGGGGAAGAGCAGTTTGTACAATCCAGTGAAAAATCTGAAATACGGTTCGTATTATTATCAAAAGCTATTGAATCAATTTAATGGTCATTATGCTTTGGCGTTGGCAGCCTATAATGCAGGGCCGCATAGAGTGAAAAAATGGTTGCCCGACGAATCATTACCTGCGGATATCTGGATCGAAACCATTCCGTTCAAAGAAACCCGCAACTATGTGACGTCCGTGCTGGTGTACGCGATGATTTATCAGCAGATCATGCAAACTGATGAGTTGACAATGAGTGACTTGACAACCGAAGTTAGACCAGTGAATGCTGTCGCGTTATATTGATTAGGTCCTAAAAAGATAGCTATAAGCCAACCGGTAACACATGGAGGTGGCGTGATTTCCTGGGGCTCATGCTTCCAAAAAATAGACAAACGAACTGAATCAGTCCGCATTCAAATTGTGGTGTCTGTTGGCGGTGAGTACTGGCTATGTTTATTCGGAGCTGAACTTATTATCATTGATGCCGTGCACGTTGGCAGAGCTGCGTTTTTCCCAATGGAAGCGGGGAAGTGCCGAGAATGCCTTTTTCAATTCCTCATTCCAGCTGTGCTTGATCTCATATAAATAACTGTCGTCTTCTTCGAGTTTTATATAGTGGTCAGTGCTGAATGAGTCCTTCTCATATACCAATACCTCGATGGGCGGCCCCACTGTTGCATTGGATTTAATGGTGGAATCCATGGAAACGATGGCGCAACGTGCTGCATCTTCGAGCGTGGTTTCTCGTTTTACAATGCGATCCAATATGGGTCGACCGTATTTGCTTTCACCGATCTGGAGGTAGGGGGTTTGGTCGGACTCGCTGATAAAATTACCTGCAGAGTACAGCTGATAAATGGCTGGCGTTGTGTCCCTGATCTGGCCACCAAAAATAAATGTAACCGTTGCGTCTATTCCGGAGTCGGCTGTGGTTGTTACCGCTTGATCGACCTCATGCCGGCAGACCTGGGCTACATACTGAACAGCCTCAACCATTTTCTCGCAGGTACTCAAACTCAATTTATCGGGCTCATCAAGGTCTTGCGTGATACGATTCACAATCGCCTGCGTGGTGGCTAGGTTGCCTGCCGCAAGTAAGATAAAGACACGATCACTCGCGGGGTTGAAAACATGCATTTTGCTGTGACTGGACAACATGTCTGGCCCCGCATGGGTCCGGGAGTCAGAACAGAACACCAGGCCATTGACAGTAGAAATCGCCAGACAATAGGTCATATCAGATCCAATAAATCCTGCTTGTGTAACCCAGTTTAATCGATTTCGCGTGTTCAGCAAATCTTACAACGCCACGATGCTAAGAAACCGCCGTTGCGGCAGTACCACAGATGGGCTTAGATGGTAACCTGTTGTAACATTAGAGGTTGCTTAAGGCCTTGATTTCCCTATCAACCAGCCTGAAATGTGATAGGCCTGCTTGAATAACACACTGTATTCCTGATCATCCGAGCTACTTTCCAAAATCCAATACTATATCGGTATTCGACGCCGCCTGGTGAGAAATACGGGCTAAAAGCCCGTTGTATGTTGAGGACGATAGCTGGTGTTCACGTTTGCCGAAAATAGGTCTTGCTGATGACTGAGTGTAAGTCAGCCAGACCCACTTGCAGTTCATCGATGAAATTTTGTAACTCGCCTTGCTTGAGAATTGCCTGATCAGCCCGCAACACCTTCTTGCCCACGTCATTCAGTGTATTGATGGCCTCCTCATTGCGTTTCAGGTGTTTTAGGCACGATTTAACTTCGAGTAGGGCATGATAGAAGGAGCGTGGAAACTGCTTGTCCTTGAGTAGGAATTTCAATACAAAGGGTCGGCTGACGCGCTCTTGGATGGCGCGCCGGTACATTTGATATCCGGTTATTGATTTGAGAACGCTCATCCACTGGATGTTTTCAAACGGTGTCATCTCTTCGTGCGCTGGCAGTAAATCTGCTGAACGCACATCGATAATTCGCGTGGTCATGTCGGCACGCTCCAGGTTACGACCCATTTTCAGAAAATCATAACCCATATCGTGCAACATCGTTCCTGCTAACAGACCTGTAATGGTTTGCGAGCCGAGTATGATTTTTTGCAGGTAATCGAAACGTCCTTTTCTGTAATACCCGCTTTGTGCAGTCGATTTTGCACCATAGTACAGATCGTTTATGCGCTCCCAGCCCTCTCTCGGGATGATGTCTCGTATGGTGCGTGCGTTCTCACGCGCCAGACGAAGCGAGTTAATTATAGAATTTGGATTGTCAGGCGATGAAATCAGATACTTAAGAACCGCGCGTTCCTCGTAGTCTTCTAATTTTTCATGATAATCGCTTTCAATGCCCAGAATAGCCACAATCGGTTGCCAACCCAGTTGGCCGGTTTTAGGCAGGTCCAGTAGCAAATTTGTATTTACCATGATTAAACGTGCAGTGTTCTCAGCGCGCTCCAGATGCCTGGCCATCCAATAGATGTTTTCAGCAACACGTGACAGCATAATTACAGTCCCTCGTCATCTATGACCCAGGTGTCCTTGCTTCCGCCACCCTGAGAGGAGTTCACGACAGTCGATCCCTTGCGTAAGGCTACTCGGGTTAAGCCGCCTGTGGTCACCTTGCATGAATCCGGGCTACTCAATATAAACGGCCGTAAATCAAGATGGCGCGGTTCGACGCGATTGCCAATCAACGTGGGTGCTGTAGACAAAGTCAGCAACGGTTGGCCGATGTAATTACGCGCATCTTTTTTGATCAACCGCCGAAAATGTTCGCGTTCCTTTTGTGTTGCCTGCGGCCCGATCAGCATGCCGTATCCGCCCGACTCGTTGGCAGGCTTGATGACCATTTCGGCGATGTGCTCGAGTACGTATTCTCGGTCTTCCTTGTTGATGCACTTATAGGTTGGCACGTTCGCAATTTCGGGTTCTTCGTCTAGATAGTAGCGAATGATCTCCGGTGCATAGGAATAAACGACTTTGTCATCGGCAACACCAGAGCCGGGTGCGTTGGCGAGTGCCACGTTGCCGGACCGCCATGCGCGCATCAGCCCGGCAACACCGAGCGCGGAGTCCGGATGAAAGGCCTCCGGATCAAGAAACATATCGTCAACACGGCGATAGATGACATCGACACGCGATAAACCATCGACCGTGCGCATATAAACGCAGTCGTCCTTATCCACCATGAGGTCACGGCCTTCAACCAGCTCCGCCCCCATTTGCTGTGCCAGATATGAGTGTTCGAAATAAGCCGAGTTATAGATGCCAGGCGTTAATACCACGATCTCGGGTTGCTCAATTTGGCGTGGTGAGATTGCTGCCAGCATGTCGTATAACTGAGACGGATAGTCATCAATCGGGAGGATATGCTGATGTTCGAACATCTCGGTAAAAACGCGTTTCATCACCTCTCGATTTTCCAGCATGTAAGAGACGCCTGAGGGTACGCGTAGATTATCTTCCAGTACATATGTCGTGCCATCCTTGTCGCGTACTAGATCGGAACCGCATATGTGTGCCCAGATTCGGCCTGGTGGATCGACACCGATGCACTCTTTGCGAAAATTCACAGAATTGTCTAACAACTTTTTCGGAAAGACATCATCCTTGATGATCTGCTGGTCATGATAGAGGTCGTCTATGAAGCGGTTTAGCGCATCGACCCGCTGCTTCAATCCTTTTTCGATTTGTAGCCATTCTGATTTCGGTATGATACGTGGAATAATATCGAACGGCCAGGCGCGATCAATAGAGCCCTCCTCTTCACTATACACGGTAAATGTAATACCCATGATGTGAATGGCCATCTCGGCAGCGGATTTGTATTCTTCGATTTCCTTGTCAGAGAGGTTGCGTAAATAGCTGCATAACTCAACAGCCGACGGTCGGGGCTTTCCAGTGACCCGAAGCAATTCATCATAGATGCCTTTGACTTTGTAACTACCCCATCGAATTGTCATAGCT
>JABDQW010000310.1 GCA_013042055.1 Gammaproteobacteria bacterium | reverse complement strand
CCTGGTGAGAAATGCGGGCTAGATCATTGTTCTTCAACCAGCATTGAAAATACATGACCTAGGTCAAGTGGAATTTTTGTCTTTTCTGGGTCGCGTGCAGTAAAAGAACGCAGCTGATGGCAGACTCCAGCGATAGACGGGGCCAAATCTCATATCTGGCCAGTACATGTTTCGGACACTGTCCGTACCGGTTCTGTCCTTATTGTTAGATCTGCCTGTCTCTGTCTCTGTCTGCGGCTTTCTGGCTAGCCGCATTTTGAGTCACCGCAATTCAGGCAGGTCATGCAGCCATCCATACTGATCACGGCCTTGGTATGGCATTTTATACACAGTTGCGAATTAGGTGGAAATTCGCTTGATGCTGCGCCTGCGGAGCTATTGCCACATGCATGGATAGATTCATATTCCCTGCGCTTGGCATCGAGTATTTCTTTCTGGCAGTCATCTATGCCCTTGTCAACGATCATGCCGATCATTTTCATATGGTATTCAATCGCATCACCTATCTCGGCGACCAGTGACGGTTTGTATTTACCGCCCTTCTTGAAATAGCCTCCACGAGGATCGAACACACTGCGTAACTCTTCAACAAGGAAGGTAACATCACCGCCCTTTCGGAATACAGCAGAGATAATTCTTGTCAGTGCAACAATCCATTGAAAATGATCCATGTTTTTCGAGTTAATGAAAATCTCATAAGGCCGCCGTATTTCATGCTCGGTACCCTCGTTCAACACGACATCATTGATAGTTATGTAGAGCGCATGTTCGGACTGTGGTGTCTTAATCTTGTAAGTAGAACCGAGCAGCATTTCCGGGCGCTCGATTTTCTCGTGCATGTAGATGATTTCCGCTGTATCTGATCCCGTGTCCTTAACAGGCGGCTTTTCCTGTTCCGCCAATTTCTGCTCCTGACGTTCATCATCAAGTACTTCGTATCCAATAATTTTTTTATCTATTTCGACTGCCATTTCTTTTCACCTCGTATTTTTTATTATTTTTGAACACCGTTCCCTAGCAACTGGTTTATGCAACTGTAAAACACACCCGGTCAAAACTTGCCGTAATAACCCTCCTTCAAGGCATCGTACAGGTTTGCCGCCGTGTGTATTTCACCATCGTATTCAATTTCCTCATTGCCCTTGACTTGAACCACCGTACCATCCTCGAGAGAGAACCTGTAAATGGTGTTCGCAAGGTCCTTATCCTTAACCAGCACGCCCTGGAACACTTCCGGGTTAAAACGGAAGGTGGTGCAGCCCTTCAGTTTCTTCTGATAAGCATACGTGTAGATATCCTTGAACTCCTCATAAGGAAAGTCCGTAGGGATATTCGCTGTCTTGGAAATGGATGAGTCAATCCATTTTTGTGCTGCTGCCTGGATGTCGACATGCTGCTTCGGTGTAACATCATCCGAGCTTATAAAGTAATCGGGCAGCTTTTCGTTTTCATTTTCAGATAACGGCAAGGCACTACTGTTAACCAGTTCCCTGTAAGCCAACAACTCATAAGACCATACATCGACTTTTTCCTTGCTCTTCTTGCCTTCACGAATGATGTTGCGCGAATAGTGATGCGCAAAACTCGGCTCTATACCATTACTTGCATTATTGCCCAGTGAAAGCGCAATGGTGCCTGTTGGCGCAATCGAACTATGATGGGTAAAACGTGCGCCCACCTGCGCAAGCTCATTAACCAGTGTGGGATTGAGCTCCGCAATTTTCTGCATATAGCGGCTGTACTTTGCGTGCAGCACCTTGCCTTTTATGCTGTCGCCTTGTTTCCAGCCATCATCCAGCATCTCCGGTCTGCGATTGAGCATTTCTGATGTAACCTCGAATTCCTGTTCTAGCAAGGGTGCAGGCCCTTTTTCCTTTGCCAGTTCAAGTGCGCATTCCCAGCCGGTCATGGCGAGCTCACGTGTAACCGCTTCGGTAAACTCCAGCGACTCCTTTGAACCATAGCGGATGCCAAGCATGGTCAGTGCCGAGCCCAGGCCGAGGTAACCCATGCCATGGCGGCGTTTGTTTTCTATTTCTTGACGCTGTTGCTCCAGCGGCAGGCCATGAATGCCAACAACATTATCGAGCATACGGGTAAATACGCGAACCAGTTCCCGGTAGGTGTCCCAGTCAAAACAGGCGTTGCCTGTGAACGGACTGCTGACCAGGTGCGTCAGGTTAATCGATCCCAGCAGGCAGGCGCCATATTCCGGCAAGCCCTGCTCGCCGCACGGATTAGTCGCACGTATTTCCTCGCAAAACCAGTTATTGTTCATTTCATTGTATTCATCAATGAGGATGAATCCCGGCTCTGCGTAATCATATGTCGATGTCATGATGACATCCCATAAGCGCCGGGCCGATATGGTTTGGTAAATCTTGCAGGCAACTTCGCCCGCATCATTGCAGAGGTAATTGGTCTTGATCGGCCAGTGGCGCCATATCACCTGTTCGTTGTTATTCAGGTCAATGTTGCTGGCTTCAACTTCTTCCTCGGTCAGCGGGAAGGCCAACCGCCATTCTGCATCGGCCTTCACTGCTTCCATGAATTCACTGGTGACCAGTAGAGACAAATTGAACTGCCGGAGGCGTCCATCTTCACGCTTGGCGCGGATGAACTCCATCACATCCGGATGACCGACATCAAAGGTAGCCATTTGAGCACCACGACGCCCCCCCGCCGACGATATGGTGAAACAGACCTTGTCGTAGATATCCATGAACGACAGCGGCCCCGAGGTGACAGCACCGGAACCTGACACATAGGCATTGTTGGGCCTGAGCGTGGAAAACTCGTAACCAATGCCGGCGCCTGACTTCAGGGTCATACCCGCTTCGTGGACTTTCTTCAATATGTCATCCATGGAATCATGAATTTTGCCGGATACGGTGCAGTTGATCGTGGACGTTGCCGGTTTATGCTCCTGTGCACCCGCGTTCGAAATAATACGGCCTGCAGGAATAGCGCCACGCTGCAATGCCCAGAGGAACCTGCCGTACCATTCCTTTTGCTTTTCAGGCGTGGTTTCAATATCAGCAAGTGCACGTGCAACACGTGCATAGGTGTCATCGATCGATCTGTCGACGACCTTGCCGTCAGCTGAGGTTAACCGGTATTTTCTCTGCCAGATATCGAGGGATGCCGACTGCAGGGGAATTTCAACTGTGGATTGTATGGTGCTACTGGGATGCTTAACAACGCTCATTGGCTAACTCCTTAAAAAATCTGGTGCACGCAGCACCAGATATAGTGTTGTTGTTATTGTTGTATCACTATATATTGTGGATATTAGTCTATTATTACACACCTTGTCTAATAATATTCGCTCAAAATTACGAATATTTAATTGCCTTGCCCAATGCGTTGTCATTTCATTGGCCATTCAGCCATTCAGGCCTTACGTTTCACACTCGATTGCTTTGACTGCCCTACTCACCGTTGCATAACTGGCACCGAACCATTCACCTGCCTCAGCCAACGTAAAATGGCCTGTGGCTACCAAAAACATCGTACGTATTGATTCCGTTGACTTTTTTACAAAAGTTGTCGTACGGCCCCGGCATGAGAACTATCGCCCTTCCCCTCCTGTCCACGCTACTCGACCTGTTCTTTATGATTTGCCCGCGCCCGTCCGATGGATCGGGTTTTTGGTAGGGACAGGCCATGGTGCGCACAGCACACCCTGCGAGTCTGGTCTTTATTCGGACAGCTGGCCGGTGGTATCGTCCGGCTGACTTCTGGGGACATACTCAATCAGGAAGTCACCTTTTCCCTCGCCCTCGGCGAAACTGCTCTGGTACAACGCCGAGTCGACGAGCAAGGGGTGTGCCCGGGTCTCCATTCTGGCCGCCTCGTTTTCCCAGCCTTCGTACTCCAGGCGGTAAATCGCGCTGTAGATAACCGCCCTGCCCGTGCCATGGTAGCAATGGATCAATACGGGGTAGGCATCCTCATTGTCCATCACCTCAAAAAACCTGCTCAACGTGGCCCTGGTGGGTATCTGCCCAGAAGGTATGTTGATGTGATGGATAGCGGTTCCATGCTTTTCATTGATCTGTCGAATGGCTTCGTCTTCGTTGAGGATATGCTGAAGATCACCCGGGTTGAGCGCGTCCTGGACTCCGGGTTCAATCAGATTGATGACGGTTTTGATGTTATTCGGGATCAGAAAAGATTCCAGCTTTTCCGGCGGGATCAACGCAGACTTGTAGACACGGTCCTCGCTGATTTCCTCAAACCTGAAATTGACATAGGCATTCCAGTAGAGCACCGAGCCCAGGATCGCGATCAGCGCGAATAGCGCTATGCCAACACGTTTTTTCATTGAACTAATACCTCAGTTGTTTATTGCGGATATTATGATTTGCCCGCGCCAGGCGTCTTATGCCATAGTTTGCAGTGAGTCAGCGCTAGCTCACTGATTTTGTCGACACCCATCTGTTACTGTAGCATCAACTGAGAAACCGATCATTGCCTCCGCTACTCATTATCCACTGGCGTCGCTGAAGCAGTTCAAACCGGCCGCATTCGTGTCGCTGTCTACAAAAACGGGGCTCGCAAGCCCCGCATTTTCGTTCGTTATTGTTCTGAATTACATCAATTGCAGTCGATTCCCTTCTGCTGTATCAGATGCTCACAACGCCGGTCTGTTAGTGTGCGCAGAAAACAAACCAAAGCCTCGACTTGATCATTCGTCATCGGATCGCCCACATCCAGCAGATCGTAGGCGACTGTGCCCGGCACTTCCGGCGATTCCCATGGTGCACCGGTTTCTCTGTTAAGCGGATGATTCGTAGAATTGCTGTTCATATGATCATAAAACTCGATCACAGTTTGCAAATCCTTAAACACGCCGTTGTGCATATAAGGTTCAGTTACAGCAACATTACGCAAAGTAGGCACCTTGAATTTGCCCTTTTCAGCATGATTCGTGACAGCTGGATTGTTCAGCAAACCTTCATCTTCCGTCACTCCGTTAAGCATCTTTACCGCCGTATTCAACGGCACACCGATATTATGATATTCGTAGCCTGTAAAAGGTTCCCTGAATTTATTCACACGATCTCCATCGCTTTGACGCATTGCGTTCTGTTAAGAAGCACGAATATTAGATGTTGCGAAAAGACGGCGACCAAAAACGGTCATTCAGATTTAAGGCTGAACATCCGCTACCGACCCATATTTGATATAAGGAATATATTTTTGCTGTATCTTTATGCTAGTCGGCTTTACAAATTCAGAATCCTACTTGTAGTCTTACGCTCGGATATTTACGATCTAGAGCACAAGGTCGGATTGATGTGATATGTTTTTGACTTCTTCGGTGGGGGGAATCTGATATGGAAGTAAGCACCTGGTTCATTGTCATATTTGTGCTCATGTGGTTGGCCGGCCCTTTGACACAAGTTCTGTTCCTAATTGCACCAAAGCTCCATCACAAAATTGGTCTGACGGAAGCCGATGCGCTTAAGCCAGAATTCAAGTGGTTCCTGTTGGACGAACGTGCGATCGCTTACGCTGATTTGACCTACTTTCTCTCGGGAATCACTTTTGTAGTGCTTGTACTGCAGGACGATAGGTCAGCGCTGGTTTTTGGACTCTATAGCTGTGCATGCTATGTGTATGTAGCCTCATTGGCCATTCCACGATGGCTCCTGCTTGGGAAGCACGGGATCAGTCCTTTGCCCGCAAAGCAACTACCAGTCTACTTTTCCTATATGATTATGTTTATGCTGTTCGGTCTGTACGGGTTGTACTATCTGTGGGGATTGACACAACCATAGCGGAGCAAGGTTATGCAACCGACACTGGTCACATGGGCTCTTGTCATTTTCGGCGTCATCACATTGATTCCCCTAATTTTGGCGCAATTATCGATGCTGGTCAGGCCGGGCAGTCAAGAGACCAAGGACCTGATCATTGGTAAAGGGGAAGATTGGCGCGATAAGACGCACTTCAGAATGTCACTGGGAGCAGCTTGGGCCGACTGGTTGTTCTTTGCCCCGGTCTTCGTAACCGGAAGTATAGGTGTTCTTCTAGGTCAGACTTGGGGCTACATCTTTTTCGGAGCAGCGGGAGCCTGTAGTCTTTACATAAACATCATCCTCTGGTTCACGGAGAAGGCATACGTATACCCAACGCGTGGACCGCTCAAGTACTTCTCATATTACTGGGGATTCTTCGTGTATTGGGGGACGCTCGCCCTAGCATACTCGGTTGCGCGCATCTCTGGGATCGAGTTCTGATATCTTGGGAGGGTGATATACGATTGATATGAAATCCAGCATGGGTTCTATGCAGATATTTTGGCGAGGGCCCGCTTCTAGCCGATCTCGGCAGCACGAAGCCCCTCTGATGCGGGGCGCTCTGTTTCAGGTCGACGGACTGACCGGGCAGTCTGGTAATTTCTGTGTTCTTCTCCGAATCGCTCAAATAGCAGCCGGAGAGTAAGCCGGTTCCTCGCCGCTGCTTAGGCTAAAGTTTGTCTTCTCTGTTAGCCGCCTGGTTTCCCGACGGTGCCACAATATACAAGCCATACAACGATTCGTCCCCGGCTCCTCGCAGAACCGGACTTGGAGCGTTACACCATCCGGCTCCCAGCTTGAGTCATCCACTGAGGTTTAGGATACAGGTCATGGACAAGACGCGCTTGGGGTAACAGTGGGCGAACCACTGCACCAAAGCGTTTCCAGGTCAGGGAGCTTCGCTGGCTTCGCCGGTTCAACCATTTAAAGAGGTAAAAAGTAGCATAGTAAACATACCTCGCCACTATTCGGCTATTGCCGCTAACTCCATAGTACTGGATATGGCCACGCAGGTGCCGTCTCAGGTAAGCCACCATGGCTCGTCCTCCTTCGGTGCGCATTTTCCGCAACTTCACATTCAGTTGCTTGAGCTTATTGCGTAAACGCTTCCCTTCGGTCTTCCGTCCCACCACAAACCGGCCTTTACGACTCCGGGTCACGTAATGGGTAAAGCCAAGGATATGTTGTATCCAACATATTCTCGGATATGTGTTCTCCGCACTTATGTGTTGTCGAATGTTGAGACGGCCCCTGGACAACCAGGGGCCGTTATTGAACGCAACATAAATTTTCCGTTCCAAGCATGCCATCACAGCGCCCTCAAGAAGCCGATGATGCTGGTGTCCTGATGCCATTGCTTGGCATTGCTTCGTTGCGGGACATCGCAATGAGCCAGTGCCTTGGCCTTCATCTCCAG
>JABDQW010000299.1 GCA_013042055.1 Gammaproteobacteria bacterium | reverse complement strand
CCGAATTTGGTCAGATTCCCCGATCTTTCTCGTTAAATAGCGGTGCTATTCGCCTCAAAAGACCGAAAAATCTGCCTCAAATCGGCTTTCCCTCGCTACGATCGGTCAAGTCCGACAGGCTCCTAGGTTTATTCGATAAACATTGCATCGCCGTAACTGAAAAAGCGGTACTGTTGCGCGACCGCATGTTCGTAGGCACGCATTGTCGTGTCATAACCGGTAAACGCACACACCAGCATTAACAACGTGGATTCCGGCAAATGGAAATTGGTCAATAGCGCATCAACGCATTTAAATCGATAACCCGGATAGAGAAAGATTCGTGTTTCGCCACGATAGGGCTTCAACTCGCCGTCAGCCGCTGCCGTTTCGAGGCTGCGTACCGCTGTCGTGCCGATGGCAATGACGCGCCCGCCCTTTTCCCGCGCTTGTCGACAGTGCGCGACGGTTTCGGCTGGTACCTCGAGGTATTCAGAGTGCATGACGTGATCCTCGATGTTTTTACAGCGTACCGGCTGAAATGTACCGGCAGCGACGTGCAGCGTGACGAATGCGCTTCTGATCCCCCGTTTTGTTATACGCTCGAGAACTGCATGGTCGAAATGTAGCCCTGCCGTTGGTGCCGCAACGGCACCTGGGTTTTTCGCATAGACGGTCTGGTAGCGATCGAGGTCCAGCTCATCATCGGCACGCTCAATATAGGGTGGTAGCGGCATGTGTCCGCACTGATCCACGATGTCGCTGATAGATGTTTGTGTTTGAGTGGCAAGCTCAAACAAATCATCGCGTCGGCCGCTGACTTTGAAACGGATTTCTTCACCCGACTCAACATTCTGGATGATTATTTCAGAGCCAACTTTAGGCGTCCTGCTTGCACGTACATGAGCCAGTGCATTGTGGTCAGCGGTAATCCGCTCGATCAGAATTTCGACCTTACCGCCTGTCGCTTTGTGACCTAACAGTCTCGCCGGAATAACCCTGGTATTATTGAATACGAGGACATCATCGGCTTGCAGGAGGTCGGGAAACTGGCTGAAATGTCTGTCTGCGATAAGGCGACGACCTCTGTCAAGGTGGAGCAAACGGCTATCCGAGCGTTTTGTTTGCGGGTACTGAGCAATCAAATTTGCCGGTAGGTCATAATAAAAATCATGGGTTCTCATCGCGCGGATGATACAGCTAGCGAGACTTGCGGGCTAGCCCGCATTTCTCACCAGGCGGCGTATAAAATTCAAGATTCAATCAATACAGTGATCGATGATTCACGCTGGTAGGATAAACGGCTTATTACTGCTTTGATTGACTTGAAGCAGTGCAATTCATAGGTAAAAGTATCGATAGCCTCTCGACTTCAGTCTTCTGGACTCAATCGACCTACGGCGCAACTAACGAACGATTTTGCCCTAGCTGTCGCGGCTGCCATACCTTCTGTCGTCCCCGTTTCCGGATAACCAAGTTTCAGTAGTTTGGCAACGACAGCGTCGCGCGAGTCATCGGCCGCTTCGACATCGACAATACCCTTTTCGATCATAACATCGACTTTATCTATGCCTTCCATCGCTTCTAGTTTGGAGCGTATTGTTGAAGCGCAGCCACCACATTTGATATTTTCCACGCTAATTTGATAAGCCATGATTGCTCTCCGTTACCGACCCTGTCCCGAGCCACACTCGGATTGACCGGGTACAGCTGCTGATATTTCCTTAGGTAAATCAAGATCCATAGAGTTCATCAAATCTACAAATTCGTTGTAGGGCAGGTCGTTACCCAGACGTGGGTTGTGGGCTTGTTCTTTGCACGCTAGCAATGTGCTAGTTGACTCATACCACCTAAATTGTAGACATTGTTGAATCCCAAGGATTCGAGGAAATGTTTGACCAGGTTAGCACGCGTACCGGAAACACAATACAGCATGACAGGCTTGTTTCTATCGATGGTGTTCGCACAATAAGGTACGGATTCGACCGGCACATTGACTGCGTTTTTCAGTGCACCCTGGGTGAATTCGTGATTAGAGCGCACATCGATCAACTGACCACCGTTATCGACGAGTTCGCGGATCTGCGCGCATTTAATGTCATATGTCATATCATTAGCACTCCTATACAACCGAAGAATATTAGAATCTTATAATATACGATAATGCGAGTCAATCTCACCAGTTTTAAATGTTGAATTTACCTTAAGTATTTTTATTATTCATTTGTTTTATAAATCTTTCTTGCTAACAAAATGACATTTAAATAATTGAGCACACACAATGACGCCAAAATGGTTGAGATCCTCAGAAGCGTTTCACCAAGCGATTTGTTCGATGGCGCGTTCATTGCCCCTCCCTTGAAGTATGCTGTGTTAGTCGACTTAATTAGGGAAAATAATTCAGTCCTGTAGTCCCCCGAACGGCGATTCAGAATGCGATGGACAGACCGGCGTTGGCTTCAAATTGCATAAACAGGCTGCCCTTGAATTTGGCGTAGCAGCCACCGTCAGCGCAAAGTATGCTGCCCTCGCTATCGGTTACCGTTCCGTAACCACGGACTTCCAGGCGCAGTCCTACGTTGCGCGTGATCGGGAATTTAAGCCCGCCGCCGATTGATAATGAAAAATTTGTCTCAGATGAAAAAGCAGGATTGGCTGGCGATATATGTGTCGCTCCCAGGCCACCTGTTACAAATGGATGCAACTGATCGTGATCGTAAACGACAGTACCACCAATTTGATAGTAGTCAAACCGCAATGATGTTGAATTGACAAGTGTATTGGGCGACTCGAGTTCGGTCGTTTGCCGCGAGAATAGAAAGTCGTAGTGGGTGCCCAGTTTTTGTTGCATGGACACAATCACACCAAAACTACGCGTTTCCTTCAGATCAATGGTCGCCCCTGTTGCCTCCTCTTCGAGGTTACTACTGGTGCGCCATCCAACGTAGGGCGTGATTTCATATTTCTGCGCATGAACCATGGCTGTGTGGGCTTGCAACAATACTGCTGTGAACAATAGAAATCGTGCCATATTATTTGCTTGCCTTATACGCAGTCTCCGTCGCCTGGTGGGAAATGCGTACCAGATCCACTTTGCTAGCAAGCATAGCACATGTCATTGCTAGCCCGCCTTTCTTACCAGGCGGCGTCGGATACCGACAAAGCATGGGTCTTTTGAAGTAAAGCTAGGATGGTCAAACAAACAGTGTGTTAATCAAGCATGCGTATCGAGGTTCAGACTGGTCTTCGTGTGCGTAAACTTACGCCTGCTTCCGTGATCGTGGTGAGACATGCGGACTAAGAGACTTCTTGCGCAGACACTCGCGGCGCGGGTGTCTGCGAAGATGTTACGAATTATCGGGGCTCTCGCTTTCTTCATCGGAATCTGCATCGGAATCCTCATCCGCAGCTTCCAGCATTTCTTCGATCACGGATGCCTCCTGCGGATATTCCTCTGCGAGTTCCTTCACCTCTTCATGGTTCCCAACGAAAATTCTTACAGTCATAGCGCTCACCTCAAATTAACAATATCCGTATATTAATTAGTAATTGTTAATATACTTAATTTAACAATTTTTTCAATCGCCTATTGTGAATTAATGTAAAATTATCCTGTCAATATGGCAGTTCGTGCATCGTTGCTGCCCCATAAACTTGTCATTGCTGTATGTGTTAGCTAAATCCTTGAGGACCATCGATATTCATGGTGAACCGCAGAGATGCGGAGGCGCAGAGAATGTTTTATGTTTTAGGAGCGGCTTTGGGCGCGAATTGCAGCGGTTCGCGACTAAAGTCGCTACTACTGCTAATCCGGGGAGAGTTGCCAGGAGCTTACCGCTCTGCGACTCCGCGCCTCTGCGGTAAATAAACCGGTTGAAGCCTGCATGGATTCCAAGACCGAATGTTGCCTGTAGGAGCGTGTACGTTAAGACAAGATGACAGTGCCGTCAGGTCAGCGCTGCTAAAGCCCAAAAAATGATTTACAACGAAAGGCCGCTGGCTGGATTGATGTTAGCAACTCTACAAACCTGACAGCGTGTCGACGTAAAGATAAATGAGTAGTAAAAAGCGGGTGCGAGGAAAATTTATTTTTATATGACTTCTCCTCGAACCCTCGACCCTCGCTTCTCTCCCCTCTACCCTTATGCTGCCAGTTTGTGAATGACAGCACCCAAGGCGTGTTCAAATGTAGAATGGTCGGCTATGGGTTTTGATCGCTGATTAGCCAGCTCATTAGCAAAATCGCCAGCATCTTTCTCTATAACCTTTACGCCGTGGCAATCGACGAAGATCAGTCTAGCTACTTCTGTTAGCACCACTGATAATTTCAAGCGACGTACCGGTTTGTCTTCGCCGTTGAATATCTCGAACCAGACACCAGGGTGCAGCGAACTCGGCAGTCGAGAGATTTTATCTCGAGCGATTCTTGCTTGTTCTTTAATCCTTGCGGTTTCCTTATCGTGTTCGCCTGTTGCAAATTCCTCATTGGCTGCAGTGATGTTTTGTTCTTCAACGTATGGCATCGAATTGGTAGGCTGCTGCGCAGATTTCGATGTTTCAACCAGTTTGAATCCATATTCATCCAGCATTTTGAGAAAAGTTTGTTTAAGCGCTGAAATCTGTGCATCAATTTCGGCCCTATCCTGCTGAGTTTCATATAACTCATCATTTACAGCCTCTATCAACGGCTGATAATTATGTTTTAGCATGGTCCATTGCTGCTTGGTGTTGACTGGTTGCAAACATTTCATCAGTAACTTCAGTAACATGACTGAAAGGAGCCATTCACTGCTCTCTTTACCGTGTTTTATATAACGTTTGCACATCATTGTTGGGTAATGTTTGAGAATTAGTGGTTGTACGTTTTTCGGTAGCTTTTTGTTGGAGGTCAAATAGCGCATCTCCGTCAATACAACATTTCTTGCATGTTGTCTTATGATCTCGCGCTGCTCCGTTCTTTCGTTCTCGGCTGCCATTTCTTGTTCGGATTTTATCAGCTTATGTAGCGCATCGGCGGCACGCTCGAAACTCGCAATATCTATATTGTATTTCTGCAGAATTCCATTAACGATATTGTTCAGTTGATTGTAGACCTCGTTCTCTTTTGCGGTTATGCCTTTACCGGCCTGTGAGATGAGGTCAAGTGTTTCTCGAGCGGGGTGCTGCTCGTTTGAAAACAGGCTTTCGTCGAGCATCGCCACTTTTATGACGGGTATCTGCAAACGCATTAATAAATTGTTGATGACGCTGGAGATACTTTCATCTTTAGTAATCGCGCTGAACATCATACCGACAAAGTCGATACTTCTTTCATCGAGAGTATGGACTTTCTTTGTAACAGCACCTCCATTGCGGCTTCCCATATCCGCAATAATTGCACGTTTGATCTGTTCTGCCCCGATTTTGTCAAAGGCTTTTTTACTATTGATGAATTTGCTCTGCAGTTTTGACAAGGAAGTCATGAGCTCCTTTCGTGAATAGCAATTATGATTGTCCTTGTCTGTTGGAATCATTGAGAATGAATCAGGGATACCTTCACCCGTCGCAGTGGTGAAGCCATTCATGAATTGACTGATGAAGTAACTTATTTCATCGTTGGAGCGTGGTATGAAGTTCTCTGCCTTGTTATTCTGCGGATCATAGTATTTAGCTTGTCTAACGGAAATTCCGTCAATATCCTGCTGATTTTTGTTCTCATCAACAGCGTTGTCAGGATCAAGGTTTCTGGCTTGGTACACGATTTCTGGCATGATGCCAGCATTGATGAATAACTGATTGAGCGATTTATACATTTCACCGAGACGTGAGTTGACCTCGATGTCAAATAGCTTGAACATTAGCAATTTGAGCTCCAGTGCTAAATCAAGCTGTTTTAGAGCAGTCTGGAAGGCTTCACAGATATGCCTCGGGTCAAGTAGTTTTTTACTGAGTTTGTGGTTGCATGAAAGCTCGAGATATTCGAAACGAGCTTGTAGATTATTGACTTCCTGACCATAGAGATTCATTGCATTGGAATACATGGACGAGATAGCGACCATTTCTTCCATTTCATCGTCATCAATCAGACTCAGTTCATTGTCTTGTGCTTTTTCTTCGTCATCGATTTTATCGTTGATGGCGGTGAGGAAGGCATTATCGATACTGCCGCGTTCAACACGCAGACTCTGCACCAGCTCTACACACTGCGACTTCAAACCTTCCTCTTCCTTTTCAGTTATCGCATTTAGACTGCTATCCGCGTTATTCAGCATTAACGATACTTTTTGAAGCAACTGTACGCTCAGGCGGTTGAATACACTCTCGAGCAGAGCATCATAATCGTACTCGGAACTATTGCGACTGGATTCGGTAGAATCTTGTTCGCCTGTTTTTAGTGAAAGAATCTCAGCACTCATGCAGCGTCTCCATCAGATGGATACCAGCTAAACATAACTCAAGCTGGTTAAATATTAACCGAAATATTATCGATAGTATCTGGGGCTTCACCCAGAACTGTATAATATTTGGCCAATAATCAGCGTCTTAACCGATGTTTTTACCCAGTTACAGCGCTCGCAATCTGCAGCAAGCAGTTCTCAGAGAGTTTTGGCGATATTTGTGTAGGCCTCTTAACCTATTGAATTAATAGTGATATAAGTAATTCCCAGTGCAGGTCTGTCAATATCATTTGTGACATGATCAAATATAGGGCGATGTGTAAAATAAATCAACAGGTAATGACAATATTTCCGACAGGCGGTGTAAAATAAATCGAACGGGTGTCGGTAATTAAGATACGCTGTCGGTTATTCAGAATCCTGGACCCACACCAGATAAGCAATCTTCTAACCAGGCGGCATATGATACTATTAAGTCAATGGTCTTTGGAGAAAAACCAGGATGATAAAAATACGACGAATCCGGGCAAACTTTTCTCCAATGGGCCGATGCCTCATGCAATATGTCAACTTGAAACCGATTTAGCGGAGTCGATCAGTAAGTCGACCATTAGGGGTGACGCGCCTAAATGCGGTGCGATGACGATTTCGACATCGGGGTGTTGCTTTGATACGGTGTCAACGATTTCAGGGACGTCGTCGACGACATGTCTGCCTGAATTTAAAAAATACGGCAGTACGGTGATCCGGGTAGCTCCATTATTAATGCACTGTTCGATACCGTCCGGAATCGATGGTGTGGCCAGCTCCAAAAATCCGCTGTGCACGATCGTGTAATCGTCGTGACAAGACGCGCGTAATTTGTCTGTAATCACAGAAACTTCATCATTTGACTGTTGACGACGGCTGCCGTGTGCAACCACCAATAATGCATTCACTGATTTCTCCTTCATGATCCAATCGCTCGATATTACCTCATGCTGCTTACTCTTTTTCCCAATAAAGAATACGGTTGTTCGCTGGCATGGCATAATCGTGTTTCAGAACGAGACCAGCCTGATGCGCAAGCGCATTTAGGTCTTCGTAATTACGAATACCGCTTTTTGGGTCCCTACTTCTTAGCCATTCATCAAATTTGGCGTTACTGTCACTGGTATACTGTCCAGCATAATTAAATGGGCCATAGACGAGTAACCGGCCATGCTTACATAAAACTCGACCGACACCAGCAAACATAGCTTCAACGTCCGGCCAATGCATAATATGAAGCGTGTTCGCTGAAAAAACCGCATCGAATGTGAGTTGTGGCCAATTGGATATCGAGACATTCAAATCTAACGGTCCATATGTGTTGTTAAGCCCGGCTTCGTCCAGCCACATTCTGATACCAGCGTGATTTTCAACACAGTCACTGGTATACCACGACAAATAGGGTAACTTTTGCGCAAAGTAGACTGCATGCTGACCGGTGCCCGTACCAATCTCCAGAACTCTTGAGGAGTCAGCCAGTAGCGACTGAATGACAGAAAATATAGGATCCCGGTTTTCGTCACAGGATGTTGAATGAGGTTTCATATTTTTGTGCTCAGAGCGTTGAAACATAAACAACGACGTCGAATGATGTGAATTGATAACCTTATCAAGCAGCTGTAAGTAATGCAGAAGGTTTTGTTATTGTTGCAGTTTGTCTTATTAGAACAAATGACCTTATTTCACAATTTTGTAACAGGGTACGTATTCCCTACCCGGCAATTTCATGCGATGCTGGCGAACGAAAGATGCGAGCAGTTCGTCTACGAGCTCCATTATTTTTTCATCGCCTTTGATCTCGAACAGCCCATGCTGTTCAATTGCACGAATACCTTCATCTTTCACATTACCAGCAACGATCCCAGAAAAAACACGACGTAAGTTCGCGGCTAATTGATGATGATCAAGTAGATTATCAAGTTGAAGATTACGCATGTTGTCATGATTAGGTAAAAACGGTTCCTGGAATGCTGTATCGATTGTCAACATCCAGTTAAAGTAATATGCATCATCATTGACCCGGCGAAAATCCCTGACAGTATCGACACCTTGTTTGATCTTGCGCGCGACCCGTACTGGATCATTGATTATTATTGTATATAGTCTTCGCGCCTCTTCTCCGAGTGTGCCCGCAATAAAACGATCAATTACATTGAAGTAGTCTTCAGCCGATTCCGGTCCGGTAAAAATTAACGGAAATGGTATATCACTGTTATTAGGGTGTAGCAGTATGCCGAGAATGTACAGTATTTCCTCTGCTGTACCAACACCACCAGGGAACACAGTGATCGCATGTCCTGTTCTGACAAATGCTTCGAGGCGCTTTTCAATGTCCGGTAGAATGACAAGACTATTCACTATCGGATTGGGCGATTCGGCTGCAATGATACCTGGCTCAGTGATGCCAAGGTATTGGCCTCGTCTGATTCGCTGTTTTGAGTGCCCAATCGTTGCTCCTTTCATCGGGCCTTTCATCGCACCCGGACCACAGCCAGTGCATATGTCAAGACCGCGCAAGCCCATCTGATACCCGACCTCCTTTGTATAGTCATACTCCTCTCTTGAGATAGAATGCCCTCCCCAGCAGACAATCAGGTTAGGCTCGATATTTGGTCGCATGATCTCCCCATTGCGTAAAATATGAAAAACCGCATTGGTTATGCCATCTTTTGATTCCAGGTCAAAATTCGGATTGCCTGTAATTTCGTCACTGACATACACTACATCGCGCAGAACAGCAAATAAATGTTCGTTGATTCCCTTTATCATTTTGCCGTCTACAAACGCGAGTGCAGGCGCATTTTTCAATTCAAGCTTAATTCCACGTTCCTCCTGTAGGACTCGGATATCGAACGATTTGTATCGTTCCAGCAATTCCTTACCATCGTCCAGATTGCTGCCGCTATTCAATACTGCGAGTGAACAATTTCTGAATATTGTATATAAACCGCCCTGACTGGTATCAAGCAGCTTGTTTACCTCGGTCCTGGATAAAACATTAAGGTGAGTTTTAGGTGAGATAATGGCGTCAACGACGTCGTATTGCATAATAATTCGTCTGCTTATTGTGCTTTGTTTAGAGGGGGAGTTATTGTCTCATAAATTGAATCGTTAATTTAACCAGCATTTATTCGCCAATAGTAGCGCGCTTGTTTTCGCATCCACGATACCGGTGAAGGTGAATCCGGTACGCCAGTTAAGGCAGAATACGATCTTCTCCTCCGTTGCACGGTGCAAGTCAGGGCTCCATCAGAGCTTCAAGCTTGAGGACGATGTCGTCACTGTCCCATGTTATCGCCCCGTTCACGCCATAGGCTATACTGCCATCCATAGCTATGACAAAAGTTGCAGGATAAACTAGAACATTCCACTTTGCTGAATAGCTGCCGTCTTCGTCCAACAGCACAGGAAAGTCAACTTTGACCCTATCAAGAAACTCACGAATTTTACGCGGTCGCTCGGCATAGTTGATCGATATCAGTTCGAAGGGCTTTCCCCGCATACGTTCACGCAAGCGATTTAATGCTGGTATTTCCTCAACGCATGGCCCGCACCAGCTCGCCCAAAAATTGACCACTGTGACCTTGCCGATGAAATCGTTACGAGTGAACATCTCGCCATTGATGTTTTTGAGTTCAATCGTTTGAGGCTGCATTTGACTGCTGAAAGGTATGAGCGTTACGTCAAGATTGCTTTTTCCGGACTTATCCAGGCTATGGAACCGTAGTGGTGCTGTAGTTGTAGGAGTGCGTTTGAGCATAGCCACGACCTTTTTAATCTCGATAGGCAGTTTCTCTAGAACCGCGCGGGTTTCTGCCGACGTATCGTTGGTATAAAAGACGCCCGTAACATCAGGTAAGATTTTTAAAAATACGGGTGCGCCACCGTTATGCAGCTGCGCTAGTGTTTTCTCCAGCTGCCAGCGATTACCATGTCGTCCAGCCTGATATAACATGATCGGAATATTCGTAGCCGATGCGATTGGGTCAAAAATCGGTTCAAATCCAAGCGGAGGGATTTCGCTGTACAACTCCGGTGAAAACAGAATAGCACCAGTCAAGTAATCTGCCTTGTTTTGCGCTTTACTGGAGGCCTGTTGTTGCCACTGGCGTGCGCCGCGTAACACCGGCAGCGCGCCATAGGAACGGGTCATCAAGGTGACATCTTTAGCGGTTTGCTGGTGAGCGTGTTTGATCAGTGCCGCCACATATCGTCCATCGAGGGCACGCAGTGTACTGATGCTTTGTGGCATAAACAGGCTTTCAGCCAGATCAACGTGCCAGACCTCGATATTACGTTTGCTGATCGCGTATGCAACATCATATTCGCGCTCTGAATCACCGAATCCTGGAGAAACCCAGATAATCAGGTGATTCCCTGCCGCGTTGAAACGTCGCAGTGATAATTCGTCATCTTCAATCTCAACACTTAACTCATCAAAAGTCACCGTGGCTAGCGCTGTTGTAGAGAACAGCAAAAGCAAAGGTCCAGCCACTAGCAGGAGCGTGGCCATTCTGAAAAGGCTTCGGTTGAGTATGTGCGCTTGCATGTTGGCCAACTGAAATAAACAGACCAGGATGTTAACATCTGTTATCAGTTTAGCGGACATTACCTGCAGTTGTTTCTTAGTGCTTGAGAAAGTCGGCTGCATCAAGGTATTGAAGCATGATCCAGCCGCACAATCGCTGTCCTGCAGATCAATAATGCTGTTTTCGTGATGTCTGCGACGAGAGTGGGGGTAAAATCGTGTTGGCGGGCTTTTAGCAACACCGGGTCGCTGTGCTGGATGCTGCAAGAAGGCAGACTCAAATGATCTGGATTTGTTTCCCAATCAATCAGCTGTTCAACAGGTTTTTCCAATGTTACGGTTTGTCCTAACTGGCTTCACCAGCGGAGTCCGCAGAGGTTACCGCCTCGCAGCGGGTGACATCTTCGGGCGATAACACCCCTTCTTGGTCTATTACTAACTGTAAATTTGCGGTTACGCAGATACGAAGTGGTAGTACATGTGACCATGTTGTAAATGTGCCTGGCTTTTTTTCAAGCGGCGTGCATTCAACACATCTGTATGTTGCCATACCGCATAACCCATTGTCCTGAGCTTGGCCGCTAGATGGTTTTCGACTTCTTTTGCCTGATCAGCATTCACTGGGTTCAAGCTCGCATAGTATTCCGGAGCGAGACGTCGCGCATATCTTCTGATATATTCGTGACTCTTATAGCCAACCAGATGGTAATTGAATCGCTTTTTGGGACTGTGCCGTGTTTCACCAACGAAAAAACATGGCATACCCTGTTTGTATGCAGGATTGGCTAACATGAAATCGTCGAATCGTAACACTTCCTTGTCGAGTTCAATGACATAAACATGATGCTGCGTTAGTTCTGTTTTGTCTGACATGATAATCTCCTGTATATTTGAATATTGAAGCCCTGCTCAATGCTTTAACCTAGCAGCCTGTCGGATTTAGGTTGTTCTACTGCGGCAGCAGGGAAACGGTCTATTTTTCCGACCATTATCGTTAAATAGCTACCACTATTCGCCTCAAATGATCGGAAAAATAGCCTCGATTCCCCACTTGCCTCGCTACGAACCTCTAAGTCCGACAGGCTGCTAGATTCCGCAGTTGAACACAGATTTAGCGCTGCACCGCTAGCGTCAGGGCAAGGCGCGACTTGCAGCTAATGGCCGTCGTCCTTGGCAAAAGTTGCAACGCCGTCATGGCGCTAGCGGGACGGCGATAAACTGCGTAGCGACTCACCCGTTGGGTGAACGTCAAATACTGCATAACTTTTCGTATAATCATATAGTTGACTAGAAGTAATAGCGATCAACTACGGAATCTAGGTTCAACTGGCGTCTCCCATTGTTTTGCTTGTGGTCTAGGTCGATACCGCGCTGCAGTAACTCTTCGATTATGCGTCTGAGCTCGATCAAACCGCCAACTTCGCGTTCAATCGCTGCACGTAGCATCTGGTCATGGCCGGGTAACCACTTGGTCTTTCCAGTGCCGCCACAACCGCAAGCACAATAATGTGGCTGAAATTCGTACTCCATCATGCACCTCATGGCTAATCGTTAATCGCAATACCTCATGGCTACGCTAGAATATCGTCGACGCCGACTCAGGACTTGACTATCTGCGCCAATCGTTTGGCGGTCTTTTGAGTTCAGAATAGTGAAGTGGGCTGCTTACCAGGATTTGCTATGCGGAGAGCTGATTATGGTTTCAGCTTGATCAGCAGGTGACCCTGCTTGACTTCAACGAGTTCGACGCCTTCGGCGAACGCTTGCCAGAAACCTGGTTCTTGGCCAAACTCTTGAACCAGGTCAACGTTCTTGATGCCACCCAGCCAGGCGTTCGGCAGTGGCACGCCCCAGACACTGATTCCTTTTAATTTGACGATGGGTTTACCCGTAGCAAATGCCAGCTCGGCACCAGCTGTCAGCTTGACCGTGTTGCCACCCAAGAGTGGAAAGTCCTCATCGAGATGTACCAATAGTTTGGCACTTGCAAGATTGCTGGAAAGATCGATGGCCAGCCGCGTTGCCAGATCGGTATTTTTTGCTAGTAGTGCGTTGAGTTCTTTCTCGCTGAGACGAATCTCCCGACTGGCGCCCTCTTCAGAGTAAGGCTCTGGTGTCAGTTCGGTTTCTGGGCTCTGGCTGAATGGTCTCGATCGCGCCGCTCTGCGATCGGCTTGCGATTGAATGCGTTCGAACTTTTCCAACTTTTGCTCCAGCACCTGCTGCTCTTTTGCATTCAAAGTGACTGGCGTGAATTCAGACGGAAATAACACTGATTTGAATATCCAGAAACCGACTAAGGTCAGCAGTACCGCCAGCAGAATAAATGTGCTGAGATGCCAGACGGTAAATTCTCTAGCGGAGGGTTGGCTGCCCAATTGTTTATCGTCGGTCGTCATCCGGCCCATATACCCTTAGAAAAGCAACGTATACCTCCATCACTTGGCCCATGCCGGCATTGTTGCGATGTCAATATCGAACACCGTCGTGCCAATAATCCACGTGTGTAAAGTGATCAAAACGATGGCTACCAGATTGATGATCAGGCCTGTTTTTATCATATCGCGTATGTGTAAATGTCCGGAAGCGAATACGATGGCATTGGGAGGCGTCGCTACCGGCATCATGAACGCCATCGAGGCCGATAAGGTCACCGGCAACATTAGTAACAACGGATTAACCTCGATCTGCTTAGCCACCGAGGCTACAACAGGCAACAAAATCTGTGAGGTCGCGGTATTCGAGGTCACTTCCGTCAGAAAAATCACGATGGCCGAAATACCTGCTAGCAGCGCCAGGGGATCCAGATTCTGCATGTCTACAAACTGCTGGCCAATATATTCAGAGAGTCCGCTGGCGGTAAAGCCCTTGGCAAGCGCGAAACCGCCACCGAACAGCAACACAATATTCCAGGGTAGCTGGCTTATGGTGTCGCTGTCCGCGAGCCGCGAGTGGTCTTGTCTGTTTCTGGAAGGAATCATGAATAATACCAAAGCGGCAGCGATCGCAATGGTACCGTCGTTGACCAAGCTGGCGTTTTCGAACAAGTTGGACCACCCCGGAAGTGTCATCGAGCCAATCACGATATCCTGACGGAACATCCAACAAAATGCAGTCAAAGAGAATACGATCGTGACAACTTTCTCTTCATAACTCATCGCCTTATGCGAGAGCTGGTGAAGCTCGCTGGTTGAGAACCGCAGCGCTGTAAAGCGTCTGCCCGTATAACGCGATGCAATGATCAACCAGGTGATGAGCAACAGCGTGATTGACAACGGTAACGCAAATAGCAGCCATTGGGCGAACGAAATATCGGCGGCATCAGGAAAGGTGATCAGGAATATGCGCTGCATGGCGAGATTGGGCGGCGTTCCAATCAGCGTGGCGGTACCGCCAATCGAGCAGGAGTACGCGATACCAAGCATCATCGCCGTCAATAGGCGCTGCTTATCGCGTTCGGTCAGTTGTTCAGCCGCACGCGCATAGACCGCAAGACCGATTGGCAGCAGCATGGTTGCAGTGGCCGTATTGGAGATCCACATCGACAAAAAAGCACTGGTCACCATGAAGCCAAGCAACATGTACATCGCGCTGCCATGAAACCAGCCGATCACGCGCAAGGCGATGCGCGTGTGCAGATTCCAACGTTGCATCGACAGCGCCAGTACAAAACCGCCGATAAAAAGAAATATCGTCGAATTCATGTAGACAGCTGCAACTTCCGTGCCCGAGGTGATGCCGAGCACCGGAAAAAGTATCAGTGGCAGTAGCGCGGTTGCCGCCAGCGGCAAGGCTTCGGTTATCCACCAGACCACCATCAGCGCGGCGACTGAAGCCATGTTGGCGACATTATCAGAGGGAAAAATTGGTAGTATTTGCAACGCCGCAAAAACCACCGGTCCAAGAATAAATCCGAAACGGGAAATATCGGTTTTAATGTTATTGTCTCACCAGGGCCGCTATTGTCAGAACAAGGCTAATCATTACTAGCGCTGATGACAACACGATTAGTCCATCTGCCATGGTAATACCAAACAGCAGCTCGGGAGTATAGCCACAGGTGGTCTCGACGCCAAATACGGCCGGCAACCAATCATCCAGTGCGAGCCAGGCCGGTAATCCAAGGTCAAAACCACACTCGCCGAAGATGAATCCGCGTTCGGTACCGACGAGTTGATACGATCGTTCGAGCAGTCCGGCGGCACAGACGACCGTCAACACGTGGGCAATGATATTGAACCACCTGTGACTAAGCAACAGGGCCAAGAGCGCAACCAGGCTGATCGCCAATATCCAGATACGGGCATGAATGCAGAGTACGCAGGGTAATTCTTCAAGGACATACTGGTAATAGAGTGCGATGGCGATAAAACATAGCCCGGACGCGAGCAAAGCCAACCAGTACCATCGGTTGTGTGACATATTGCGTAATAGATAATTCATAAGGTTCCTAGACGTGTTCGCTTAATTTAGTTATTGATGGTATTTTTAGTCCACTAACTCGCTTACCAGGGATTCCCATTCTTGCTCGAGGCTGAGCTGGTGCGGGTATACAGAAGCAGCGCGACGGTGCCAATATTTTGAATTCCATTCATCACCCTCTTTACGGTGCAGATACGCATGGATGCGCGCTGCCATCGTGTCACCCATATTTTGTACGATTTCATGAGCACTGTTCCAGTCACCGCTGGCGTCGTACCATAAGGCCTGCAGACAGGGCTCGAGTTGGGCCGGGCACGTATCCAGGTCCAGGCTGTTGATGAATTCATCGTATTTCATTGCCAAAATATTGGATTTTACCCTATCTTTATAACAAGCGTCGTTACTCCTAGAAAACGATTACAAAAAGTCATATTATGCTCAGGTTTGTCGCAAAGTGGTTGTGGTTGTTGTGGTGCTGGCTCGAAATTTCGGTCTTCACGCTAGTGTTGTATACCATGTCTTGGTTGCCCGTGGCGATGACCGGGCGTTACTATCATGAGCTATCGCGCGTTTGGTGCCGGTTTTTTGTGCGCGCCTTGGGCATCGATTTGCGACTGCATCAGAAAAACACTTTACCGATGCCAGAGCAGTATATCCTGATATCCAATCATCCTTCAGCATTGGAGGATTTTGCGATACCCGCATTATTCGATATCTACCCACTGGCCAAACAAGGTGTCAGGCATTGGTATTTCATTGGTCGTATCGGTCACCGTTCGGGTACCATCTTCGTCAAGCGCGATGATGCGGACTCGCGCCGTGCCGCGCTTGAGGCACTAACAGCTGCGGTAAACCAAGGACGTAATATCGCGATATTTCCCGAGGGTGGGTGCAAAGGTCGGCGAATTTACAGCCGCTTTCAAACGGGTGCGTTCGATATCTCGATCCAGACAGGTGTGCCGATATTACCCGTGTTCATCCATTATGAAGAGCAGGACACCTTCGAGTGGCATGATCCGCATACCGTACTAGACAAATTCTGGCATTATATGACCGTAGGGAACAACCGCGCAAATTACTACGTTTACGATGCGATAAGCCCGGCAGACTTTAACGACAAGCAGGAATTTGCCGAACATGTCCGCCAGCAATATCTGCAATGGCAGCAACGTTACCTGGATTAACTAAAAATTTACCGCAGAGACGCGGAGGAGATGTGATCTTACGACGGTTACGTCAAGTGGAGTAATTGGGTGGTATGCCGATTCAACCTTCGGAAACGTCTGCCTATATAAAAGATTTCTCCGCGTCTCTGCGGTAAATCTACCTGTTTGAATCTCCGGTATGTGATCAGCCCAGTTCTGCTTTGGCGCGTTTACCCTTGCCCTTTGATTTCGGTGTTGGTTGGTTCTTCATCACGAAACCATGGCCTTCGATTAGCTTGAGTAGGTCGAATGAGCTGATAATGCCGATCAATCCCTTGTTGTCCGTCACAATCACATGATGGATTTTGTGATTACGCATAATGCGTGCTGCGACTGAGACATCATCATAGGCGGGTACGGTGTAAACTTTATCGGTCATAATCTGTGAAATCGGTGTTCCGGCACGATCTACAACCACGATATCAGAGGCCGAGACCACTCCCACGGGTTCATTCTCGGGCGACACGACCGGGATGTTTTGTAATTTGTGTCGGCTCATCTTTTTCTTGATCGTTGCCACCGTCTGGTGGGGCCGGGCTGTGACAACACTTTTGCTCATCAGGTCATGTACCTTGACTTTCATGCATGGTCTCCGCTGATTAAGTATCTGATTGTAAATAGAATATAGCTGAAAATCATGCTCAGCGCCGTGTCACCGGGATCGGGATTTCATGCTAACAGTAAGGCAGCGACTCAATCGCCAACGATTTCATCACGTTCACGCTGATAGTCGTGGTAGCTGGTTTCGCTCTCTTCAACGCAATCTTGGTACTCCGATTCAGGGTATTCAAGACAGCCGGAACGGTGTCCCGCCTTCAAGCCCTCGTATGCCTGGCGGTTTGTGCACGCTACCACAACAACGCACAAACAGACCCATAGCCAGCTATAACGCCGACTATCATCAATCCACCGGAGCTCTCTTGTAAATCTCATCGAATATCGCCTCTAGACCGGGGTGAGCGCCGCGCAGCTGATCAATGACCTTGCGCGCCCATTCGAAATACGCCTGCCGGCGCTGCAAGGGCCAATGCGCGGGCGCATTGTCGCATACATCGCGCAAATTACTGATCTTGTCAGCCAGCTTGATCAATTTTGCCTGTTGTGAGAGCTGCGCAGCATGATCTATTTGAGCCTGTTTGCGCTCTGCCTTGGATAGGGATTTGTCATCGGTGACAGCCATGACGATGTCGCGAATGGCGCTGCCGAACTCACGTTCCAGTTCCTCTGCGGTCGTATTGGTGTCTTCAACGGTGTCGTGCAATAAAGCACCACAGATTGTTTCTATGTCTGATACACCGCCCTCGTTGCATAGGATATCAGCGAGTGATATCGGGTGATTAATATAAGGTGAGGCTTCAACATCTTTACGGCGTTGATCCTTGTGCTTGTGCGCTGCAAATTTGAGCGCCTTCAACAGCAGCTTGAGGTCGTCCTGGGGTATGCTTTCGCTCATTCTCGAATGGTTGATCGTATTCAGAATCTTTATTGTCGCATCACCTGGTGATATCTGCACGCGCCACAGGCCCAAAAAAGGCCAGTACAGTGACTGGCCTTTCAATGCATTTTATTGTTTAAAACTGTCAGCTTTCAAGCGCGACAATGAGCCCCGTCGTCAATGCGCCAGACAGCGCAGTCAGCGCCCATTTGAGTTTCTTGAAAGCCTTGCTGCCCATTCGATCTAGCCATTCAAACATTGTCATTGCCTCCGTAGGAATAATGTTTAAAGCTCAGAAATCACCCTCTAACGATTATATTATCAGCGTAAACATAGATTTATCTAGCGTCGAGCCTACTTGTGCTAGTTCTGAAAAAGCTGTCTCGCAAGTATCTGGTTGACTGCTTCAGGAAATCCGACCTGACTTGGTCGTAAAATGCTTTATCCTGGCTTAACTCGCCAACATGATGCTGAGATAATGTATTCGCCTTATACAAGGTAGTTGCGTTTGTAATCATAAAAATGTCCTCACTGATCGCTTGCATTAAGTCACCATCGATAAATACATATACGCCATCTAGAACACAATAACGCTCTGGGCTATTCCCGAGTGTTTTACTCAGGTATTAATAGTATAAGAATCCTGACTAATAATAATAATTGAAATATTTTATCGCTTGCATAGACTACTATCTATGCCGAATACCCTATCGACCAAACTGGCCCGCCGAATCAGTCTACGGCAGCTTCAGGTATTTGAAGCGGTCGCTCGCCAGTTGAGCTACACCCGAGCCGCCGAGGAACTTTTTTTGACACAGCCGACGGTTTCGATGCAGATCAAGAAGCTGGAGAGCGATATCGGCTCGCCGCTGACCGAGCAGACCGGCAAACAGATCTCGCTGACATCAGCTGGCAGCGCATTGTACCAGGCGTCACGCGACATTCTCGAGACGCTCGGCCGTTTTGAAATGCAGATTAACGACCACAAAGGCTTGAAAACCGGCCAGTTGCGCATCGCGGTGGTCACGACCGCCAAGTACTTCACACCGCGGTTACTAGGAAAGTTTTGCCAACTGTACCCAGGTATTAGTGTTTTTCTGGAGGTGCTCAACCGGGAACATATTCTCGAGCGCATGAACCGAAATCTTGACGACCTCTATCTGATCGGACAACCACCCGTGTCGAGTGATCTGAGTTTTCAGCCGTATTTAGCCAACCCGATGGTGGTAGTCGCGCCGGCCGATCACAAGTTTGCGAATAGAAAATCTATAACCTTGGCCGAACTCGTGAAGGAGAATTTTATTGTTCGCGAGCATGGTTCGGGTACCCGTGTCGCAGTCGAGGATGTATTCGCCGAGGCAGGTCAGAACATCAATATACGTATGGAACTTGGCAGTAACGAAGCAATCAAGCAAGGGGTTGCAGCGGGTCTGGGCATCTCCGTGTTATCCCTTCATACCATCGTTCGCGGTGATCTGGATGAGTTGACCGTCCTCGATGTCGACGGCTTCCCTATTTCGTGGCAATGGTACGTTGGCCACCCGAAAGGCAAGCGTCTATCAGTCGTGGCCAGGGCATTTATCGATTTTATGTACGAGGAAGGTCCGTCACTGCTACCGAAAAATATTAACTAAAAATATGGGGAATTTTTCCCAGAATTTTTTGTCACTAAGTCTTAATGTTTTGACTATATTAGATACAATCATCTCATAACTATAAAAATAATATGGAGGTTCCTGTAATGAAAGATTCATGGAAGGAAGCAGTACACAGCCAGAGAATCGAGCTGGCACAACTGCTATCAGATCCTTTGGCACGTCTAGCAACACTCTGCGAACCAGTGTGGGGTCAACGTGAAGAGATTGACAAAACCCTGCTATCAGGACTAGCGGATGTACCCCATTGCCTGTTTCTACACGCGCTTGATATCAATGGTATCCAGATGAGCGACAACGTCAGCAAATTAGGGCTGATGCCGGAGCATTACGGTCGCGACCGTTCCAGCCGTCCTTATATGCGTGAGGCTGTACCCTCCTGGGGCTTTCTGTTATCGGATGCCTATCTCAGCCGACGAAGCAATCGACCTTCGCTGACAGCTTTGCAAGTCGTCAGCCGCGGTGACGACAAACTGGGCTATATCGGTGCTGATTTTGATCTTCGCGATCTTCCAGTCACGTCTGAGTTATACGAAGAGTCTCATGACTGGCGACAGATCAAGGGTGATCCTGCGATACGCGGCACGGTGTTCGCACAACGCCGCGTCGATAGCCTGCTGGATAACAACATGAGAACTTCGTGTGCGATTATTGAAGAGTTGATCACGGATCGAGGTATGTTCCAAGGTGTTATCCACTTTTCCAGCAGTCGCGCGACCGTCTGGTTTGCTGATGATCCTTTTCGCTATCGCATACTGGATGCGGAGGCGTTAAGTGATCCCGATATTTGTTTGCTCTACCGAGCACGCCCTTATCCACAAGATGCATTGATTCCCAAAGACAGTATCGCTTCTGTGCTGAGGGCGATGTGCGGGCTGCGCAAGGCTGATGAAGTACTCTATCTACGCTCGTCATCGGTCAATATCTTTAACGGCATGATCAGCCTGACCTTTTCCTGTGACGGTACGCATTACATGTCATGGCAAGAGTTCCTGCAAAAAGATGTGTCTTTCTGGACAGGCTGCGCTGCCTGAGACGACGCGATCCGGCGCGGAGCC
>JABDQW010000180.1 GCA_013042055.1 Gammaproteobacteria bacterium | reverse complement strand
CCTGTGCGCAGCTCAACTACATTTTTCGATTCGACTTTGTACGCGTGCTGCCTTCAACAATTTTTGATTAATGATCTCGGGATACAGGTGCCAGTGGTGTTCAATTGAAATGGCCTGCACGTTCAGGTTGTTTTCTATACGTGTGCGCGTGCCCTTGTCCAGGTGCTGCAATGTCAGCAGTGACGGCGAAATCCACTTGATGTAATCACAGGCTCGACGTTGCTGTTCATCATTCACCCAGTGTTCCTGCAGCAACAACAGAGGAAACTGATTAGCTGAAATAGCCTCACCCGTGGTTTCCACAACACCATCACCACCAGCTGAGCGCTTTATCCAATGTTTTTTTATATTGCAACCTGCGCGCTGCCTCACCTGCGTCTCGAGGTCCCGAGCTTGCGGAAATCGACGTTGACTGGGAGAGCCGTTGGCGCCGATGCAGCACGACCAGCCAATAGGTTCTGACGTTGGTAAGCTGGCATCTGGTCGCGATGAAGCTAATAAAACAAGCGGACTTTGATTGTCGCTGTCAAACAGCCAGAGTTCACGATTGTCCTCAAGTTTGAACGGGAGGCGCTGATGATGGGCCTGTGCGTATGCAACCAACGCTTCGCACTTTGTCGCAAGATCAAAGTAGTCCTGGTCCTCTGCTGGCGAACTGGCTCGTTTCAACAGACCATCGTCCATCGACCACATGCCAAAACGGTAGTATATTTTTCTTTGACTGTCTCGGCCAGGACGCTCCCGAGCATTGGATTGCCTGGCACGCACGAGAATTTCCCAGACGACCCCGTTGCAACTCAACGAGCGTCCCTCTTCTGCCTCGATGACCTGCATCACACCACGAAAAGGATTGACACGCCGTATCGCGTAACTGCGTACCGCTTCATTTTCTACCTTCCTCTGGTTATCAAGCACTTTAGCGTTAATCCCGTATAGCGTCGCCTGGGTCTCTTACTCGATTCAAAACGTCCACGATAACCCGACCGAGCCCATATAAACATCATTGAGATCGCCTATATCAAAATACTCGATTTCAGCTCGCGCGGCTAATGAGCCAAATTGTAATTTCGCGCCCAGACCATAGGCGGGATCAGACCCGGAATCACTGCCAGACGAAGTACCAATATTGAAGTCCGAGTCCCAAGCTATCACCCCGGCCTTACCAAAAACGCTGAACGGCCCCAAGGTGAGCGCAGCGAGACCAAAGGCATCCCAACCTGAGAGCTGATATGCAATCGTCGAGCCTGTACTCAATGTCGTACTTCCCTCGCCCAAATCGACGTAGGAACCCTCGACAGCCAGGTCGATCAGCGGAATGATACCGAAGTTGTAACCGCCAAAAATCTTGTAGGCCGCATCATCCTCACTGAAACTAAAACTCTCATCGGTGGGTGTTTGACCGTCAAGCTCGATAGTTGACGATCCCACGCTACCACCAATATAAAAACCGGAATCGCTGCCAGCGATGCCGGCACTTGAAAACAAAACAGCAGTTGGCAGGAAGATGGAAGAAATGATGTGACTGGTACGCATTGTAGTCCTCCTTATGGATAATTTTATATGAGCATTAAATTAACATACATATTAACGCGTTTCCCTCTGGGTGGTGAATGATTTCGTCAACTTGTTCCGCATCTCAGAGAAACTGCAGTGGAGCCCCGGAAGCGAGGAATGAACGCTGCCCCCCACTATCGGCATGCAGAATGTATGGCCTGACACCGTTACCTAAAAACCGATTATTTAATGGAAATTCATTATCGTAAAATCTCCGGGGCCAAATGAGAACCACAGTTCCCTTTTCGCTATATGCCTAACGAGTGTCATCTTAGCAGAGCTTGCAAGCTATGTATGGCACGCGGTTATCGCGTTGTCTGATGGTGCCTTGGTAAAGCCTAGGTGCTCAAGACTTTGTGGTTGTTCCGCAAGATGCGCGGCCACTAGAAATCCGGCAATGCTCCAAGTCTGTAAAACACGAGCTTCTCTTCCTACCAGGCGCCCATAGTGCCCATCATAGTACTCGGGCCAGTTATCTCGGGACAGGCGTGGTACCAATGAATCGAGTGCACGCTGCAGAATATCATATGCGCCGGTGCGCACACAGGCTGCCGCCAGCAACCATACCATGCTGGGCCAGTTGCCGCCGTTATGGTACGACCAGGCCCGATTTTTTGGGTCCATGCCGGTAAGAATAGCCCAGTCCCGGTCCTTCAGTGCCGGAAAGACAAGTTTGAGCGGCATTTCCCCGATCAGGTCATCCCAGCGCGCGCGTAGCAATTCCATGAAAGCTTGAGCCTGTTGATCGGTTGCAAGACCGCTGATGATGGCCATCAGATTGCCATGGGCGAAGTAACGGTAGTCCATACGGGCGGGGCCGATATTGCCCGCGAAGTAGCCGCCGTTCTCGGGGATCCAGTCGATTAACCAGCCGGGGATCGTTTCAGGATATATATTGAAAATGTTGACCGTGTGTTCGCCGTATTCTTCCACATCGTAACGGTAGATGTGGTTGAGCTGTTCGAGATCAAGCCAGTAGTAGGTCCGAATATGGTAGGAGAGATGGTCAATGCGCTTGCGGCTTGCATTGACATAGTCGTTATTCTCATATGAATCTACGAGTAGTTGCTCAGCTGCTTTCAGCGATGAGAAGAACAGTGCCTGCACATCGATAGGATAACCGTAGACGCCCATGCGGCGGTCGATCATGAAGGAGCCGTCGGGTACGAGCATGGTGGGAAACATGTCGAAGCGTTCACTGAGAAACAAATCCAGCAGCACACGGATAGCATGCTGCACCTCGGCACGCTCAGCCATTGCGTGATCGCCCGTGGTTTGCACATAAGCACGCAGAATAAGTAGCCACCAAAAGCCAGAGTCTACCGGGGGCACTCGAGCAATGGCACGTTCACCAAAGTCCGCGACGATGTGTTCCTTTCCATCGCCCCCCTCCACCTTGAAGCTGGCCGGCATCAACCCTTCACCGGGTTCGAAGCAGTCGAACTGTCGCTTGGTGCGTTGCAAGCGTGCCATCTCAAGCAGGAAATTGGCGACGATATCTGGCTGATCAGCGAGCAGGTAGGCATACGCGGAAACCGCAAAATCACGCACGAAAACCTGGTCGTAGTTGAGTTCCTGCTTGATGGTATCGCGGGCAGCCACGGTTCCGAGCGGCTTGCCATTAAAGTTCATCACAGAAGCGCTGAGCAGGTCCCAGGCTGCATCCTGTATCGATTGAGTCATTGCTTGCGTGCTCCCCTCGAAACGTCAGTCAATCCAGGCATCCCTCGTTTGTATCGATCCCGTGAGCCGGCCATTGCCTGTTGACAGGACACCGCTAACGACCTAACCCGTGTGGGTACGAGCGCCTCCGTGCCGGTCGCTTGCGTGGCGCACATGTGTCATCGGGTAAACAGTCAACCTTCATACTGATCGCGACGACGCAGCCAGGCCATAGTAAATGCTAGACCATCCTCATCGCGACCCTTGGGTGTCAGATCTATGAAGTGGTAGGCGCCGTTCAACATGTCCAGCCCACGTGCATAGCACGAGTAGGTATGAAATATATCGCCTTCTTCGCTCTTGTAGAACACGCTGACGCCAGGGGCTTCTTCGCTCGGAAATTTGCTGACGCGATAGTTGTAATACACACCGTCTCCACGCATCTCCTCAGGTGTGAAGGTCACGTCATAATCGTGATTGAAATTGTTTCCGTTCGATGATACCCATTTGAAGGTCCAGCCCATGCGTTTCTTGTAGGCATTCAATGTTTTTAGCGGCGCCGTAGAAACAGCGACCAGGCTGATGTCACGATGGTTCAAATGAATATCGACGCCGTTGAAATTGTCCGCCCAGAAAGAACAGCTGGGGCATCCCTCCGCCCAATCGCGACCATACATAAAATGATAAATGATCAGCTGGCTTCTTCCATCAAACAAATCTGCCAGAGACTCCTTGCCAGACGGCGCGTCGAACAAATAATTTTTGTCGACTAATACCCAGGGAAGCTCCCGCCGCTGCCGGCTCAGCTTGTCACGCAGCCTGGTAAGTTCTTTTTCTTTCGCCAGATGCTCTTTACGCGCCTCAAGCCACTCGTCTTTCGAAACTACTCTATGTTCCGGCATGAAAACCTCCTGTTGAATCGCGATCGCTAGAAATATGTCACAACAAAGGCAACTGAGCTAATTTATTCTTATCATAATGAAATACAGTCGGAAGCCAAGACCCACCCACGGTATACACCAACGACGAAAACGGGGCTCTGGCCCCAATGACACTTACTGAAACAAAATACGGACTCTGGCGTCATTGCGAGGAGCGGCAACGACGTGGCAATCTTATTGTGGCGCTTGATTCAGAGGATTACAAATTACGTCCGTGTAATTTGCCCCTTTGGGGCCGCACTTCGTGCGTTAATTTTGCTCCGGGAAAAATTCATGCTTCGTGCCTCGCAATAACAGCATAAATCGAATACATCTTATTTAAGTGCCATTCAACTCTGACCCGGTTTCAGAGTGCTATCAGGAATTTGGCAGAACGGCCGATGATCAAGAGTTTCAAACGCACTAGCAGACAACAGGAGCGCCTGAAAGTTTCCTATATGCTAACCTTTTTGACTTTAAATTCCATTTTATTTCTGTTGTCATTGTTATCGATAGCAGTTATATTCCGTATTTCTAAATGATCAAAAATATTCGAATCGCTTGCGAGCAATCCTGAAGAGATTATCTGGCGTTTCATATTTGATTCAAAAGGAATCAGTCGTTTAGATCATAGGCATCACCATCTTCACGCACTGTCGTTCACACTGAAGTGTCCAGGTAATACACAGATAACTCGTCGTCAACGAACGACAACTCTTTAGAAAAATACTGTCACAAGACCGCTCCGGATACAGTCAAGCGATTACGTCGGTATGAGACCGTTGCGAACAAATCTATTTGGTTATGTTCGTACGCGGGGCGTTGCTGCGCGTTGAAAAGCTC
>JABDQW010000296.1 GCA_013042055.1 Gammaproteobacteria bacterium | reverse complement strand
TCCAAAGCCATCATCCGCTCTGCCAAGTTCCTGCACCTGCAGGGGCGTGCCTCCGAGTTTGGTTTCAAATCCGCCCATGTCGATTTTGATTTCGCCGACGTGATGGCGCGCGTGCAGCGCGTTATCGAACAGATAGAACCGCACGATTCGGCTGAACGCTACACCAAACTGGGCGTCGACTGTATCCACGGCTCCGCCCAAATAACTTCGCCTTATACGGTAGAGGTCAACGGCAAGACATTGACGACTCGCAACATCATCGTCGCAACCGGTGGGCGCCCCTACGTGCCGGAAATCGAGGGTATTGACGCCATCAGTTACTATACCTCAGACACGATCTGGTCGATCCGCGAGCTGCCCAAACGGCTGATCGTGCTCGGCGGCGGCCCGATCGGCTCTGAACTGGCACAGGTATTCGCGCGTTTCGGCAGCCAGGTCACGATAGTGCAACGCCAGCCGACGCTGCTCAAACGCGAGGACCCGGAAATCGCCGCGATGGTCGAACAGCAGTTTGTCAAGGAGGGTATCGACGTACGTTTGTCACATGCCGCACAGTCGATCGAGGTCAGAGACGGGGTGCCGGTCCTCACCTGTGTGCACGCTAGCGAAAGCGTGGAAATCGAATTCGATACGCTGCTGGTCGCCATAGGCCGTGAACCGCATACCCGTGGTTTCGGGCTCGAAGATCTGGACATCGCACTGACACCACAGGGGACGATTGAAGTCAACGATTACATGCAGAGCAGCATGCCGAACATCTACGCCTGCGGGGATGTCGCCGGTCCCTACCAGTTCACTCACGTGGCTGCGCATCAGGCTTGGTATTGTGCCGTGAACGCCTTATTCGGCCGGTTCAAAAAGTTCAAGGTGGATTACTCCGTGATCCCCTGGGCAACCTTCACCGATCCTGAGGTCGCGCGTGTTGGCCTGAATGAAAAGCAGGCCGAGGCCGAGAACATTGCTTACGAGGTTACGCGTTATGGTATCGATGATCTTGACCGTGCGATCGCTGACGAGAGCGCTCACGGCGTCGTCAAGGTATTGACCGAACCCGGCAGGGACAGGATTCTCGGGGTGACGATCGTGGGCGAACATGCCGGTGATCTGATTGCCGAATACATCACCGCGATGCGCTACAACCTGGGTATGAACAAGATACTCGGTACGATTCACATTTATCCGACGCTCGCAGAGGCCAACAAATATGCCGCTGGCAACTGGAAACGCGCCCACGCGCCTGAGCGACTGCTCAGTTGGATTGCTCGCTATCACCGTTGGACCCGGGGAGCCTGAGCATTGCCGCGCGATCCGCACCCACATGTATAAGAGTGCGCCGTGCGCAACCTGCTGATACCTCAAGGCTAGCGCGGGGTCATAAGGGATTGAGGTTCGCATCGACCGCGTTCAGGCGCAGGCCATCTGGGTCGGCGACGGTGTCATCGGGGATCCATGGCGCCAGGCAGGCGCGGTCCTGGACACAGGGATCGGTAAGGGTTTTTAAAAACTCGACCAGATAACCCACTTGTTCATCGGTGAGTTCGAGGATCGGTATCGAGAGGATGCCGATCAGACGATTGGTAGCCAGTTTGTCCAGGGCTTTCTGGGTGTTGAGGCGCATTTCATCGGTCTGCCCGCTGCTGACAATCGACGGCTCGAGCTGGTTGAAATCGTAATTATCCACGGCTGTCTGCGGATCGAGATGGTGACGAATCACGGCTTCCAACGTGGTGTAGGCACCGGCGTGGCCCCACGGGCCGGTCTCGGTGACATTCAACAACGACGGCGTACGGAAGGCATACAGGTCGGCGTCGGCGGCGGTGACGCGGAAGCGGCCGAAATCATCCGTTCCGGTGTCGCCATCCCCTTTGCCACGCCCGATCTGTGGCATCGCGAGGACGTGGAAAAACTCGTCGGTGAAGAAATCGCTGCGGTGGCAGGTGATGCAACTGGCGCCGTCGACCCGGGTCGGCAGCATGAACAGCAGGGCGCCGCGTCGCGCTGCCTCGCTGATAGCATCGTCGTCTCCCAGCATGAATGCTTTCCATGCGTTGTTGACAAATACCTGCGAGCGCACGTATTCGCCGAGGGCTTCGGCGATACGGTCATAGGTAATGATTTCGTCGCCATAGACCGCAGCGAATTCTGCGCGCCAGCCAGCGTAGGCGGCCAGACGGGCGGCAAGTTCGTTACGCACATCGTCGTTCGTGACCAGGGTGAGAAAATCGAATCCGCGCATGTCTTCAACCGATGTGACCGGAAAACGTGCGAGTGCGGTCGGCAGGTTGCCACCGGCGTTTGGATCAGCGAGCAGGGTGCCGAAATCGTCGGTTAAGGAGTCCGGTGTGACGATGCCTGCTCCGAAGTCACCGGGGCTACCATTGAAATTGACCGCTTTGTCCAGGCTTTCAATGCGACCATCATAGGTCATCACCCGATCCCACATACCGGAGTTGAACGTGGTAGGCGCGTTTCTGGATACTGTTGGGCCGCCATCCCAGTTTGGTGCTGTTGATAAATGAAAGCGCCCCGGGCCGACCAGGTCGGGATTTTCGGCATCCACTCCAATCGGTAACGACAGGTCGTCGTTACCGCCCAGCGCCGGGTGATGGCAGCTGGCGCAGGCGGCATCCTGGTCCAGCCCTAGTGCCTTGCTGTAGAACAGTTTCATTCCCAGTTGCGCTTTCGGATCGGTAATGCTCGGCAGAATCCGTAGTGTTGTGGGGTCGCCGGTGAGGCCCAGCGCAATGCCGACGCTGCGCACGCGCAGCGCCGATATATCTTCTTCATCGGTCGCACACGCGGCGAGAAGCAACGGGATCAGAATAAGCGTAAGAACACGGTATGGCGTTGATATTTGCATCTTTTTATACATAACCTGGCAAGCTGGCTTAAGTGAGCTGGCATTGTGGTAATCAAAACATAGTAAGACGCTTATAGGTAGATTTAGTTCACCAGCGTGACCTAGCGCTTAGCCAGAACGGGTCGAATAACAGGCTAGAAATTCGGTTTGACCGGCGCATCCTTGTACATGGCGACGCTGGCCATGATTTCATCCTTGGCTTCGCCCGCGTCACCCCAGCCTTCGACGCGCACCCACTTGCCTTCGTCCAGGTCTTTGTAGTGCTCGAAAAAATGCGCAATTTGCTCCAGCAGCATCGGCTGTATGTCATTGACATTGCTTGCTTTTCTGAACGATTTGCAGAGTTTGTCAACAGGCACGGCGAGGACTTTGGCATCGTCGCCGGATTCATCGGTCATTTTGAGTACACCGACCGGACGGCAGGCGATCACGGAACCCGCGATCAACGGCACCGGGGTCACGACCAGTACATCGACCGGGTCGCCGTCTTTCGACAGCGTGTGAGGTACATAGCCGTAGTTGCACGGATAGTGCATCGCGGTGCTCATAAAGCGGTCCACGAACATCGCCCCGGTATCCTTGTCGACCTCGTATTTGACCGGGTCGCTGTGTGACGGAATTTCGATGATCACGTTAATCTCATTCGGTACGTCGTTGCCCGAAGTGACTCTGTCGAGGTTCATGGGTTGGCTCGCTGGTTGATTTCAGCGCCGATACTATCACGATAAACCCACACCGACGAGGCAAAAGCGTGGCGGGTATTTGCTGTTTGGCAGCGCTGACGGCACTTGCTGGCCTCGATGATCAAGTTGTCAGCGAAAAACATCCAACGTCCCACCTTACTGGGTTCCGGCCAAAAACTGCCGGAACGACGAGAGGGGGATGCAGCACCGCTCATTCTGATTAATTGCTGTTTTATGGTGATTGCGAATTTATTGTCTATTATTTATTCAATTGCAACGCCAGATACAGCAGACCTACAGCGTTTGTTAGATGAATTATAAAAAGAAAACTCAGCCGCTTGTCTGCGATATAAACCCCTCCGTCCATATTGCTCTGTTAATAGAAGATATCTGTCTTAGAGTACCTGTATGAAAAGATTATTCGGATATACGCTGATTGAATTGATGGCCGCGCTCGCCGTGGTATCGATTCTTGTCTCTGTAGGATTGCCGCTGATGAACGTGTTCTTCGAAAGCAATCGCATGATCAGCAACACCAACGAACTCGTCGCCGGTTTGCACATCGCGCGCAGTGAGGCGATCAAGCAACAGTCCCGGGTCACCATGTGCCAGAGTAACGACCAGGCCAACTGCACCAATACCGGCAAATGGGAAGACGGTTTTATCGTTTTCGTCGATAACGGTGGTGCTGCCGTCGGTAACGCCACGGTCGATCCCGGTGAACGTATCCTGCGCGTCAACGCTGGTGCCGAAGGCAACCAGGTCACGATTCGCAGTAATGATGCACTGAACCGGATCGCGAGTTCAGTGACTTACACTTCGCGCGGTTTGCCCAAGGCAACCAATGGTGCTGCGCAGTCCGGTACGTTTCGGATCTGTGACGATCGGGGCCTGGTCGTGACCGCCGATGGCGCATCGACTGTCGCCCGTGGTGTTGTATTGAGCCTGTCGGGCCGCGTGCGTTCGACGAAAAACGTAGTGAAGATCGCTTCCTGTCCTTAAGGCAGTAATGGTCAGAATAATTCAGGATTTAGAAACGTTATGAATCAACGAATTTTTCAACAGCGCGTCCTCAGCCAGCCAGTCGGCAGAGCCAGGCAGTCGGGTTTCAGCCTGATCGAGGCCCTGGTCGCATTCCTGATCTTGTCGATCGGTATGCTAGGCATTGCGTCATTACAGACGATGTCGCTAAAGGCGGGTCATACCGCCACGGTCAGAATGGCGGCAGTGATGAAAGCCGACGAAATACTGGAGAGCATCCGCGCCAATCCTGCGGTGCTGCTTAGTTACGCGGCCAGCACCGCGGATTCGGGTGCCGATAACGGTTGCAGCCAGACAATGGTCGCGGCGGTGCAGTGTTCACCCACGCAACTGGCGGCGGATGACATTTTCAGATGGAAGCGATCGTTGACGGATGTCCTGCCGAACAATGCGTCGACGACCGCCAGTGTCGTCGTCACTCCGCCGGTACCGCCCGAAACCATGACCGATATCGTCGTCACGATCAACTGGAGCGAGCGCGATGTCGATAGCGGGGGTGCGACCAATATGAATTATTCGGTAACAACTCAGATGTAAGCCAACAGGTTGCGAACGACAATGATGATAAAACATAGGATAGACAGGCAACAACAGGGCTTCTCCTTGATCGAGATGATGCTGGCCATGCTGATTGGCATCATTATCATGGGCGGCATCATTTCTGTCTATAACAATACCCGTGAAGTCCAGCGCGTGAGTGATGACCAGGTGCATCTGGTGTCTGATGCGCGCTTCGCGATCGAGACCATTGCCTACGATCTCAGGCACGCCGGCGTATTCGGTGGCACCAACCTGGCTTCGACGATCAAGTGTCATAAGGGCGACCCGAATTGCCCGACAGCCCTGGCGACAGCGTCCAGCGATTGCGAAACCCGCTGGTATCTGGATATCACGACGCCGATTTTCGCTAGCGAAGCGATTAACCCGTATTCCACCTGTCCGATCACCTCGCATCTCGGGAATACCGATCTGCTGGTGGTGCGTTATGCCGATTCTAATCCTATTGATACCGCCAGTCTGGTCACCAGCACCGCCTACGTACGCAGCAACTACCAGGCCGGCGAATTGTTCATCGGCACGGCACCGCCGGTGATACCGGACGATACCAGCGCGCTGACCAACAACCACCTGCTGGTCGCACGAGCCTATTACATTAGCGACTTTACCGATTATGCAGGTGACGGGCTGCCGTCATTGCGCCGTGTCGATTTGATCGCAGGACCGGCGGTACAGGACCAGTTGATACTGCCGGGTGTAGAGAATCTGCAAATCCAGTTCGGCATCGACACCGATCAGGACCGTTCCGTCGATCAGTACGTCAATGCCGACCAGGTGGCCGACTGGACCAAGGTCTATGCGGCGCGCGTCTGGGTGCTGGTGCGCAGTCAGCACGTCGACAAGACCGTCGACACCAGTGAGACATTCACTATTGCCGGCAATTCGGTTTCATTTGCGAACGACGGTTATCGCCGTTTGCTGATCAGCAGCGTGATCAATCTACGCAACATGATCCGCATCGATGAACTGTCGGTTGGAGGTTAAAAATGGCTATGAATAGAGAAAAACTCAATCAATCGGGTTTGTATCAGCAGCAAGGTGCCGTTCTGGTGATGGCGCTGGTGATGCTCACGGTGATGACGTTGATCGGTGTGTCATCGATGAGCAGCTCGACCATCGAGATGAAAGTCTCGAGTAATACCCAGCAACATGACATCGCTTTCCAGGCAGCACAGGGCATTATCAGTATCGCGTCGAGCCCGGAAAGCCCTATGAACACCAACAATTACCAGGTGTTCGAGACCGACGAAATGCAAACCGGATATGAGCAAAACCTGGGGTACACCGGCAGCAGCGGCAAGTCCGCGGCAACCGCGGTTACGACATGGATCGGCTGCAAGTCGCAGATTGGCAGCAGCCTGGAGCAGGGCAAAGCGCCCGTCGTCAATTTTTTCAATGTCAGAGCAGTGGGCAATACGGTGACCGGTTCGGCGACTTCTGTACAGATGCAGGGCGTGCGTTATCCGGCAGCGGCCTGTCCGGCAACATAGGTGAACGATATGAAAAGCTTAAACACTGTAATACCGGCTTTCCTGGCTTTAGTTTTTATCACAACAAACGCACAGGCGTTCGATCTGGGTGTTGAAGAAGCCGTTGAGACCGAAGCGTTGAAGATCAGCCTGGACGAAGAAACCGCGACCGGTTTCGTCTACGGCAAGATGTGCGACCAATGCGAACAACTGAAGCTGGCGATCACCCCGCGGTCCCTCGCGTACGCCGGTAAGACACCGGTCGGCATCGCCCAGGCCAAAGGCCGCCTCGGCCGTGAGGCGACGGTGATCTACAACAAGCACACCAACGAGGTCATCCGCATCCGCTGGTGATGTGCAGTTGGTCGGCAAATTTTACACTTATCTCGGATAGTTCACGATAAATGCGCGCTAATAACTAGTATTAGTAATAAGCAGTTTTTTTGAGGAAACAACAATGAACACGCGCGTGAGACGATCAATAGTACGTATCCAATCGGCGTTGCTGGGGCTCATGTATGGTCTGTTCACGGCGGCACCGGCCGTCGCTGAGGACATTGAGATCTACACCGGTTCGATATCCAGTAGCAGCGCATTCTCGGCATCGGCCAATGTGCTGTTCATAGTCGACACTTCGGGAAGTATGAGCGCCACCGTGACGCAGGCGACCGGTGTTTACGATCCAGCCGTCACCTATCCGGGCTGCTTCGACACCAATACCTTCTACACCGATATCAACCTGGGCGGCAGCGCCGGTGTCAACGGCTACTGCACCGGGGCCTCGGGTTATGATATTGGCAGCCGACCAAAATTCAGCGCGTCGGTTTTTGTCTGTCAGACCGGCAACGACGCGATCGCAACAGAGGGTTTTTATACTGGTCGCGTCGGACAGTGGCGTAAGAGGAATAGTGGTGGCGGCGGTTACCGCTGGCGCGGTATCAGCAACAGGGCCAGTAAATTCAACGACAAGGTCGAGTGCGAGGCCGATGGCGGCGTTCATGGTGAAGGTGGTGCCGCCCTTTACGCGGCAGATAACGGCGGTACTGGCTTCAGCACCAACGCCAGTTCTGAAATCAGATGGTCGCGCCGCAGCGGTGAAACCATACATGCCGGCAATTACCTGAACTTCCTGGTCAGCAATCCGCCGGTTTCAAAGACCCGCCTGCAAGTCATGCGTGATGCACTGACCGAGCTGGTCAATACCACCAGTGGTATCAACATCGGTCTGATGCGGTTCGACGATGACGCCAACGGCGGTATGGTGGTGACGCCGATGGGGCCAATCGATACCACGCGCGCGGCCTTCATCAATGAACTCAATCAGATGTGGCACGAAGGCGCCACGCCGTTGAGCGAAACCCTGTACGAGGCCTCGCTGTATTACCAGGGTAAGAAAGTCGATTACGGCAATGGTTCAGAAGCCGGGCTGCCCGACCCGGCAGCGGATGTGCCGATGCCTAGTCACCCGGATTCGCGCCAGCCATCCGGTGGCGACACCTACAAATCGCCGATCACCAGCGAATGCCAGAAGAACTATATCGTGCTGCTGTCGGATGGTGAGCCTGTCAACGACACCGATATCGAAGGTTCCGGTACACGGCGCTCAAAAATCGGTATGAGTGGGGGCTGCAGCGGCAACTGCCTGGACGAGATCGCGCTTACGATCGCTGCGAACGACCAGGGTGCCAGCATCAGCGAAGATCAGTTCGTGTCGACTTTTACGATCGGTCTGCAGCTTGATCACCCGTTGCTGAAATCGACCGCGCAGGCAAGCAAGAACGCCAGTGGTCAGGGTGAATATTTCATCGCTGACAATGCGAATGAACTGAGCAATGCGTTTAACAATATCGTGCGTCAGGTGCTCGAATCGGAATCGACTTTTTCGAGCCCGGCGGTTTCGGTCAACGCCTACAACCGCTCGACCCATCTGAATGACCTGTATTTCACACTGTTCAAACCCACTGGTAATCCGCACTGGCCCGGGAATTTCAAGAAGTACAAGCTGCTCAGCAAGGTCGATGTAGCGGATGTCGATGGTGATGGGGATACGACCGAGAAGATCCCTTATGTGGCGGACTCGACCTTCGCAGATGCGATTGATCAAAGTACCGGATTCTTCGCCAACGGCACACGCAGCTTCTGGACGCCTGCACCGACCAATGACGGCCCTCTGGTCACGATCGGCGGCGTGGTCCAGCATCTGTTCCCCGG
>JABDQW010000293.1 GCA_013042055.1 Gammaproteobacteria bacterium | reverse complement strand
GCTCAGCTGGACTGTCACGGGCTGATGCAGCGAAAGCAGTAGATGCAACACTTGATGCGATTCAGGGCACACTGGCGAGCGGTGGATCCGTCTCCCTGGTCGGCTTTGGAACGTTCTCTGTTAAGGCTCGCGCAGCCCGCATGGGACGCAACCCAAGAACGGGCGAAGCGATCCAGATTAAGGCGAGCAATGTTCCGGGTTTCAAGGCTGGCAAAGGCCTGAAGGATGCCGTAAACTAGCGCGCCGCTCGACCCAGCAGGGCGGGCATTTCCCCAATTTGGGTGCTTAGCTCAGCTGGTAGAGCATCGCCCTTACAAGGCGAGGGTCGGCGGTTCGATCCCGTCAGCACCCACCAAAGTTCGGAGTGGTAGTTCAGCTGGTTAGAATACCGGCCTGTCACGCCGGGGGTCGCGGGTTCGAGTCCCGTCCGCTCCGCCACTATTCATTCAGCAAACACACGAGCTATCGGTAAACCGGTAGCTCGTCTAGTTTCTGCTATTTAATACAATCTGTATAATCCGGTATTCTGAATACTCACTATCAAGGCACTGAATCATGCTGCAGGCTATCAACGATCGCATCAAGGGCTGGCTAGGCGCACTGGTCATTGTAATGATTACTATTCCTTTCGCGTTCTGGGGAATAGAGTCCTACCTTGGCACCGGCAATAAACAATTCGCCGCGGTGGTGAACGGCGAGGAGATACCGGTATTTCAGTTTGAAAACGCTTACTCAAACCAGTTGGCCAGGCTCAACCAGCAGTTCGGAAGTCAACTACCGTTTAGTAACGAACAAATCAAAGCACTGGTGCTCGACCAGTTAATTGATGCGCTTGTGCTCGAAGAAACCAGTTATGCTGCTGGATACAGAGTTTCAGATCAAAATCTAACACAAAAAATTGCAACAATATTCACTCGCGATGGCGTTTTTGACAGGAATTATTTTGAGAATGTGGTCGCTTCCAATGGCATGACCATTAGTCAGTATGAGGCGAGACTCAGAAATGAATTACGTGTTGTACAAAAACAAAATGCCATCGTGGCTTCTGCGATCTTGCCTGATGCACAAGTCGAACAGATTGCAGCACTCCAACAACAGGAACGTGATATTCGATGGATCAAGTTTACCATCGACACCCAGTCTGCAGACATCGTTATAACCGATCAGGATATAGACGATTTTTACAATGCAAATATTGATCGCTTCATGACACCGGAACGCGTTAGCGTTGAGTATGTTGAAATAACTAATGATACCCTGGCAGACAGTATTACCGTCGATGAAGACAAGTTATTAACAATGTATGATGATTACAAATATACCGTACTTCAAAAGGAAGAACGCAAGGCACGCCACATCCTGCTGAAAACAGATTCGAGTGAAGAGCGCAGCGAGTCAGTGGTTACCGAGAAAATCCAGGAACTGCAGCAGAAACTGGAAAGTGGCGAAGCTTTTGAGGATCTGGCAAGACAATATTCGGAAGATCCGGGATCCGCAAAACAGGGTGGTGATCTTGGTTGGGTCGCCACAGGCGATATGGTCAAACCGTTCGAAGAGGCGCTATTTGCTCTGAATAAGGGAGAAGTCAGTGATATTGTGGAAACGCAGTTTGGATTACATTTAATCAGACTTGAAGATGTTAGAGCTCCGCAAGTGGAATCGTTTGCGGACAAGCGCGATGAATTTGAACAAGAACTAAAGCAGGAAGTCATCAGCAGCATGTTTTATGACATCTCGGAGAATATGGCGGTTAGCGCCTATGAAAATCCTGATAGTCTCGATGCTGTTGTTGATGTTTTGAATAAACAGTCTGAAAAAACGGAATTATTCACGCGTAATACGGGAGCTGGCATAGCTGAAAATCAGGAATTTCGTAAAGCGGCATTTTCTCCTGCGGTCTTACAGGACGGTTTGAACAGTGACATCATCGAGCTTGGCCCGGATCATGTTGTCGTGCTGCGCTTGCTGAAGCACGAGCCGACGAGTAAGAAGCCGTTGCAAGAGGTCAGGGCGGATATCGAAAATACTTTGCGTTCAAGAGCAGCACACACTATTGTAATGACTGCAGCCGAAGAAATGAAAAATCAGATCATCGCAGGAGCAGCAGTCGAGGATGTGCTAACAGATGATCAGCGAGTAGAAGAACAGCTAACAATCAAACGAACCGATTCAGCAAAAGTTGATCCGATGATTGTCGATACTGCGTTTCAGATGCCCTATCCGCAAGAGCAGAAGCCATCAGTGCAAGTGGCTAACTTAATGTCCGGTGATATAGCAGTTGTGCTCCTGGATAAAGTAACGATACCTGGTGAAATCGCGCAGGATCAAAAGGATGCCATGGAAAAACAACTTCGCGATGACGTGGCAAATTCCGAGTTTGACTATGTCATAACGACTATCAAAGATACCGCTGAAATAGAGCGAAATACTGAGCTGCTGCAGTAACACCATTGCGTCTGCTTAGATTACGAACGCTGATCCATTTCTAGCGATGCTGAGCTTAAGCCCCCAAACATACAGATAATAAAAGCTAGAACATGAGCCTGTTTCGTTTAGCCTTGCATTGGCAGATCTTGATCGCTTTAGGTCTCGCGATTCTGATTGGTATCAGCACAGAGCCAACAACTAGCCTGTTTGGTATATCGCTGCATGCGGTATTTACTTTTGTCGGCACGCTGTTCTTGAATGCGTTAAAGATGCTCATCGTGCCATTGATCATGGCGTCAATTATTGTTGGTATGATGGAAATTCATGCTGATACGCTAGGACGCCTCGGTTACAAAACGCTTATTTATTACACCGCGAGTAGTTTGGTAGCCATTTTGATTGGGCTCTTTGTCGTCAATCTATTGCAACCAGGAATTGCCGATGGTGAGCCTGTGCGAGAGCTGGTTGGGCTTTCAGCGGATACTGATGCTGTCGTTGAGCGCGTTGAAGGCAGGGGATCGGGCGATATTGCCGAGATCTTTATCCGCATGATACCGCCGAATATCGTATCGGCAGCGGCGCAAGGGCAGATGCTTGGGCTTATTTTTTTCAGCCTGCTGTTTGGTTTTTTTACCTCCCGCGTCAAAGGAAACCCAGGGGAAAGTCTGAAAAATTTCTGGAGCGGACTGCTCGATGTAATGATGCAGATGACTGAATGGGTGATGATGTTTGCGCCGATTGGTGTATTTGCGCTCGTTGCCAAGGTGTTAATGGTGTCCGGCTTGGATGCGTTCAGGCCATTAGCTGTGTTCTTTGTCGCGGTTCTGATTGCACTGGCGATACATTTGTTGGTGGTACTGCCGGCCGTGCTTCGTTTTCTGGCCAAAGTCAGCAGCGTTGCCCATTTCAGAGCGATGATGCCTGCGCTGTTGACTGCCTTTTCAACCAGCTCGTCATCGGCCACGCTTCCGATTACCATCGATTGTGTGGAAAATCGAGCTGGTGTCAGTAACCGCGTTAGTGGGTTTACATTGCCTTTGGGGGCGACTGTCAATATGGATGGAACAGCACTCTACGAATGTGTTGCTGCGATGTTCATTGCCCAGGCCTATGGTTTATCGTTGGATTTGACCACGCAGTTCAGCATCGTATTTATTGCATTGCTGACGTCTATTGGTGTCGCAGGCATACCATCCGCCAGCCTGGTCGCCATTACTATCATCCTGACCGCTATCGGCTTACCGGTGGAAGCCGTAGGCATGATTCTGGTGGTCGACAGGCTGCTGGACATGTTCCGAACCGCCGTTAATGTCTTTAGCGATTCCGTTGCGGCGGTGACGATAGCAAGGCTTGAGGGGGAAGAAACGCGCCTATTAGTGAATAATGGTTAATGGTTACATTAATGTGACTAACCATGAGGATTTTAACCGCAGAGACGCAGCAGCTTATTGCGCAGATTGTGGGAGCATAACTTGCAGATCAGTAAGCAAAGCATTGTCGCACGCCCGCATTTCTCGCGTCTGTTGAAAGATGCAGGCCAGACAGAAATCGCCAGAAATCCTATTCCGGCTATTCACTGTTAATGATCATCAATCCTATCTCTGGGTCTCAGCGTCTCTGCGGTATTATAAGAGTTTCAGTAGCTTAAATTCGAGAGCCAAAAGATTTATAGTACATTCAGTTACGAGCGGAGTGAGATATGCTCCCACGAGTCAGGTCCAATGGGATTGACACGTCGCTGTTGACGTACGCTTTGTTGTTACCAGTTTTTCAGCGCTCTTTCGTGTTGCCCATCAGTCCCGCAGTATGATAACCGGCATCGACATAGACGACTTCCCCGGTAATGCCGCTGGCAAGATCCGAACACAGGAAGGCAGCGGTGTTACCGACTTCTTCGATGGTTACATTGCGGTGTAGTGGGGCGCTCTGCTCGACGTGTTCCAGGATTTTATTGAAGCCAGAAATACCCTTAGCAGCAAGGGTCTTGATCGGGCCAGCGGAGATTGCGTTGACTCGAATACCTTCTGGCCCCAATGAGTGCGCCAGATAGCGTACGTTGGCTTCCAGACTGGCTTTTGCCAGCCCCATTACATTGTACCCGGGAAAAGCGCGCACTGCGCCCAGATAGCTCAGGGTCAAGATCGATGCGTCCTCGCGGTTCTGCATCATATGCCTGCCGGCTTTGGCGATGGCGGCGAGAGAATAAGAACTGATATCGTGTGCTTGATTAAAGCCGTCACGGCTGAGATTGTCGAGATAATCACCTTCAAGCATTTCCTTAGGGGCAAAGGCAACAGAGTGAATAATGATATCGAGTGATTCCCAGAAATCATCCAGATGCTCGAACACGGCTTCGATTTCGTCGTCGTTTTCAACATCGCATGGTAAGATGATATCGGAATCACACTCTCCGGCAAGTTTCTCAACGCGTTCACGAAGGCGCTCGCCCATGTAGGTGAAAGCCAGATCGGCCCCCTCGCGATGCATGGCTTTGGCAATGCCCCAGGCAATTGACCGATTACTCGCTACCCCGAAGATTAGCGCGCGCTTGCCATTCATAAAGCCCATATCAGTTACTCCCAAATAAAAAGTGCTGTAAACTTATTCGGCCTAATGTTAGGCGGATTCTACAGCGAAAAGCAACACTAATATCATGCGGCGCTGCTTACGTATATTTTTCCTTGGTTTATTCTGCAGTTGTCTGATACAGCTGCAGACGACGGCTCTGGCGGTGCCTGCAATGGGCATGGGCTATGAGCCAAAATACCCAGCTGATTTCAAACACTTTGATTATGTATCACCGAATTCAACTAAGGGCGGTGAGATCACGCTGTCTGGCTTGGGCACATTCGACAGTCTCAATCCGTACCTGCTCAAGGGGCTAGCTGCGGGGGGTTTGGGTGTTCTGGTTTTTGAAAGTTTGCTGGAAAAAAGTCTGGACGAACCTTTCAGCATGTATGGCTTGATAGCAGAAGATTTCTATTTGGCTGCTGATAGACTCTCGGTTACCTTTCACATCAATCCAGCTGCGCGGTTCTCCAATGGCCGGCAGGTCACTGCGGAAGACGTGAAATTCTCCTTTGACACGCTGATGAGCAAGGCCGCTCATCCGCAATACAGGGTTTATTACGGAGATATTGAGTCTGCTGAAGTCATCGATGAATTAACGGTGCGTTTTCATTTTAAGCGCAGGAACCGCGAGTTGCATATGATCGCTGGTGACATACCGATTTTTGCAAAAGAGTGGATAGGTACGCAGCCATTCGAAAAGGTCGATGATGCCAAGCCCATCAGCTCTGGCCCATATCTTGTCGATGATTATGAGCGCGGTCGATTTATTCGCTATCGTAGAAATCCCGATTACTGGGCCAAGGACCTGCCGGTACGCCAGGGTATGTACAACTTCGATACGATCACCTACAAGTACTACAAGGACTCGACCATCGCACACGAGGCCTTCAAAGCGGGTGAATTTGATTTCTTCTACGAAAATTATTCCAAACGCTGGGCGCGGTCACATGTTGGTCCCAGGTACGACTCAGGAGAAATACGAAAAACCGAACTTGTGCATAGCAACAACGCTGGGATGCAGGGTTTTGCCATCAATATACGTCGTGACAAATTCAAGGATACACGCGTGCGCAAGGCGCTGACGCTTGCATTTGATTTTGAATGGGCCAACAATCAGCTTTTTTATCAGCAATACGAGCGCTGTGACAGCTATTTCAGTAACAGCGAGCTGGCATCAACCGGCTTACCGGGGGGGAAGGAACTCAGAATACTCCGAAAGTACCGTGATCAGATACCAGCTTCAGTGTTTGACACGGAGTGGCGTCCACCCAGGACGGATGCCGAAAAATCTTTAAGAGACAACCTGAAGCAGGCGCGTGATCTGCTCGCTGAGGCAGGCTGGACGGTGCAGGATGGCGTCTTAAAGAACGCGCAGGGAGACGCCTTTATCATCGATGTGTTACTGGTACAGAAGGGCTTTGGTCGAATCTTTGCGCCTTTTGCGCATAATCTGAAAAAGCTGGGTATCGATATGAAGTACCGTACCGTTGACGAGTCTTTGTATAAACGCAGGCTGGACGCATTTGATTTTGACATGGTCGTAACCAGCTTTCCACAATCGGTATCGCCTGGAAACGAGCTGATGAATATGTTTCACTCGCAGTCCGCCGAACTCGAAGGTTCTCGTAATCTTGTGGGTATAGCCGATCCTGTTGTCGACGCCTTGATCGAGAATATAATCGACGCAGAGGGCCGCGAACAGCTTATCATAGCGGCCCATGCACTCGATAGAGTAATGCTGCATAACGAGTATCTCGTTCCGAATTGGTTTATCGATACGCATAGGATCGCATATCGCGATAAATTTCAGATACCTAAAACACTGCCTCTGTACTACGAACCCGTGTCATGGATGTTGAAGACATGGTCAACTAAAGAGAAAGAGTAAATCTGGCTTATGCTAGCTTATATCTCAAAACGTTTGTTGTTGATGATACCGACACTTTTCGGTGTCATGCTGATCACTTTTCTGGTAACGCAATTTGTACCGGGGGGGCCTGTCGAGCAACTCGTCAGCCAGCTTGAAGGGCGAACCGAGCAAGGTGAAGCCAGTACCGGTGCCAGAGGACTCTATCGCGGTGCGCGTGGGCTGGACCCGGAGCATAAGGCGGAAATCAGGGCGCTCTACGGCTTCGACAAGCCTGTACATGAACGCTTTTTTACGATGATGAAAAACTACCTGAGTTTTAACCTCGGTGATAGCTATTTTCATAATCGTTCAGTGATGGACCTGATCATCGAGAAGCTTCCGGTGTCGATCAGTCTTGGCATGTGGACATTTTTTATCACCTATCTGACGTGTATACCCCTGGGCATTGCCAAGGCGGTTCGAGACGGCAGTGTGTTTGACGTCGCTACGAGTACTTTTGTCCTGATTGGTTATTCGATTCCGGGTTTCGTACTCGGCATCGCAATGCTGGTCTTGTTTGGTGGTGGCAGTTTCTTTGATATATTCCCGCTACGTGGCCTGGTGTCTGACGATTGGCATACGCTTCCCTGGTATGGCAAGATTCTCGACTACTTATGGCATATGGTATTGCCAATTACTGCCTCGGTGATCGGCAGTTTCGCGATAATGACCATGCTCACCAAGAATAGCTTCATCGAGGAAATTCGCAAACAATATGTGCTCACCGCCAGAGCCAAGGGCGTTAGTGAAAACAATGTGCTCTATCGCCATATTTTCAGGAATGCCATTATACCCTTAGTGACAGGATTTCCTGCAGCGTTCATCGGTGCATTTTTCACCGGTAGCCTGCTGATCGAGACAATTTTTTCGCTCGATGGACTTGGCCTACTGTCGTACGAGTCTGTGTTAAAGCGCGACTATCCTGTCGTTCTCGGTACGCTTTATCTATTCACCCTGCTCGGGCTGTTTGCAAAACTGGTGGCCGACATCAGTTATGTGATTATTGATCCACGTATTCATTTTGGGTCCGTCGATTAGACCGTGAAGGCTATATAAATGAACGATAGTGTCAACACGTCAAGCACTGTGCACCTGTCGCCAGGCAGGCGGTCCTGGCTACGTTTCAAAGCAAACCGGCGGGGTTTCGTCAGTCTGTGGCTGTTTGGCATCCTGTTCGTGCTGAGCCTGGGCGCCGAACTGATGTTCAACGATAAGCCGCTGGTTATCGGTTATCAGGGAGCGCTATACTTTCCTTTTCTGAGGGCTTATCCCGAGACGGCCTTCGGTGGTGATTTCGAGACTGAAGCGGATTATGCGGATCCCTATGTGCGTCGTTTGATCACGGCGGGTGATAATTGGGTGATCAATCCAATCGTTCCGTTCAGCTACAACACGATTAATTTTACCTCTACGCTACCTAATCCGGCGCCACCATCCTCGCAGAACCTATTGGGGACGGATGACAGAGGCAGGGACGTGCTGGCCAGGTTGGTTTATGGCTTTAGGTTGTCGGTGTTGTTCGCCTTCGTTTTGACCTCGATCGGCGTCATTGTCGGCATTTTTGCAGGAGCAGTACAGGGATATTTCTCGGGGCGACTCGACCTGATTATGCAACGAGTGATCGAAGTCTGGTCGTCGATGCCGGAACTGTATCTGTTGATCATCTTTGCATCGATCTTTGATCCCAGTGTCTTGCTATTGATTATCTTGCTGTCGTTGTTCGGTTGGATGGGCTTATCCGACTATGTACGCGCCGAATTTCTCCGTGGCCGTAACATGGACTATGTGCGTGCAGCACGTGCAATGGGGTTGTCAGATGCGGCCATCATGCGGCGCCATCTGTTGCCGAACAGCATGACACCAGTAATCACCTTTCTCCCGTTTCGAATCAGTGCCTCTATCCTGGCATTGACCAGCTTGGATTTTCTGGGTCTGGGCGTACCACCAACAACACCTAGTCTAGGGGAGCTGTTGTCACAGGGTAAGGAAAACATTGAGGCCTGGTGGCTCTCACTGAGCACCTTCCTTGTTCTGGTCGGTACCTTGATGCTGCTGATTTTTATCGGTGAAGCACTGCGTGAAGCCATGGATATGAGGAAGCGATAGCATGTCGCCCAAACTCATCGAAATCGAAAACCTCAAGATCACCTTCAAAACTCAGGGCGGCGATATCGAGGCCGTACGCGGTGTTAGCTTCGACATCAGAAAGTCCGAGAATGTCGCTATCGTGGGTGAATCGGGCTCTGGTAAGTCCGTAACGGCGTTGTCGATTCTGAAGCTTCATGACGAGAGACAGGTCGATTATCCCGATGGCAGGGTTTTATATAAAAATCAGAACCTGATGCTTACCAGTGAATCCGAGATGAGGGAAATACGCGGCAAGGATATCTCAATGATTTTTCAGGAGCCGATGACATCGTTGAATCCAGTCTATCCGGTCGGTGCGCAGATTCAGGAAACCCTGAGATTACACAAGAACATGAGCCAGGCCAGTTCTCGAAAAATCGCAATCGAACTGCTCGACAGGGTGGGGATTCGGGATCCACATCATAAAGTCGATGCCTTCCCTCATATGCTGTCGGGGGGGCAGCGCCAACGTGTAATGATCGCAATGGCGCTCGCCTGTAATCCAGTCTTGCTGATCGCTGATGAGCCCACTACCGCACTCGATGTTACCGTCCAGCAGCAGATTTTGGATTTGTTGAAAGATCTGCAAAAAGAAACGGGTATGTCCGTACTGTTGATCACACATGATCTTCATCTCGTGCGGCGTTTCGCCGATCGGGTGTGCGTGATGTATCAAGGTCGTATTGTCGAGCAGGCGTCCTCAAAGGCACTCTTTAAAGCACCTCAACACCGGTATACCCGATACTTGCTCGACAGCGAACCTGAAACGCGTATTGCCGAGATTAGGCCGACGAACCAGACAATACTCAAAGCAGACGCTGTACGCGTGTGTTTTCCTATTCGAAAAGGCTTCTTTAAGCGTAAGGTGGACGAATTCACGGCAGTCGATAACATCGACATGGTGCTCAATCGCGGTGAAACGCTCGGCATTGTCGGCGAGTCTGGCTCAGGCAAGACCACGCTAGGAATGGCGTTACTGCGGATGGTCGACGCTAGCGGGAAGATTCAATTTCGCGACCACACGATATCGGATTATCATGAAAAACAACTGCGACCGCTGCGGCGTTATTTTCAGATTGTGTTTCAAGACCCGTTCTCTGCGCTGTCGCCCAGAATGACAGTCGAGCAGATCGTCGGTGAGGGTCTGAAGCTGCATTTTCCAGAATTGAATCGAACGCAGCGCGACGAACGTATAATCAAGATCCTGACGGAAGTCGGTTTGGACGAAGCGGCTCTGTGGCGCTACCCGCACGAGTTTTCTGGGGGGCAACGTCAGCGCATTGCCGTGGCACGCACCTTGATACTGGAGCCGGATGTGATTTTGCTTGATGAGCCGACCAGTGCGCTGGATGTTTCGGTACAGAAACAGGTACTGAGTCTGCTGTCGGAGCTGCAAGTCAAACACCAGCTGAGTTATCTCTTCATCAGCCATGATTTGCGGGTCGTGCGAGCGATGTCACACCGGGTTATCGTTATGCGCAATGGCAAAATCGTCGAAGCCGGCCCGGTCACCGAAGTCTTCGATAACCCGCAACAAGAGTACACCCGCGACCTGGCGCAAGCCTCCTTATATTAAAGATCCAGCCTAACAATCTGTAAAATATAAGAATAAATCGCCTTTTACTGCTACCGGCTTGAGCGGGCGCTGCGCTATTGATTGTGCTCTCAAGCCACAATACTGCGTCTGAACAAAATTGACGAAACTTTTCCAACTAATACTTGACCAAATTAGTAGGTATTTGTACACTAATACCCAAGTATTTTACTCAAGAATTATGAGGTGGATTATGAGACTTTCGACAAAAGGGCGGTATAGCGTTACCGCAATGCTGGATCTGGCGATACACGACAAAGCCGGTCCGGTAACACTGGCCGATATTTCGCAATGTCAGGGAATATCACTATCATACTTGGAGCAACTATTTGCCAAACTGCGAAAAGGCGGGCTGGTTAAGGGTGTACGTGGGCCGGGAGGCGGCTACAGGCTGGCGCGCCCGGCGAGTGAAATCAGCATTGGCGAAATCATCAGTGCGGTCGATGAAAGCGTCGATGTGACCCGTTGTGGAGGTAAAGCCGATTGCAATAACGGACATGCCTGTCTGACCCACGAACTCTGGACCGAGCTTAGCAACAGGCTCTATGATTTTCTGGATAATATTACGCTCTCGCAGTTTGTCGATCGCCCTGGAATACCTGAGTTATCGTTACAACGCGACAAGATGAACGGGCGCTTTATCCTGGCAAGACGTCAGGCGGAAGCGATGTCTCAAGGCATTATATAAAGGTTATTGGCTATGGCTTACAGTGAAAAAGTCCTCGATCATTATGAAAATCCTCGCAATGTCGGTTCATTCGATAATAGCGAAACCAATGTAGGAACGGGTATGGTTGGTGCACCGGCATGTGGTGACGTGATGAGGTTGCAAATCAAGGTCAATGACGACGGTGTCATTGAAGATGCGGTATTTAAAACGTATGGATGCGGAAGTGCGATTGCGTCCAGTTCTTTGTTGACGGAATGGGTCAAGGGTAAATCACTGGACGAGGCCAAATCCATCAAGAATACGGATATTGCCGAGGAGCTGGCGTTGCCACCGGTCAAGATCCATTGCTCGGTGCTCGCCGAGGATGCGATACATGCCGCAATCGACGATTACAAAACCAAACATAATTGAAGCGCTACAGTTCCTAACCATCAAAAGCCCGCCTTGCGGGCTTTTTTGTCTGCGCTATCGGTTAACCGGCATTTTCCACGCCGCCTGGTGAGAAATGCGGATTAGAAGCTATAATACGGCCCCTTATTCATATTATCCGAGGAAGATCCGTGCTTGAGGTTTATCAACAACATGTAGATGAAAGGGCTGCAAATGGCTTACCGCCACTGCCATTAGACGCAAAGCAAGTCGCTGATCTGGTCGAACTGATCAAGAATCCACCAGCCGGACAAGAACAAACCTTACTGGATTTACTGATTCATCGTGTTCCGCCGGGTGTCGATCAGGGCGCCTATGTCAAAGCGGCATTCCTGGCGGATATTGCCAAAGCAAAAACTGAATGTGGGCTGATTGATCGCGTACGCGCGACTGAACTACTCGGGACGATGCTTGGCGGCTATAACATTCAAACGCTTATCGAGCTACTCGATGATGATGTCACGGCGGACGCTGCTGCGACGGCGCTGTCGCACACCCGTCTGATATACGATGCTTTTCATGATGTTTCGGATAAGGCTGACAAAAACGAGCATGCAGCGCGTGTCTTACGTTCCTGGGCCGACGCCGAGTGGTTTACCACGCTACCTGAGCTGAGCGAAGAGATCATTGTTACCGTATTCAAGGTGCCGGGCGAGACAAATACCGATGACCTTTCACCCGCAACAGAAGCCTGGAGCAGACCGGACATTCCGTTACACGCCAAGTCCATGCTAGCGAACAAAATGGACCAGCCGTTGGAAACGCTGGAGCAGTTGAAGCGAAAAGGCCATCCGATCGCCTATGTTGGTGATGTGGTAGGTACTGGTTCCTCGCGCAAGTCCGCGATCAACTCGTTATTGTGGCATATGGGTACGGATATTCCCTACGTACCAAACAAACGCGAAGGGGGTGTTGTTCTAGGTGGAAAAATTGCGCCGATCTTCTTCAACACAGCGGAGGACTCGGGTGCTTTACCGATAGAATGTGATGTTAGTGGGATGGACACGGGCGACGTCATCCGTATACGTCCATTCGATGGCCTGATTCTTACAGAAGACAGCCGTACCCTGTGTCATTTCGATATACGCCCGACAACGCTGCCGGACGAAGTCCGTGCCAAAGGACGTATCCCATTGATTATCGGGCGTGGACTCACCGATAAGGCGCGCGAGTTCCTGGGAGAGGCGCCGTCCGAAATTTTCCTCCGGCCCGTCGATGTCGAAGATACCGGCAAGGGCTATACACTGGCACAGAAGATGGTTGGTCGTGCTTGCGGGGTCGAGGGTGTTAGACCCAACGCCTATTGCGAACCCAAAATGACAACGGTTGGTTCCCAAGACACGACTGGCGCCATGACGCGTGATGAATTAAAAGAGCTGGCCTGCCTGGGTTTTACCGCTGATCTGGTCATGCAGAGCTTCTGTCATACGGCGGCTTATCCGAAACCAGTCGACGTCAAATTACAGCACGAACTACCCGACTTCATGCAAACGCGTAGCGGTGTTTCGCTGCGCCCTGGTGACGGTATCATCCACTCCTGGTTGAATCGAATGATTCTACCCGATACCGTGGGCACTGGTGGCGATTCGCATACACGATTCCCGCTCGGCATCAGTTTTCCGGCGGGGTCTGGGCTAGTGGCATTTGCTGCTGCCTTAGGTGTCATGCCCCTGGATATGCCGCAGTCTGTTCTGGTCCGGTTCAAAGGTGACATGCAGCCTGGCGTGACACTGCGTGATTTGGTCAATGCAATCCCGTATGTGGCGATCCAACGAGGTCTGCTAACCATCGAGAAGAAGGGCAAAAAGAATGTCTTCAATGGTCGTGTTCTGGAAATCGAAGGCTTGCCTGATCTTAAGGTCGAACAGGCTTTTGAACTCTCGGACGCATCCGCTGAACGCTCAGCCAACGGTTGTACAATACGCTTGAACAAGGAACCGATTATCGAATTCCTGCGTTCAAATATTACGCTGCTAAAGTGGATGATCGCCAATGGCTATGAAGACCAGCGTACCTTGAAGCGTCGCATCACGGCGATGGAAGCGTGGCTGCAGAATCCGCAACTGCTCGAGGCCGATGCCGATGCCGAATATGCCGAAATCATAGAGATCGACCTCAACGAAATAAAGGAGCCACTGCTGGCATGCCCAAACGATCCTGACGACATCAAATCCTTGTCGGAGGTGGCCGGTGACAAAGTTGATGAGGTATTTATTGGATCCTGTATGACCAATATCGGCCATTATCGTGCCGCCAGCCAGGTGCTGGATGGTGTCACCAGCTTACCGACGCGCTTGTGGATCGTGCCGCCAACTAAGATGGACGCTCACCAACTGATGGAAGAGGGGCATTACAGTGTGTTTGGCAAGGCAGGCGCACGTACCGAAGTTCCTGGCTGTTCCCTGTGTATGGGCAACCAGGCACGGGTTGCTGACAATGCGACGGTGTTGTCCACCTCGACCCGAAATTTCCCGAACCGTTTGGGCAACGGCGCCAATGTCTATTTGGCTTCCGCTGAACTGAGTGCCGTGACCGCGACGCTGGGTTATATACCGACCATGGATGAATATATGCAGCATATGCAATCGTTCGAAGCAGCCAGTGCTGACATCTATCGTTACCTCAACTTCGACCAGATACCGGATTACACGGAAATAGCGGATACCGTGACTGTCGAACTTGCGGGATAGCCCGCATTTCTCACCAGGCGGCGTAGAAACTGATAAGGCATTGGCATTTTGGAGCAAAGCTAGCATGATCAAACATACAGTGTGTTATTCAAGCATGCCTATCACGGTTCAGGCTAGTCTTCGTGTCCGTAAGC
>JABDQW010000271.1 GCA_013042055.1 Gammaproteobacteria bacterium | reverse complement strand
AGCTGCTCGGCGATGTGCATATCGTGCGTGACCATGATCAAGGCGGTGCTGTAGTTCTGATTGAGTTTCAGAATCAGCTCGAGTGAGAGCTCTGCGTTTTTACGGTCCAGGTTTCCGGTGGGCTCATCGGCAAGAATACAATCCGGGTTGTTGATCAGGGCGCGGGCGATGGCCGCACGTTGGCGTTCACCACCCGAGAGTTCACCGGGTTTGTGATCAAGGCGACGACCTAATCCGACTTCGGTCAGCAGCTCAATCGATTTTTCAATGGCCTGATCCTTGTCGATGCCGTTGATCAGTTGCGGCATGGCCACATTCTCCATTGCGGTAAATTCAGGCAACAGATGATGAAACTGATAGATGAAGCCCAGATGCTGATTACGTGCGTGGCAACGCGATTTTTCATTGATCTTGAAGATGTTCCGATCATTGAGGAGAACGTGCCCTTTCGTCGGCTTATCGAGTCCACCCAGCAGGTTGAGCAGCGTCGATTTGCCGGATCCTGATGCACCGATGATTGCGGCAGTCTCGCCTGAGCTGAGCGTGAAATTGATACCCGCGAGCACGTGTAGCGCTTCACCGCTGCCCTCTCTGAAGTCCTTTCCAAGTTCAACGGCTTGCAGGCTGAATGCTGTATCACTCATAGCGCAACGCCTCCGCCGGCATGGTTCTAGAAGCGCGCCACGCAGGATAAATCGTCGCCAGCACCGTGATCACGAACGCTGACACGGCATAAGTGAGAACTTCCCGAGGCCGCACATCGGCGGTGATGTCACTGATGTAGTAAACATCAGACGGAAGAAAATCGGTCTGGAACAAACGTTCCAGCCAGGAAACGATCTCAAAAACATTGAGTGCGACCGGAACACCAGCGGCAACACCAATCAGCGTACCGAACATGCCGATGATGGTCCCTTGTATCACGAAGATGGTCATGATGCTTCCCGGCGTCATGCCAAGTGCGCGCAATATGGCGATATCCGCTTCCTTGTCTCTAACGGTCATCATCAGAGTCGAAACGATATTCAGTGCAGCCACTGCGATAACCATCAGCAGGATGATGAACATCACCGTCTTTTCGGTTTTTAACGCCTTGAAAAAGTTGCGGTGTTGTCGGGTCCAATCGCGGATCCAATATTCTTCACCAAAGGTTTGATTGAGCTCATGAGTGACTGTGCGGGCTTCGAACAGATCGAGCAGCTTCAGCCGAATACCATTGACTTGCCCTTCATCAAACGAAAACAGTCGCGCGGCATCTCCAATATGCACATACGCCATCGCGCTGTCGAATTCGTGCATGCCGACTTCAAATACCCCGACGACCTTGAAGCGGCGCAATCTTGGCATGACGCCGACGGCAGTCACACTGGCTTGCGGGGTGATCACAGTTAGCTTGTCACCTTCATACACGCCGAGGGAATTGGCCAGTTCGCGTCCAATAACGATACCGTAGTCACCGTCCTTAAGGTCTGTTAGCTCACCCGAGACCATTTTGTTCGCCACCGTTGATACAGTTTTTTCAGTTTCAGGCTCAATTCCTCTGACCAGGGCACCGCTGACGCGTCGGCCGTTTGACAACATGACTTCCTTGCGTATGTAGGGTGCCGCACTGACAACGCTGGGATTTTGCTTTGCTTTTTCAGCGTTCAGTTCCCAGCTACCCATGGTGCCGTCGAATCCGGTGATGGTTGCGTGTGATGTCATACTCAGCGTGCGATCACGTAGCTCATTGCCAAAGCCATTCATCACCGACAGCACAACGATCAACGCAAATACTCCCAACGATACGCCGGCAATGGAAATAAATGCGATAAACGAAACGAAGTGTGTTTTACGCTTGGCTCGGGTATAGCGTAGACCGATAAAGAGCTCTTTAGGTTGGAACATGCCGCGGATTTAAGCAGGATTGTTCGAAGAATTCCATTGGAATCGCCCTTTTATATTTGTTACCTTCACCAAGCGTAGGCTCTTATTCAGAAAAAGCGGGAAATGATGGTTGACATCAGCTGGCTGATCGGACTGCACATACCGTCGGTTTTGCTGCCGAGCGGACTGATATGGTCCAGTAATATTCTGTTTTCACTGTTCTTGCTGGTTGCAATCGGGCGGGCACCCTGGAAACGATGGCTCAGCAATCAGGAAAACCAGCATGTTTTTATGGGTGCCATCGTGTTGCTGCTGACAATCTGGGGTATTAAAGCAGGTATATCACCCGGGCTCGGCTTTCATCATCTGGGGGCCACGCTTTTCACGCTGATGTTCGGCTGGCCACTGGCCACCATCGGCCTGACCATCACCCTGATTGCCTCGTTATTATTGCAAAGTTCGGACTGGGCCAGCCTGGGCGTGAACGGACTGTTGAGTATCGTGCTACCGTGCATGGTCAGCTACAGCATTCTGAAACTGTCCCACAAATGGCTACCGGATAATTTTTTTATCTACATCTTTATCTGTGCATTCTTTGGCGCTGGTATTGCAATTGCGATCAGCCGCTTGACTGCGATCGCCCTGTTTGTGCTGATCAACGCCTACCCTAATGAGCAGCTGATTGAGGAATCACTGCAATATCTCCCTTTGTTCATGTTTCCGGAAGCCTTCGTGACCGGCATGCTGATCACCATTTTCGTCGTGTACCGACCCACCTGGGTCACGTCATTCGACGACGATCGCTATATCAAAGGCAAATAATACGATGCGAGTATCTAGGAGTCTGCGCGACAGGCCCTAGCCCGCATATCTCACCAGGATCACGGGAGCAGGCGGGCTGGTGTACGCAAGCGCCGCCTGGTGAGAAATGCGCGCTAGAACACGATGCGATCATAGGTCCAGTAAAGACCAATAAGCGAAATCACCAGCGATGCCGGCACAATGATGAGCTGGCGATACCACGGTTTTTCTCGGAACCAGACACCAACGAGCAGATAAGCAACAACGATGACTGCGATCTGACCCAACTCAACACCCACATTGAAACTGATTAACGCCGTCGCAAAAGCATTCGCCGGCATACCAAATTCAGACAACACACCTGCAAATCCTAGGCCGTGGAGCAGCCCGAACAGAAACACCAAAACCAACCGACTCTTATGGAGCGAGTGCGCAAAGATATTCTCTATACCGATGTAGGCAATCGACAAGGCAATCAAGGGTTCAACGATATTGTCCGGTAGACTGATTACGCCTTTCATCGACAAGGCCAACGTCAGCGTATGCGCGACCGTGAACATCGTGACTTGCCACAGTAAGGGTTTTAGTCGTGTGCTGAGCAAGAAAATGCCCAGAATAAACAGGATATGATCGGTCCCTTTGGGTACGATGTGCTCAAAGCCAATCACGATATAGGAGATGATCACTTCGGCGATAGGCCTTTGAGTGAACAGGTCTTCAAGCGAGAACGGTTCGCTGGGCTTATCATTGCGCAACCATTGCCATTCCGACCAGTGCCATTTTTCGTTGTCCTCATCAACCTGACGCACACGCACGGCGTTGTCGCCAAACCTGGCTGGGTAATACCATTGCAAGCTAGTCGAACTTTGATCAAGTTCGCCACTTAGTATGATCACGCTAATACGCGGCACTTTCGGATAGCCCGGTTCTGGGATGGATACCTCCACGATCTCCAATGGCACGAGCGCGTCATCCGCCTTCAGCAACAAATGCTCGAGAAATTCTGCTCTGAAGGTCTCAAACTCGAGCCGAAGCCGATCAGGCGGTAATATACGCAACTGGTCGTATTCTTCGGCAGTTGGTGCATCTTGCGTGTTTTTGTAACGGGCATCGATGCCGGTGAGCAAGGCTTCTATGCTGGCTCGGACTTCAATCGTGACCGTACCTTTGGTATTGGCACTGATTTCAACCAAGGCTGGCTTGACGACGTCTGCTTGCGCGACACAGGTCAGGCCCATCGCGATGAACATGTACGCTATTAGTCGGAATATCATGGGTTGCGGATCTTAACCCAGAACAAGCAGTTGTTCTTAGAAATCAGAGCGACGGTCAAACCCTGCCTACATTACTTGTTGCTAATTAACATTTTGTCAAAAACTAGGATATCATCTGAGGTTTGATATAAATAAATCGCTTTACCGCCATCGCTAGAGAGGTTCGATACATGTCGCGTATAGATCGTCGAGAATTCTTGAAGTTATTGAGTGCCGGGGCTGCCGCTGGCACGTTCCCGTGGTTGGCTTCGTGCGGCAAAGACGCAACAGCCAGTCCATTGCGCAAGGATTTCTATACGATTCCGAAACGCGGTAACGTACGTATTCTTCACTGCACCGATTTTCACGGCCAGCTGAATCCCGTGTTTTTCCGTGAGCCCAATGTCAATCTCGGTATGGGCGATGCCTTAGGCCGACCGCCGCATATTGTAGGTAAACAGTTTCTAGACGCAATGGGCATTAAGGAAAACACGCCCGAAGCGCACGCCTTTACCTACCTGAACTTCAACGAAGACGCCAAGCGTTTTGGTCGCATGGGTGGCATGGCCCACATGAAGACCTTGTGCGACCGTCTACGCGAGCAAATGGGTGGACGCGATAACACGCTGATGCTCGACGGCGGTGACTTGTGGCAAGGTTCCGGGACCTCGTTGTGGACTCGCGGTGTCGACATGGTGGAGGCATCCAACATTCTTGGTATAGACGTCATGGTCGGCCACTGGGAATTCACCTACCGCGAAGATGAAGTGTTGAGCAATGTCGCCCTGTTCAAGGGTGATTTCATCGGCCAAAACGTCCGCGTCAAAGAAGACTCGCTGATGGACGACGGTTATGCCAAGTTGGTTGAAACCTACGACGGCCGAGGTCTCTACGACGAAGATACCGGCCATGCATTCCAACCCTACGTGATTCGCGAAATCGGCGGTGCACGTATCTGCGTCGTCGGTCAGGCTTTTCCGCGCACAGCGAATGCCAATCCACAGGAATTCTTCCCCGACTGGTCATTCGGTCTGCGGGAAGATGACATGATCGAGCTTGTTGAAGGTATACGTGAAGAACAGAAACCGGATGCCATCGTGCTGCTCTCACACAATGGCATGGACGTCGATATTAAAATGGCAGAACGCGTACCCGGCCTGAATGCTGTGTTCGGCGGCCATACCCATGACGGCGTGCCCAGACCGGTCAGGGTCAAGAACGTCGAGGGTAACGAATGCTGGGTCACAAATGCGGGCTCTAACGGTAAGTTCCTCGGCGTTATGGATTTTGAAATCGACGATGGCAGGATCAAGTCGATGCACTACCGGATGCTGCCGGTGTTTGCAGACGCCCTGCCAGCGGACAAGGAGTTGCAGGCTTATATCGATCAAATGCGCAGTGCCAAATACGACGAGAACATCATCGAGAGCCGCGTCAAGAAACTATATTTCAACAAGAACCGGCTGGGTAAAACCTACGAGGAAATCCTGCAAGAAAAGTTGGCGATTGCCGATCGTACCCTATACCGTCGCGGGAATTTCATGGGTACCTGGGACCAGGTCTTATGCAATGCACTGCGTCAAGAATACGATGCCGATGTCGCCCTATCACCTGGTGTGCGTTGGGGTACGACCACACTCGAAGGCGACTGGATAACGATGGAAGACGTCATGACCCAATGCTCGATGACGTATGCAGAGACCTACGTTCAGGAGATGACCGGAAAAGACTTACTAAATATCCTCGAGCAAGTTGCGGATAACCTGTTCGACCCGGATCCCTACCTGCAATCCGGTGGCGACATGGTGCGTGTCGGAGGTCTCGACTACACCATCGATCCCTCGAAACCCTTGTACGAACGCATTACCGACGCCCGTCTGGATAACGGCCATTCGATCGAAACCGATCAGAAATACAAAGTCGCGGGCTGGGCCCAGGTCAACCGCACACCCGAAGGCCGTTTGATGTGGGATGTTGTACGCGACTATATCCTGAAGAACAAAAATAAGGACGACGACGTACTCAAGCTCAAAAAGATCAACCATCCCAAACTGGTGGGCGTGACGAAGGATCCGGGTATCGCCGATTATCCGGGCGTGGC
>JABDQW010000268.1 GCA_013042055.1 Gammaproteobacteria bacterium | reverse complement strand
CTCGGGTCAGAACACTGCGCGAAGGCGCTGCACGATCACGACGCAGCATAGCTTTTGCGACGAACATTCAGACGGAGCCAAATGTCATGATTTACCCTGACAATCGTAGTATCAAGCTGGTGTGTCTTGCGCTTACGCTCGCGCTGTCAGCCTGTGACAGCAGCGTCGAAGAGCAGGCGGGTGAAAAGATCCGGCCGGTGAAAACCACTGTGGTCGGTGATCCGGGCGTCGGCGGCGAGCGCCGCCTGCCGGGCAGGATCGAATCGGCTCGCCGGGTCGAGCTGGCATTCCGGGTGCCAGGCACGCTGAAGGAACTGCCGATTAAGGAAGGCGATGAGGTCAGTGCCGGTGCCATCATCGCGAAACTGGATGATGCGGATTTCAAGACCGCCTATGACGATCGTAATGCGGTGTACAAGCGTACCAGTGCCGATTACGAACGCGCCAAGGAACTGGTCAAGGACGGATTTATCTCGCGCGTCGATTACGACAAGGTCGAGGCGGATTACAAGAGTGCCGAGGCGGCGCTGAATCAGGCCCGGCTGGACCTGTCCTACACCACCTTGAGAGCACCTTTCAGCGGCAACGTGGCCCAGCGTTATGTGCAGAATTTCGAAGAAGTAAAAGCCAAACAACCGGTGATCGCATTGCGTGATCTGAATCTGCTGGACGTCAAATTCAACGTGCCTGAAAGCCTGGTGATCCGGCTGAACGAGGCAGGCGTCGACGACGAAGCAACCGATGTTCCGGTGTATGCCGTGTTCGATGCCGCGCCTGACAGGCGTTACTGGCTGAGTTATAAGGAGGCGGCCACGCGTGCCGACCGGGCAACGCAGACCTTCGAAGTCACTTATACCTTGCCGGCACCCGATGAACTGGAAGTACTGCCCGGCATGACCACGACGGTGAACGTGGACCTGACCCGTTTTCTGGACAGCGGCAGGATGTTCACGGTACCGGTCGCCGCGGTGGTCGCCGATCCGGGGCTGGCACCGAAAGTCTGGATTGTGAATCAGGATACGATGACGGTGACAGTCCGTGAGATCGAAGTCGGCACGATGCAGGGCAACACCATCCAGGTTCTGTCTGGGTTGGACGGCGGCGAGCGCATCGTCACTGCAGGGGCGCCGTTTCTGGTCGAGGGCATGAAGGTGCGGCTGCTGCCTGACGTCGAGCAGGCGACGGATAATCTGCCGCGCGGCACTGTCAGAACAGCGCCCGTTGAAGACACCGGCGACAGGGATCAGGGATGAACATCGGCGAGTTCAGTGTCAAATCGCCGGTGATCAGCTGGCTGCTGATCATCGTCCTGGTCGGCGGCGGCATCAGCGGCTTTCAGGCCATGGGCAAACTGGAAGATCCGGCCTACACGATCAAAAAGGCCAAGATCATTACCTATTATCCGGGTGCTTCCGCGCAATCGGTGCAGGACGAAGTCACTTACCATATCGAGGACGCGATCCAACGCCTGCCCCAGCTGAAGCGCATCAAGATGTCGATCTCACGCCCGGGCATGTCGGATATCGAAATCGACTTCAAGGACCACTACAGCACCGAGGATTTTCCCGGAATTTATGATGAATTCAGACGCAAGATCGCGGACATGCAGCATCTGCTGCCACCGGGCGCAAAGGACCCGGTCATCGTCGATGATTTTGCCGATGTCTACGGCATCTACGTCGCGATCAACGGATCGGGTTATACCTACCGCGACCTCAAGGACGTTGCCGACGAAGTCAAGAAACAGCTGGTGCTGGTCCCCGGTGTGCGCAAGATCGAGATCGGCGGCGTACAGAATGAAGTCGTCTATATCGAAGTATCGCGTACGCGGCTGGGTGAGCTGGGTATTTCGCTGGATCATATAGGGGAACTGCTGGCCTCGCAAAACCGCGCGGTCGATGCCGGCAACGTGCGCGTTGGCGCAGACTATATCCGCATCGAGCCGACCGGCGAGTTCGAATCGGTCAAACAGATTGGTGACCTGCTGATCAGTTCTGCGGAGCGCAGACAGTTATACCTGCGCGACATCGCTACGATCAAACGCGAATACCGGGAAGTACCCGACAAGCTGGTATACGTCAACGGCAAGCCGTCACTGACGCTCGGGATTTCGATGCTGCCCGGTCAGAATGTCGTCGATGTCGGCGAGCGCCTGGCCGAGCGCATCGAGGAACTGAGCGAACGCGTGCCGGTTGGTATCGAACTCGATGAGATCTATAACCAGCCGGCCGAAGTCGAGAGATCCGTGAACGGCTTCATCGTCAGCGTCGGCCAGGCACTGGCGATCGTTATCGTTGTGCTGTTGCTGTTCATGGGCTTGCGCACGGGCATCATCATCGGTGCGGTTTTGTTGATCACAGTCGCTGGTACATTGTGGATCATGCAGATCTTCGGTATCGAATTGCAGCGTGTCTCGCTGGGTGCCCTGGTGATCGCGCTGGGCATGCTGGTGGACAATGCGATCGTTGTCGCCGAGGGTATGCTGGTGCGCATGCAGGCTGGTATGAAAGCCGCGCAGGCGGCGCGCGAGACCGTGGCCAAAAACCAGTTCGCGCTGCTCGGCGGTACCGCGATCGGAATTCTCGCATTTTCCGCGATCGGCTTTTCCCAATCCGATACCGGCGAGTTCGCCCGCTCGTTGTTTTATGTGATCCTGATATCGCTGTCGTTGTCGTGGATCACTGCGGTGAGTACGACACCGGTGTTATGCGCACTGTTGTTGAAGTCCGGCGACAGCAGCAACGAAGACCGTGATCCCTATGCGGCCCTGCCGTTCCGCATCTATCGATCCATCGTCTCCACCTCGATCGCTTATCGTTGGTACACGATGACGGTCGTGATCGCGCTGTTCGCGCTGTCGGTCTACGGTTTCACCCAGGTCAAGGAGGCTTTCTTCCCGGAGGCGAATACACCGATGTTCTTCGTCGATATCTGGGAACCCGAAGGCACCGATATCCGCACAACGCGGGACGATTCGCTGGAAGTGGCCGCATTCCTGCGCCAGCAGCCCGGGGTTGTGCAAACCGCGTCGGTCATCGGTGGCGGCGCCACCCGTTACACGCTGGTCTATGAGCCCAAGGAAGATGCTGCATCTTATGCCCAGATCATCGTGCGCACCGAACGGCGCGACCAGATCCCTGCGGTCTGGTCGGCGGTCGAGGACTATATGACGGACGAAATGCCGCAGCTCGACCCTATCCTTAAGCCGTTGCGTATCGGTCCCGGGCGCGACGGCAAGATCGAAGCGCGTTTTCACGGCCCCGATGCAACCGTGCTACGTGAGCTGGCAGAGCAGGCCAAGGCCATTTTCCGCGCCGACCCGGAAACCAAGGAGATACGCGATGACTGGCGCTCACCGACCAAGCTGATCAAACCGGTATTCAATGAAAAGGTCGGGCGTGATCTGGGTGTCAGCCGCGAAGATCTTGCGTATGCGCTGCAGGTGGCGTTTGACGGTAATCAGGTTGGATTGTACCGTGACGGTATCCGTCTGCTACCGATTCTGCTGCGGCCGCCGCCCGATGAACGCGAAGATGTCATGCATATCCAGGACATTCAGGTGTGGAGCCCGGTACAACAGCGTTCGGTACCGGTAGGGCAGGTCGTGTCGCGCTTCGAAACGGTATGGGAAAACACCGTGATTCGCGGTCGTAACCGTGAACAGACCATCATCGCCTCGTGTAATCCGACCGGCAGCCTGACCAGCCCGGTATTCAATCGCGTCAGGCCGCAAATCGAGGCGATGGAGCTGCCACCCGGATACACCCTGTCCTGGGGCGGCGAATACGAAGACTCGTTTGAGGCGCAGGATGCACTGTTCAGGGCCATTCCCGCCGGATTCCTGTTCATGATCATCACCAGCATCCTGTTGTTCGGCAAGATCCGACAGCCGCTGATCATCTGGCTGACCGTGCCGCTGGCACTGGTCGGTGTCACTGCCGGTTTGCTGGGTTTCGACGGCGCCTTCGACTTTATGGCCTTGCTCGGCGCACTCAGTCTGATCGGTCTGCTGATCAAGAACGCCATTGTATTGATCGAGGAAATCGATCAACAGATCGATGAGGGTAAGCCGCCACGCCAGGCCGTGGTCGATTCCTCGGTCAGCCGTCTGCGCCCGGTCGTGCTTGCTGCAACGACGACGATTCTCGGACTGATTCCGCTGTTGCAGGATGTGTTCTTTGTCAACATGTCGATCACGATCATGGCCGGTCTCGGCTTCGCCACTCTGCTGACGATGATCGTCGTGCCGGTGCTGTACACCATCCTGTTCCGGATACCGGCGGTGGCGAACGAATAGTGCGAAATCGCGAGCTAATTAGTTTCACCTTGGCCAGGTCATGTTGACAAGATTTATGGGTTAGTTGCGTTGCAGACTGACTCATCAGCAATAGCGGTTTTTCAATCAATGCCTGACCGTGCTGAATAGCCGTGTCCGACGTGCTTATCGTCCTGGAAAACTGCGTCCCCGCTATGTAACTCCTGCATAATACGATATATTCGTCATTAACCTGACATTGGCTGTAACTCAGTCTATATGTAGCAGGGAACATTACGACAATCTACAGATTTGCCGTGATATTAAAAGCCTAAAACGCGCATCCAAAGAGGACTCACTATGGGTAAGAAAAAAGATAAATCAACTAAAAAAAAATCTGTCAAAGGTAAAAAAGAGGATCTGAAACAGGTTCTGGCCGCACTAACAGCCAGGGTCGATGAACTATCGACGCGACTGGATGAACTCGCCCGACAACCGGGTTTTAAAGGTGCTTTGGGCAAGCAAGGCCCGGCAGGTCCAAAAGGTCCGGCTGGCCCGAAAGGTGCAGCGGGTCCAAAAGGTCCGGCAGGTCCAAAAGGTCCAGCTGGCCCGAAAGGCCCGGCAGGTCCAAAAGGTCCAGCTGGCCCGAAAGGTGCGGCAGGTCCAAAAGGCCCGGCAGGTCCAAAAGGTCCGGCTGGTCCGAAAGGTCCTGCAGGACCCAAAAGCGCTGCACGGCCCAAAGGTGCTACTGGCCCAAAAAACCCGGCTGGAACAGCATCAAAATAGCAAGCCTGCCTGGTGACAATAGTCAATGGGTAGACCGGCAACGGCTCTGCCCTTGTCTTCCAAATCTTGGTCTGAGGTTTCACCAATGAAACGTTCGGTTTGTTGGGGAAGCTTCAGACACAAGCCCTATTTGGTCTACATCGAATATAGCGTTCTGAGTCAGGTAACAACCGTGATTTGTGTTTTATCGTAAGTATTCGTTTTGAATGCAATTAGTGTATTTTATGCTAATAAATTAACGATGCTCTTGACACTACTTAGACTATTTTCGTTTGGTGCTCTGGTCAGCCTGGTATCTTTTGCTGCACATGCTGAAGATACGGCAAAATTGCTATTTGATCGGAACGCTCCTTTGGTCTTTCAGATCAAGGTGATCGACAATGCATCGGGAAATAAATCGACTATTGGTTCAGGATTTCAGATTTCTGCGACTGGTGTAATTGCTACAAATTATCACGTTGTGTCCGATTACATCCTGGAACGAGAGAAGTATAGCGTTGAGGTGCGTGATCATGAAAACCATGTGCGTAAGGCTTCGCTCATCAATTTTGACATCGTGCACGATCTTGCATTGCTCCAGGTGGAGGGCCTGGGTGAACAAGAACTGAACCTGAGCCAGAACCAACTTGCGCAGGGCTCCCGCATATATTCCATGGGCAACCCTAATGATCTGGGTATGACGATTATCGAGGGCACCTACAATGGGCTTGTTGAAGCTTCACGATACATGAAATACTTGTTTTCCGGATCTTTAAATGCGGGTATGAGTGGTGGCCCCGTATTCAACAGTGCAGGCGATGTTATCGGCGTGAATGTCTCTAAAGGCGGAGAGCAACTAAGCTTCCTCGTCCCGGCGAAGCATCTGATCGAACTTGTTGAAAATGGTTTTGAGCCATTGAGCACAGCTGATTATAAAGCGCATGCGCGCAAATATTTGATGCAGGATCAGAATGATTATTACAGCATGCTGACAGGCATGGAGTGGCTAACGAAAGAATTCCAACAATTCGACTTGCCGGATAAATTCCACGAGTCCCTGAAATGCTGGGGTCATACGCTGGAGAAGGAACAGAACCTCTACGAAGAAGTCCACCGCCACTGCAAAACCAAAGACGAAATATTTATAAATTCAGATTTGTATACGGGAGCATTCTCTTTCAACTATGAAAGCATAACCAGCGACGAACTCATTACATCGCAATTTTACAAGCTGCTTGAACAGAACCATGTCATGTCCAGTTTTTCAAACGGTAACAGCAAGGAGCACACGACGAATTTTAGTTGTGTTACCGATTTTATAGACCTGGACAGCGGCTCGGGCCGATATGTCGAGCCCTGGAAAATTACCACCTGCATCAGAGGGTATGTCGAGTACAAGGATCTTTATGATGCGGGTCTCATTGCAACCCATGCTGACTCAGAAAACGGAAGTCATAAGGCTCTTGTTGTTTCTCTATATACCATGGGTATCGATCAACAAAATATCGCAAGAATGCATAACAAATTTCTAGGGTCGGTGAAATGAAGTCAGTAATTGTGAAAGTAGGAGATGTATTCTATAAACGCTCTTTTTCGAATTCCGATGATGGTCGATCGTTAACAATTGGCCGTGCATTTTCAAATGATGTGATTCTTGGGGATCCCTACGTCGGGCCATCACAATTGGAACTGAACCTTACTGCAGAAGATGGCTACGACTGGTGCGTGAGCATCAGGGATAATACAAATCCAGTATTTCTCAATAAAAAAATTGTTGAAGAGCCGGGGTTTAGTATACGATCCGGCGACCAACTAACGATAGGCCGGACAAGTGTGGCTATTTATACCGAGGATCATGGAATTCCAGAAACCAGGGAGTTCTCTTTTACAAACTGGTTGCACAATCATAAATTCAAGCCCTTAATTGCGAGTGCAATGCTCGTACTGTTGATCGTTTTATCACTATGGACAGGTTATATAGAATTAGTTTCAGAGCCGGATTTGGGTGATTTGTCGGTAATTGCGATCATTGTCATCGTGATTGCGCTTGTATGGGCTTCCGTCTGGTCACTGGCCGGCCAAATCCTCAAGGGCAATCATTACTTTTTTTCACACATGTTCTTTACCGCGTTATGTTTTTCTCTGTTCACACTAACTGGTGATCTCCATACTTACATTGATTATTTCTTTTCAAATGCACAGGCGGGTGTCATCACACAGTGGCTTGTTTTGATATTGCTTTGGGGGCTAATGATCGGCTTAAACCTTGCTTTGGTGACGTATAGTGCGAGGGCTTTGAGGACCGGACTGATAGCCAGCGTATGCATACTTGGGACATATGCTACATTGCTCTATCTATATCAAGCTGACTACAGCAATCAGCCTATCCATTCTGTCACAATCAAGCCAGCCTATATTCCTACGACCTCGCCTGTAAGTATCGAGACATATATTGACAACTATAACGCACTTTTCGACAAGCTTGCGCCGTTAGATGGGTGACAACGATTCTAGCCCGCATTTCTCACCAGGCGGGCTCCGTCCTGCGCCTGCTCCCGTGATCCTGGTGAGACATGCGGGCTAGCCCGGATGTTGCACGAAGGCGGACATGTAATGTTGCGTATTAGTCGATGTTTTAAAAAGATGCACTCAAAATGACAAGGTATTGTGCGGTTACATTTTGTCCTATTCGGTTTTACGTGCAAGTTGGCGTCACATCTTGAACGATCCCCCTTGATCCATAGCTAAGGCTATGAATCTGCGCGTGATCGTTCAACCTGCTTAACCAACTCGCCCCTAAAATCCGAATCCTTCGTGCAACATCCAGGCTAGAATGTGACGCGCCGGTTATAGCTTAGTGTACATCGTGTGCTACTGGATACCAGCCCTGACCAAGCCGCTCAATTTGACGTCTTCCAGAGCATTGAATAGCATGGCTCGTATATCCGATGCGCTCTCACACGTTAAAGACGCATCCGCCAGTTCCTTAGCCTGTTGCAAGGTAAATGAACGAATTACACATTTCACACGAAGCAGGCTACCTGTACTCATACTCAGGCTATCAATCCCCATGCCGATTAGTACCAGTGCCGATGCTGGGTCACCCGCCATCTCGCCACAGATACTCACTGGCTTATTATGTTGGTGCGCAATATCTATAACGTATTTAATAGAACGTAAAACAGAAGGGTGTAAACAGTCGTAGAGGCCCGCAACCTGTTTATTGTTTCTGTCAACTGCAAGCAAATACTGAGTTAGATCATTACTACCAATCGAAAAGAAATCCACTCGCTTGGCAAATGATTCCATCTGATGAACGGCAGAAGGAACTTCGATCATAATTCCAACCGATGGCATGGGTACATCGATTCCTTCTTCGATTAACTCTAAATATACTTTTTTAATGATTGCCAGAGCTTCATCCACTTCACTCACATCACTGATCATAGGCAACATTAATTTCATATTGTTTGCATATTGATTGGATCTGAGTAAAGCTCGAATCTGAGTAATAAATATTTCCGGATGATCCAGCATAATTCGAATCCCACGCCATCCGAGAAATGGATTGG
>JABDQW010000176.1 GCA_013042055.1 Gammaproteobacteria bacterium | reverse complement strand
CTTTTAGCCCGCATTTCTCACCAGGATCACGGGAGCAGGCGCAGGATTCGTGTTCGTAAGCGCCGCTCTGGAGCGAAAAGCATAGCAATAGCTACGGTTTGAGTGAAGAGCAAGCTTACGGACGCGAAGACTAGCCTGAACCGTGATAGGCATGCTTGAATAACACCCTGTATTTTTAATCATTCTAGCTTTTCTTTAACAAGCAAAACTTTATCAGTATTTTTCGCCGCCTGGTGAGAAGTGCGGGCTAGCCCGCAGCTGAACTTCGGTTATCCAGAGTGCAGCGTCAAAAGTCAATCTCTCGTTGCTAATTCTTGATATGAATGGCCCGTTTGTGTACTGCCAACGCCGCTTCATGAACCGACTCGGACAATGTCGGATGAGCAAACATCGTCAGCGCAAGATCTTCAGCACTGGCCTCCATCTCCATCGCAACCACTGCCTGAGCGATCAGCTCAGAAGCCTGCGATGAACAAATGTGAACACCAAGAATCCGGTCCGTTTCCTTGTGGGCGATGACTTTGACCAAACCCTCGCTAACACCCATGGCTTTAGCACGACCGCTGGCAACCAGTGGAAACGTACCGACATTGACCGGTATCCCGGCAGTGTTACAAGCATGTTCGGTTTTACCGACCCATGCCACCTCGGGGTGCGTATATATCACTGACGGAATCAGATCATAGTTGACGCTTGATTTTTGGCCTGCGATCCGTTCAGCGACCATGATGCCCTCTTCTGAGCCTTTGTGTGCCAGCATCGGCCCGCGTACGATATCACCGATCGCATAGACACCCGGCACGCTAGTTTCACAAAAACGATTGACGTGTATGTATTCACGCTCATCGATCTCGATGCCCATCTCGTCACCGAATAAATGATCGCTGTTTGGTTTGCGTCCGACCGCAACGATGAGCCTGTCAAACTGCACCTGCTGCGCGCCACGAGTATCCTCGTAGTTGACGTGCACTTTTTTCTGCTTGACTTCAGTAGAGAGCAAACGCGCATTAAGTCGGATATCGAGCCCTTGCTGCCGATACGAACTGAATGCGGCGCGGGAGATTTGCTTGTCTGCCGCCATCAAAAAAGTATCCATAGCTTCGAGTAACACGACGTCTGATCCCAAGCGTGACCAGACACTACCGAGTTCCAGCCCGACAGCACCGGCACCGATAACGCCTAGCGTCTTTGGTACCGAATCGAATTCAAGCGCACCGGCGGAATCAAAAATATGGCCCTCGGTTCTTGGCGCACGCTCCAATCGAACAGGCGAGGATCCGGCGGCAATAACGATATTATCTGTTTGAAGTGATTCTCTAATCTTGTTGTCGCCGCGATTCGACACATTCACGATGTTACCGGGCACCAGGCGTGCGTGACCACGAATCAGGTCGATCTTGTTGGCTTTGAATAACGTATTGATACCTTGGGTCAGTTCATTGACGACGCTGTCCTTGCGGGCCATCATCGTGCCGATATCGGCTTTTATACTTTTTGTGGTGATACCATGTTCAGAAAATTCGTTGTTGGCCGTGGCGTACAGATGCGACGATTCGAGCAAGGCCTTGGAAGGGATGCAGCCTACGTTAAGACAGGTGCCGCCCAATGAGGGTTCGCCTTTACGGTTCAACCACTCATCGACACAAGCCACTTTCATACCCAGCTGAGCACAACGGATCGCTGTCACATAGCCTGCCGGCCCAGCCCCAATGACAACAACATCATAATTTTTTTTACTCAATTCACACCCGTAAAACAATGTTTTGTTAGTTTTTCATATTCCGAGTAGCATCCGTGATGGTTCCTCTAACATATCCTTGATCGTGACCAGAAACTGAACAGCTTCGCGACCATCAATAATGCGGTGATCATAGGATAACGCAAGATACATGACTGGCAATACCTTGACTTTGCCATCGACAGCCATTGCCCTTTCCCTAATCGTGTGCATACCAAGTATCGCGCTCTGTGGTGGATTCAGTATCGGTGTAGACAGCATAGATCCGAATACACCACCATTGGAAATGGTGAAGGTTCCGCCTGTAATATCTTCGATCAATAGCGTACTGTCTTTTGCCTTGTTGGAATAGTCGATTATAGCCTGCTCGATCTGGGCAAGGGTCAACGCCTCCGCATTACGTAATATCGGCACAACCAGACCACCGGGTCCCGATACCGCAATCCCGATATCATAGTAACCGTGATAGACGATATCATTGGCATCAATCGAGGCATTGACAGCGGGAAATTTTTTCAGTGCTTCCACGGAGGCTTTGACAAAGAAAGACATAAATCCCAGTTTAACCCCATATTCCTTTTCAAATGCCTCTTTATAACGCGCACGTAGATCCATTATGGGTTTCATGTTGACTTCGTTAAAGGTCGTCAATATCGCCGCATTGTGCTGCGCATCCAGCAGACGCTCAGCGATACGTGCCCGCAGTCGCGTCATCGGCACTCTTCTTTCGATTCGCCCAGAGCTACCGTCCATCTCTACCGGCACGTTTTCCGGTTTTGCCGCTTCACGCGCTGAGGGTGCCCGGTTGCTGGTCTCGGCCACTTGCGGCGTCTGGTTACGATTATGAAGATAAGCGACAACATCTTCCTTTAACACGCGGCCGCCTCTGCCGCTACCATGAATGACGGAAGAGTCGATATGGTTTTCGGCCATCATTTTGCGGGCGGAAGGGCTGATCGGCGCCTCAGATGGCGACTCCGTTCTGAGCTCTACCACCTTGTTTCCTATTTCAGATACCGTCGCTTGGGTCAAGCGCGAGGTATCTGCCCGTGTAGCGCTTTGCGCCGGTACAGTCTCATCGATGACTGCGAGCAGCTGATTAGCCGTTACAGTGTCACCGACGTTAAAGTAAATTTTCTTGACCACACCATTGCTGATGGCAGGCACCTCTAGAACGACTTTGTCCGTTTCAAGGTCGACCAAGGTTTCATCCTCAATAACCGCATCACCTGCTTGTTTGTGCCAACCTGCAATGACGGCATCCGCAACCGATTCGGGTAAGACCGGGACTCTGATTTCTACTGACATTATTGCGCCTACATAATAATCTTAATTCTTGTTGTTAAAATTGCGTACTTTGTCAATCAACTCACGTTGCTGAGCAGCATGCAGTTTGGCGGATCCCACCGCCGGTGCCGATGATGACTCACGGCCGATATAGTGGAGCCGCCAGGCTTTTTTGAGCATCGCCGGTATCCTGGGTTTTAGAAAGTCCCAAGCTCCCTGGTTCTTCGGCTCCTCCTGTACCCATACCAGGTCTTTGGCATGCCGGTATTGATCGAGCAACTCATTGAGTTCTGGTCCTGGAAACGGATATTGCTGTTCGACTCTGACAATAGCATAATCCGTGCGATTCGCCTCTCTGCGTTTTTTTAGCAGCTCGTAGTATATTTTGCCACTACAGAGGACGATATGTTTCACTTTCGCCGCATCGATATCATCCACTTCCGGTATGACACGCTGGTAATGGCCACTTGCAAGATCATCCAGCGAACTCGTGCACTCCTTATGGCGCAACAAGCTTTTCGGTGTCACCACTATCAGCGGTTTTCTACAATTGCGCAGCATCTGCCGACGCAGTAAATGAAACATCTGTGCCGGTGTACTTGGCACGCAGACCTGCATGTTGTTACCTGAACATAATTGCAGATATCGCTCGATTCGAGCCGACGAATGTTCGGCACCCTGACCTTCAAAGCCGTGCGGCAACAGCATTACCAGGCCACAGGCCTTGCCCCATTTGTGTTCACCAGCCGATATGAACTGATCGATGACCACTTGTGCTCCATTCGCAAAATCCCCGAACTGCGCTTCCCAGATGGAAAGCACACTCGGATCCGCTGTAGCAAAACCGTATTCGAAAGCGAGCACAGCCAACTCAGATAACAACGAATCGATCACAAGAAAATTATTCTTACCCTTGCCGATGCTTCGCAACGGAACAAAGGCAACACCGTCTTTTTGATTATGCAGTACAGCATGACGATGGAAGAAGGTACCACGACCGCTATCCTGTCCCGATAAGCGGACTGGATAACCATCATTAACCAGGGTGGCATAGGCCATAATCTCTGCATAACCCCAGTCCAGAGGTAAAGCGCCCGCCGTCATCCGGTGTCGATCATCTAAAATTTTCTGAACGCGACTTTGCAAGTCAAAGCCCTTGGGCAGCTGCTGCATCGTCGTAGCCAGTTTACGTATTGTTTCTATTGGCACCCCAGTTTCAACATCATCCAGTAAAGAGGCCTTGGAGTACGGTTTCCAGTCCATGTGCATGGTTTTATCAGGACTGCCATCGGGCAGCTTGTGCGGTAAGACACACCGTCCCGTCTCCAGTGCCTTGCGTACGTTTCCAACAACTTCATCGGCTTGATCATGTTGCAGAACACCTTCGTCAACCAGCTGTTGCACGTAGACTTCACGCGTTGTAGGCACACTGGCGATTTTTTTATACATCATCGGTTGTGTGGCTTTAGGTTCGTCCGCCTCATTATGACCATGACGCCGGTAGCAGACCAAATCGATCACGACATCCTTCTTGAAGGTCATGCGGTAATCGATGGCAAGCCGTGTAATCATGATGACGGCTTCAGCATCATCACCATTCACATGAAAGATTGGAGCATCAACCATTTTTGCAACATCGGTACAATAGTGTGTTGAGCGCGCGTCTTTCAGATAGCTGGTCGTAAAGCCAATCTGGTTATTGACGATAATATGTATCGTGCCTTTGGTGGAAAAACCACGTGATTGTGACATCTGCAGCGTTTCCATCACCACGCCCTGGCCAGAGAACGCAGCGTCACCATGAATCTGCACCGGGATAACCTCGACACCTTCGGCATCGCCACGACGCCACTGACGTGCACGTACCGAACCTTCGACCACGGGTGCCACAACTTCCAAGTGTGAAGGATTAAAGGCAAGCGCAAGATGGACTGGCCCACCACGAGATTGCATGTTCGACGCAAATCCCAGGTGATACTTGACGTCTCCGGTCAACTCCTGCACATCCTTGGTTCCCTCAAACTCAGCAAACAGCTCGGCCGGTGTTTTACCGAGAATATTGACCAATACATTCAGGCGACCACGGTGCGCCATGCCAATCACGACTTCCTTAACGCCTTGAGCACCGGCGTGCATCACCAGCTCGTCCAGTAAAGGAATTAGAGACTCACCGCCTTCAAGTGAAAACCGCTTCTGGCCAACATACTTGGTATGCAAGTATCTCTCCAAACCTTCTGCGTTTGTAAGTTGTTGCAGGACGTTGATTTTCTCTACAAAATCTAGATCGATTCTACCCCGAGTCAGCTCGAGTCTTTGTTGTAACCAGCGTTTTTCCGCCGTTTCCATGATATGCATGTACTCGGCACCAATAGAAGCACAATAGGTCTCCCTGATCTTGCTGTAGATTTCACTCAGGGTTAATGTTTCCGGCCCAGCCAATGATCCCGTTTCGAAAACCGTATCGAAATCGGCCTTGCTGAGCTGGTGATAAGCCAGATCCAGTTCCGGTACATCGACCTGATACCTGCTGCCGAGCGGGTTCGTATTTGCATGTTGATGGCCACGAAAACGGTAGGCGTTGATCAATTGAAGCACATGAACCTGCTTGCGCTCCAACTCGAGATCATGACTGGGTGTGACCGTCGGGACCGCGTGATGCTCCCGCGCTATCGCTTTGAAATACGCCCTGATTTCGTCATGCGGCAATTCTCTGCCAACGCGGCTACCACCGTTGCCAGACTTGGCTCGGGGTAGCTCGTCGAAAAACCATCGCCACTCAATATCAATACCCTCAGGGTTTCTTAAATACGCCTCATACAGTGACTCCAACCAGGTGGCACTCGCACTATTTAACTGCGAGCTTTCCCATAATTCCCGCATACCGGGTCTTATTTTGGTACTCATGTCGTTATTGCTGCTCTCTGTTATGGCACAATTGTAGAACTACTTCACAGAACATGCCCGCCTATCGGGTTATATTTACCATAAATACCCAAAAATATGACGCATTCGTTCAATCTTTGCTAGGTAATAACCATGCTTAAAGAAATATCCAAATTCCGTCATTACGCAGGTCATGCAAACCGTCGGATGTATTCTGATTCAGACATGGATCTGTATATCTGGTTCAACAAGGAAGTGCCCGTGCGCTTTCATTTGACCCATAACAAGCGAGGCTGCAGTCGGTCACTCAGTTGGAACACCGAGACCGGGTTCGAACGCACGCGTCTAGAGCAGATCGAGGCCGTGGCACTGGTGATGGGCGTATCGCAGCTACTGGATCCGTTATTCTCGACAGACATCCAAGACACACCCGGCTCAGTGCTGGCACGTCGGCTCCTGCACGCCAGCGAGCAGATCGCACCTTGGTTGGCCGACTTTATTTATGCACGACTGCTTGAATATCCTGGCCGTGATGCAGCGTATATAAATCCGGGGACTGCGTTAAAAAGTTTCTGATTGGCAAGAACAGTGGCTCTGGCAGCTGATTCCATTGGAACCATTGCCATTTTTCGCATTTATCCGGCTCCATGACCCGGAGCTCTCCCGAATCGTAATCCGAGCAAACGAACAGTGTGACATAGTGTTTGCCGGCGTCGATGAAAACATCGTTCGTGTAACCACAATGCACGATATTACGTATAGTGATCCCTGCCTCCTCGCCGACTTCACGTTGCGCACATTTCTCCACGGTCTCACCGAACTCCAAATGTCCACCGGGAAACTGCCAGGTATTTTCACTGTGCTGACTGATGCGCTTACCCAACAGCAGCCTGTCACCCTGCCAAACCATAACACCAACACCAATTTGAGGCCGTCTAGCCCGCATTTCTCACCAGGATCACGGGAGCAGGCGCAGGGCGGAGCCCGCATGTCTCACAAGATGGACGAGCCCTCACTTGATCTTTGAATCTACAAAGGATCTTGCTCAGTAGGGTGCGCCGTGCGCACCGGAGTGGGCCAGAAAACTGATAATTTGCGGTGCGCATGGCGCACCCTACGAGCTTGCGGACACGAAGACCAGCCTGAACCCTGTTAGGTCTGCTTAAATAGAACACTATATATTCCAAATGGCCAATGCCCTGTCAGTTTGCCACGACGACTGATGAGAAATGCAGCTAGCCCACGTGTTGCATGTCCGCCTTCGTGCAACATTCGGGTTAGATTATAACCATGATTGCATAGACTGCCTACGTATCACACACTATGGTATAACATTGACTCACAACGCCTAAATTAGCTGGTGCACCAGGAGAACAATATGGCGGTAACCACCGATTATACAATTCTTACCGTGGAACTCGGCCCGATGGAGAATTTTGTCTACTTGCTCCATGATCACCAAAGCCATACCGCAGCGATCGTCGATCCGGCTTGGGATGTCGAACAGGTGCTCGCACTCGCCGACAACCACGGTATCGAAATCACGGATATATTACTCACCCATAGTCACCATGATCATGTGAATGGTATCGAAACCGTACTCGAACACAGCGACGCACAAATCCATTTACTCAAACCTGAAGCCCAATTTTGGGGCAAGGCATTGATTGAACCCAGCTTGCATCATGGTGGTGATAGCATCCGCATTGGCAATACCGAAATTAAGATCCTGCATACGCCAGGCCACACCCCTGGCTCTGCCTGTTACTATCTGGGCAATGACCTGATCGCGGGTGACACCCTGTTTGTTTTCGGTTGTGGCCGATGCGACCTGCAAGGTGGTGATCCAGAAGCGATGTACCAGTCGTTAAAACGCATCCGATCCGAATTACCTGGCAACACCACCCTACATCCTGGTCATAATTACGCACCCGTGCACCCCACCTCGACGATGGATGCCCAGTGTGCTGGCAATCCATTCTTGCACTTTGATACATCAGAAGATTTTATCGAGTACAGGATGCACGTTCACGATCGCATTCGTCATACCCCGTACGACGCGATTAGCAAGCAAGCGGCCTTGAAATCGATCGGCCAAGCCAGGGACTAGCCCGCATTTCTCACCAGTATCCTACGCCGCCTGGTGAGAAATGCGGGCTATAGTTATTCACATCGCACCAAATTGGACTAATGCGGCTGACAAACAACGGCTTAGATAAACTAATTTACCGTAAACATTAGGAAATGCTACATAACCCGCTGTAAATATTAGCATTTATTATACGAGGCACGATTGGGTATCGGTACAGTTTCAACAAGTCGATAACGAGGGCCGCTGCATCGAGCGGAATTTATCCCCAAAGTTATCCACAGCGAATCATCGTAAAGGCAGCATATCTAACCCGCATTTCTCACCAGATGGACGGGCTAACCACTCGTCGGGTAAATCAGACCGCCAGTCCTTTCATATGCGTTTCATTGATACGCTTGAGCAAAAATTTGAAGGGCAGTTGCGCATCATGATAATTCTCAACGATCTCCATAAACGGCAGATCTCCGTTGGCGAACTGATAACTGCCGTCTTTCATAGACTGATACAAGTCTTTGAGGCTTTTTTCTAACGGCCCGATAAATTCTCGGGCATCTGCCATGTATTCCTCATCATATTCGATCGACTGACGCAGATCCCATACGTCATCCAGTGCCTGTTCGATCATGGATACATATTCTTCGCTGGAGCGTGCGCGTACAATTTTCGTATTGTTCATGTTGGACTCTCAATTGCGTTTTCTGCTTTTCCTTCCTTGATAGCGACTGATTGATTGCACGATGCGATCGAAGGGCAGCTTGTCCAAACCGCTGTATTCAGCCTCAGCCCTTGCTATCAATTCAAAAATATCTTTTATTGACCCCGGCTGATCGGAGCCAAACAATTGCTCGATTCCGTGCAAACCACCAACCTGGACCCGAATTTCCATGTTATGAGGCAATTGCTCCGCCGCGTGCGCGATTTTGAGGATGAAACGTGAATTCACCCGTAGTTTGTCCAGTAAATCGTGGCATTTGGCCGATGCCTGGTTCGATTTGCAGGCGTAACCTTCACGATCAGCCAACCAAAAATGGCGTGCATAGGTACATCGAGCTTTATTGTTAGTCAGTGATTTCTCGAATACACAACGAATACGAGCTATTTCACTGTAGGTAGACTTGTATTCGCTTTCTTCCACGGTCCCGCCGCATCATTTCTCGTGTTCCATCAGCACCGGTTTTTCCCGGTGCTCCAACAGCTGTTCTTCAGCAATCAATTGATTCTCGGCAAACATGACCTTGATGATCTCATGCGAATCATCCGGCAGTTCGCTACGCTTTTCCCGCGCGAATTTCTTGGCTTCTTTGAAGGTCTCGAACTCGGTGATTAACTCAAGATTCTTCACCAGATTCATACCTTCCTGACTCGTCATTCTGAAAATGTAATATGGCATAGCTTAATAACCTAGTATTTTGGTAA
>JABDQW010000264.1 GCA_013042055.1 Gammaproteobacteria bacterium | reverse complement strand
TGCCTTACAACTACCTGGTATGGATACCCTATGGCATCCTATTGCCCATCGGCATCTACAAGATCAACAAAACCCAGGCGGATTTGCGTGATCGTGAACGCCTTACCGAAAAATCGTAGACGAGGTCAAGGCGTTGCTGTACCACTCATACGTCACCCCCGAACGTTATATACGGGATTAAATCCGCCTGCAGCAGCGCGAAACAGCGAGGGCTGGCCCGAACACAGAATATACGGGTGCTTACTGTAATCCAGCGACTAAAGTCGCTGGGTCCCGGCTAAAAACAACCGGAACGACTCGAGCATGTGACAGCAGCGAGTCGAAGTCAATTGGCCAAATGATTTAGTTCGAACGTTCGGGCGTAGCCATAGCTGCGGTTTGAGTGAAGACCAGCCTGAACTGTGATAGTGGCTCGATTAGCACACTGTATTTTTGATCATCCGAGCTCTCCTCCACGCCGCCAAAGCCCTATCCGAATTCGACACCGCCTAGTGAGAAATGCTGGCTAAATCCCTGCCATTCGGCGCGAATTTACCCATGAGGTCAGGTATTGATTTGCTATGTTATTGTTTATTAGAGAAAAAAGTGTTTGTTCTATGACCCGTTTTTGACTTAGTATATATGCGGTTATTCTTTTCTGACCCGAAATTGCGGGCAGTTGTCTGGATTTTGGGCGGGACTCTTTTGATCGCGGAGGTTACCATGTCGAGAAAACACCCGATTGTTGCCATCACCGGATCGTCTGGCGCTGGCACCACAACCGTGAAAGATGCTTTATCCAATATCTTCGAACGTGTCGGCGCTAATGCGTCATTCGTTGAAGGTGACAGCTTTCACCGCTACAACCGTAAGGAGATGAAACGGGAATTGGCCAAGGCGAAGGAGGAAGGCCGTGTTCTCAGTCATTTCGGTCCTGATGGCAATCTGTTCGACAAACAGTATGAACTTTTTACCAGTTATGGTGAGACTTGCACCGGTAACACACGCCACTACATTCACAATGAAGAGGAAGCGGCGCTGTACGGGAAAAAGCCCGGAACCTTTACCGACTGGGAGCCACTGCCGTCCGATACCGACGTGCTGTTCTATGAGGGATTGCATGGCGGTGTTGTCACCGATGAATACAACATAGCCAAGCTGGTCGACTTGCTGATTGGCGTAGCACCGACGATCAATCTAGAGTGGATTCAGAAGATCTGCCGCGACACGAATGAACGGGGTTACAAATCAGAGGACGTGGTCGATATCATTAACCGGCGTATGTACGATTACATGAAATACATACTTCCCCAATTCGAATCCACTCATATCAATTTTCAACGTATACCGATACTCGATACGTCCAATCCCTTGGGCAGTCGTTCGATTCCGACACCCGATCAAAGTCTTGTTCTGATCCATTTTTTGAAACCCAGGCCGTCGGTGGAATACAAATTGAACTTGAAAGGGCTGATAGAAGGGTCTTTTATCACCGGGTTTAACACCCTGGTGATACCCGGTGGCAAGATGGGTTATGCTTTGGAACTGATCCTGACCAAACGTATTTTAGAGCTGATGAAAAAACGCGGGCATTTAGAGGGCTAACACGTAAGGTCGCAACGATAGTGACTGCCTGAATAACAATGAACCAACACTGATGATAGACTATTCGGTTGTATTCGAACACGAATCCTGCGCCGGCTGCCATGATCCTGCCAAGAAATAGGAGCTAGAGTCCAGACGGTTACGTTCGCGTTATGTTCAAGGCCATATTCCTTTCATGTGTTGCGCTATTGACGGCTTGTTCGAGCGCGCCGCCGACGAATATCAACGACAGTTGCGAGATTTTTCGACAAAAGGACGATTGGTACGACGACACCAAAGACAGCTTTGAACGTTGGGGTGTTCCGATTCATGTGCAGCTGGCTATTATTCATCAGGAATCACGTTTCCGATACGATGCTAAAACTGAAATGCAATATTTTTTATGGATAATCCCGACAGGGCGCAAATCGTCAGCTTATGGCTACGCGCAGGTCAAGGACGAGACCTGGGAGTGGTACATGAAATCAACCGATAACTGGGGAGCAGACCGCGATGATTTCGATGATGCGGTAGATTTCATCGGCTGGTACGGAAGACGCAGTTATGACACCTTGAAGATCTCTAAGTGGGATGCCTACAATCAGTATCTGGCCTATCACGAGGGCCACGGCGGCTACAAGCGCAAAACGTACGCAAAAAAACCGTGGTTGATCAAAGTGGCAAAAAAAGTAGATAATCTAGCGAAAACCTATCACGCGCAACTCTCGCGTTGTGAGGATGAGTTGAACTCCGGTTGGTGGATTTTTTGACAGACCGGATTTTGCGTGCTGGATTTTGATTTCAGTGACAAACTGCGACATCGAGATTACCGTCATCGCGAGGAGCGGCAGCGACGTGGCGATCTCCACAACACTTGCGTGTACGAAAAGATTGCTTCGCTGCGCTCGCAATGACTGTTGTGTAGAACTCGCATAATGAGCTGCCCCGCGAAGACGCAAAGGCTGCCAGGAACCCGCTTTAGGCCGTAGGCGCCGTGCGCACAGCGTACTCTACGATCCTAATCGACGTGCAGTTGGCATTCTTTGTGTGCTTTGCGCCTTTGCGAGAGTAAAATTTAGTCGCTCTCGAGTAAACGTCGTTGTACTATGCTCGGCTCGGTCAGTACATCAACTCCAAGCATCTGTACGTTTCTGGACACGGTAATTGTCCTGCGTCATCAGGTCGATACCGCATTCTAGGTTTTCGATCCAATCGATGAACTCGTTAACCATATCCTTACCTTTAAAGGCCGGGCCATGCTGGGGTACAATCCACTCAATATCGAGTTCTCTGACCATGCTGGCCCAATATCGGCAAACCTTGTTCGCATTCATATAACGTTTGTGGAAGCCCTCCATCAAGGGTATGTGTGAAGCGAAATCTTCCACCGAGTCACCTGTGGGCTGACCTTCTACCAGCGAGGCTCCAAGATCGCCAGAAAACAAGATCTTGCTGGTCGGATCATAGAACTGGAAGTTGCCTTCCGAATGCAGAAAGTGTGCAGGAATCGCAACGAGCGGTGCTTCGCCTATCCTGATGGTCATGCCTTCATCCGGGATAGGTATGACGCGATCGCGCAAGCTGCTGACCTTTGCGTTCCGGCACAAATGAGGTACGAAACGCACCCACAATTGCGGTACAACAACTTTACAATCGGTGCCGACAACCCACTTGCTCAATGACGATATCACATCAGGATCCTGATGTGAGGCGATAACATAATCCAGATCTTTTACCGTAATTTGTTCGTTCAGGTGCGTGTAGAGGCCCGCATAGGTCAGATCGCCACCCGGATCGATCACGGCTGCGTGCCCATCATGCGCCACCAGGAACTGGTTGGCTTGAATGCCATCGCTCACGCTAACGTCATCATCGTAGGAAATACACATATGGGTTCCATCATTGTAAAGCTCAACTGTCATTTTCAAATCCTCCAGTGGTAGTCATCGACCGGGAATTGAGTTATCTTCCGATCAAGTATCATTATTTTGTTTAACCGTGTGCTATGGAGCTGCATAGAAAAATCTGTTCTATCTGTTCGTGATGCATCTCTGTAAGGTGCGATGATGTCTGTTACAGCGTCATCAACGGTTGCGCTCCAACGGCATATTGCGGGCATTGATGCGTAAAGTCGATAACCGATCAGGAACACTAACAACCAATAGTTTCACAAACAGATCATAATCATTCATAAATCTTGTCAGGATTGAGCTGTCTGAATGCCAAACACCCGCGTCGAGCTATTCGGACACGTTCCGGGTGCTGGCCGCATAATCCATGATTTGTTTGTCAATATACTGATTGAATCAATTATTGTCTATTGTCTATTGTCTATTGTCTATCGGCTATTGGCTGGTCGCAGACAAGACCTTATTCTCGCGAACAAACCGGCGTAGCGACAATTCACAGGTAGCACGCTGCCGTGCCAATTAAAGCGTCATGCGGCCCGACATCAAGCCATGGATCACAGGATTACTGTCACTATCGAGATCGCTACCTGTTTTTTTTGCGAAGAAATACAGCCAGTTGCCGGAAAAAGCGTCTCTAACTTGGTGCTACGATCAAGCGTAGATAATGCACTCCGAAATCCCGTAATCGGCTTGATGGGATCTGGCAAGCGTGTTCCAAAATATGAAAGTCCTGATTTGCTTTAGCTGAACTCACCGTGTGTGCCTTGTTGAGCATGAATATGGGACATTGATCCCACGACATTACAATTTCGTTACAAATTGCAGCTAGGGTGTTGTAGTCTTAAAAAAATTGGGGTTATACTGTTTGGCGCATGGAGACTCGCTCTGTGTCTACACCTCACTTCAATTACGTCAATGTGCGAGTATTCATGTATTGATCACACTTGTGGAGAAGCAAGTTGAAGCATGATAGACAGGTAATATTGTCCGTCGGTATCTCACCAATACTCTTCATCGTATGGGCAGTTGCACAGGCTGAAAATCCGGTTGCCGGCATGGTGCCGTATGAGCGTCCGAGTGATGCGCCTGAGGTGGAACAGGTCGTTAAGGACAACGCGTGGTATGAGAAGGCACTGACTGGCATTAGCACGCCTTATCCTAACAGTCTTCGATTTCTCGAAGATCAGGGAAACTGGTATACCCCGTTTAACCATCCTGGTATGACGGGTCCATACGATATCCGTGGTTGGTATGCCGAATGATCCAAAGACGCTACATGTTGTCCGTATTTTGTGTTTTAGTACGAAGATCCATCGTTGTGGTTATTAATAATCCCATTCGGTTTATTTGGCCGTCTGCAATCCAGACGCTGGCTAGACCGGTTTCAATACAACATCTTATCTATCGAAGGGAAATGAAATGAACAAATTACGAATGTCTAGCTTCAAGAAAATGATTGGAATACTTACCGTGGCAGGCTCTTTAGTAGGTGCACCGCAAGTACACTCGAGCATGCAAGGCATGGAGGGTATGGAAGGTATGTCTGGTATGGGTGGTATGTCCGGAATGTCTGGCATGGGTGGCATGTCTGGTATGAGCGGCATGTCCGGTATGTCAGGTTATTTCCAGATCACACCACAGGGTCAGATCTACTTCTATCCTGCTAGTGGCATGGGCGGCATGTCCGGGATGCAAGGCATGGGCGGCATGTCCGGGATGCAAGGCATGGGCGGTATGTCCGGAATGCAAGGCATGGGCGGTATGTCCGGAATGCAAGGCATGGGCGGTATGTCCGGAATGAGCGGTCGCTGGG
>JABDQW010000260.1 GCA_013042055.1 Gammaproteobacteria bacterium | reverse complement strand
TCCAGCTTGTTTTTTTCACCGCCGCCGAAGATCACACCCTTCAGTGGTGCGACGTCGGCGTAGTCGCGGCCCCAGGCAACGGTGATGTGTTGCTCGCTCGGTATTTGTGCATTGGTGGGATCGAAATCGAGCCAGCCCTGGTGTGGCACAAAGACACTGAACCAGGCATGCGATGCATCGGCTCCAACCAGACGTTGCGCGCCCGGGGGAGGTATCGTTTCCAGGTAACCACTGACATAGCGCGCTGACAGGCCTCGCATACGCAAGCACGCGATCGCCAGGTGGGCAAAATCCTGACAAACGCCCTTACGGTGTTTGAGCACCTCTGCTAGCGGTGTCGCAATGGAACTAAACCCGGGCACGTAATTGAATTCCTGGTAGATGCGATGCATCAGATCCTCCACAGCTTCGAGCAGCGGTCTGTTAGCCGTGAATGACGTGTTCATATATGACCAGACTTCATCACTGAATTCGATGAAGTCCGACTCGAGTAAGTACATGCGCGCAGCAATCGTCTCAGGATCAAACGCGTGCTGCAAATGATCGACAGCCTGCTCCCACGTCGTCGGAAACGCATTCTCCAGCAAGTTTCCGTTTGAAACGACATCGACTTCACTGACGGCGGTCACGATCAGTTCGTTATGCGGACTCTGGATACTGAAACTGGCCTGCCGGTTGCCAAACACATCGGACCACTCGTTAACGCTGACCGGCAACGGGTTAATTCTGAGCTCACTGAAGTGACAGGTTTGCTGCATGGTATTCCGCGGCAGAAGGTGCGCAACGTTGTGGCACAGCGTGACACTGCGGCTGTAGTTGTAGGCGGTGCGGTGTGTAACCCGGTACTTCATGTATCGTCGTCTGGTGAGAAATGCGGGCTGGAGCGAAGCTGAACCAGCTGATGCGGTGTTTCAGCGACACGGAAATAGGTTGCCGTCAGAGCATCAGACAAGGCCGGCAGCCGGGTATTGAGCACATTCAGAAAAGTCTCGAGTGTCTCGCGCCGGTTCGAGACATCATTAAGCTGTGCCAAACGATGGACATCCGCCAACCTGACCAGTGTTGCCGTCTCCAATCCCAGGCGTTCGAGCTCACTTCGGCTGCCTGTATCACGTTGGTGCGGCAGTCTGCCGATGTGTTGTTCCATCGCGGTCAGCTGGTAAGCCAGCGAACGCGGGTTGTCTTCATCATAGATAACCAGTTCGAACAGCTCCGGTATCTTGATGCCATAGCGGAACCGACGTCGGTAAGTCATCAGGCTGTCGACGATGGTCAGCATCGAATCGGACAGCAATATTTGCTCCTCTTCGTCTGCCACATGGATATGGGTCGACTGCAATAAGCGCGTAATCTGCAGCGCTCGCTCGATGCGACGACCGGTGTCCAGAAAATACCAACTGGGACCACGGTTCATATTCTCCAGTGTCAGACCGGAGAACGCCGTCAACGCGGTAACCACATTGTCGAGTTCGTCGAGGGCGTCGATGAGTCGCTCCGGCGTGATCGCTCGCAGGGAATGCACCTCCTTGTCGATCACATTGATGATGCGCCAGGTATCCGAGGATAAGCGGTCGCGCAAGGATCGTGCCGAGCGTAACAACGCGTTCAAGGTTTGAACAAGACTGCCGTTTTTCATCCCATCCGATATCACCGCGAGCAGCTCGGTTTCGACAGTGCTGAAATCGCCCAGTGTATAAGGCGCAGTAAATCCGGGATAGGTCGTCGTCAAATGCGTGACAGCAAACAAAAGGCGCCTGAAGGCTGAGATTTCCTGGCCTTCACCGGTCTCGAGAAACTGCAGTGTCAACCTCAACACGCGGCTGTTGAACTCTGCCCGTTCCGCATAGCGGCCCACCCAGTACATATTGTCGGCCACACGGCCAGGCACTTCGCCGCCCTTGTCCGGCGCTAGACGTGCCTGTCTGCGTTCGGATAACAGGCTGACGAATTTCTCGGGCTCGGTTGCCAGCACCCAGGTATCCTTGCTAATACCACCGGCCTGGTTCGACACCACCAGCTTGTCTCCCTCAGATGATACCCGCGTCAAACCGCCTGGCATGACCATATAATCGTGTTGATCTGCCACCAGGAAACTACGCAACACCGTGTGGCGCGGCTGAAGTCCATCCTCGACCAGCACCGGCACCGTGGACATGGACAGAATTTCCTGACCGGCGTAGAGGTACGGCTTGGCTATGATTCGATGGCGTAACTGCTCCAGCTCTGACTGACTTAACTGCGAACCGAAAGTAAATCGGAATCCCAAACCCGGATGTATTGGTTTGATCACCATCCGCTGAAGATTCGCGAGGACATGGTCACGCTCGGCTGGGTTACCACACCACCAAACCGGCACCGAGGGTACGCGTAGCTCTTCACCAAGTAACAGCTTCGATAATTTCGGTAGCAGTGACAATAGGGCCGGGTTTTCCAACACACCGCTGCCCAGTGGATTGGCAATGCCGACATTGCCGGTTCGCGCGATATTGGTCAGTCCGGGTACGCCCAGGTAGGAGTCATCGCGCAGCTCGACGGGATCACAATAGGAATCATCCAAGCGACGTAGAATCACGTCCACGGGCCGCAGACCCTCCAGTGTGGTCAACCAGACCTTGCCATCACGCACCGTCAAATCGCCGCCCTCGACCAGCGTGTAACCGAGATAGTTGGCTAGATAGGCATGTTCAAAATAGGCCTCGTTGGCCGGCCCGGGACTCATCAACACGATGTTGGGCTCATCACTGTCCCGGGGAGACATCCCGTTCAACGCGTGGCGTGATTTGCGGAAAAAATTGGCCAGCCTGTGCGTGTGCGAATCACGAAACAGACTGGGTAGCACGCGCGAAATCACCAGCCGGTTCTCAAGCGCATAACCTGCACCTGATGGCGCCTGGGCACGATCACTCAGCACACTGATCTGGCCGTGGGTATCGCGGACCAGGTCGGCCGCATAGAACGTCAACGCGCGCGAACCGGGCATTGGCATGTTGAAACAAGGGTGCAGATAGCCTTTATGGCTGTAGATCAGCTCCGCTGGAATGGCGCCTTTGCGCAATAGTTCCCGTGGTCCGTAGAGATCAGACAACACGAGATTGAGCAGTTCGGCACGCTGCATCAGGCCTGCCTCGATCGTGCGCCACTCCTCGCTTTCGATCAGCAACGGCACCAGATCGAGTTTCCAGGGTCGGCCCATGCCACCGGGATCACCGTAGATGTTATAGGTGACGTCGTTTTCAGAGATCAGACGCCAGGCTTCTTCGCGTCGGCGCTGCAATTCCATACCGCCCATATCATTGAGCGCGCGCATCAAATAATGCCAGTGCGAACGAATGCCGCCATCTGCGGCACACATCTCATCATGACCCGATGCCGGCTCGTACTGCTGACACAGACGGGCTGATTTAGCGGGAAAGGATTGGGTTCTTGCCTGACTCACAATGCGAA
>JABDQW010000259.1 GCA_013042055.1 Gammaproteobacteria bacterium | reverse complement strand
GAACAAGCCGGCATAAACTAAAAGGTTTCAGAGGGGAATGGCACTTACTTAAGCCGATACTGGCTGCTTCTGGAGGAAATGTCGGCGGCAGGGAAGCCGCCGTCGAGCCTACACGGACGTATTCACGGCGTTTTCCGGAAGAAGTAACCCGTGTCGGCGGGTCGATTGCCCGACGATAGCTGTTAGTAAGCGCCATTAGTTTCAGCGGGATTAAATTTTGATCAATGCGGAGATTTGGTCATAGTGTTCTCTGCACCTCCGCGCCTCTGCGGTTAGAAAATAATCGGGGGATAAGCGGGTCAAAGGAACACCCTCAGGTGAGAAATGCGAGCCAGCGTCTATACTCAGGGTTGGAGTATTTGGGGCACTATGGCTAAAAAACGATTCTGGCAGGCAGGCTGGTTCCCCGGCCTGCTGATAAGCGCATTCTTTTTATCATTGGGATGGACCGGCTTCATGTCCTCACTGGAGTGGCAAGCCTATGGTCTGGGTGCCCGTTTGTCACCTGCACCGACGACAAAAGACAATCTCGAAATCGTCGCTATTGACGAAGCATCCCTGCAACAGCTAGGCGAATGGCCATGGCCGCGCAGTTATCTAGGTGTCGTTATCAAGCATTTGAATACCAGCGGTGCAAGAACCGTTGGCCTGGCGATACCGCTGCATACACCCCAGAGTGAATTTGGTGTCAAACGCCTCGACTCGATGCGCGATACCTATGAAGGCAAATACCAGAAAACCGTGAAAGAGATTTTGTTTCTAGCAAGACAGCGTCTCGACACCGATGGCGCTCTCGCTGCCAGCCTCAGACGTTCAGACAACACCGTGCTTGCGATCACCTATGGTGTGAATCAGGATATACAAAGAGGTTCACTCACAGCCAGTCAGCAAGCCCTCGAATCCTTTGCTTTTAGCGATATACCAGCGGACACTGATGACTGGCGTGCCTTCGTACCCAGCGTACTGACACAAGGCATAGCCGCACTGACACAGGCTCAGTCGCCGATCCCGTTGCTGGCACGGCATTCCGCAGCGGGTATGCTGGATGAGTCTATTACTGGTCGCAGAAACAGTCTGGTGACCCCGTTGGTGCTGAAATCAGGAGATAAATACTACCCATCGTTCAGCCTGATGTTTGCCGCACAAAGCCTAAAGATCAAAACTGACGATGTCCTACTCAGTCCTCAACAGGACATCATCATGGGCGGAATCCGATTGAATACCGACCCTGGTTATCGAGTCTATCCGCACATCTACCGTAATTCGGGCAATCAGCCGGCGTTCAAGCTGCATTCCTTTCACAACGTCTATGCTGACAGCAACAACAGCCAGCCATTCAAAGGCAAAGATGTGTTGATCGGCGTAACCGCACGTTCATTGGTTGACCCGATCACGCTGCCCGATGGCGAAAGCATGGCACCGATTATGGCCAACGCGCATCTGATCAATAATCTGCTACACAGCGACATGTTCCGCGTTCCTGAATGGGCATTGACGGCTCAACTGACGGCGTTCGCCGTCGTCGCGCTCTATCTGATCGTCATTCTACCGAGATTTCGCTTCTGGACCGGCTTTGTGACCAGCTTGATGCTGCTTTTCATCCTGATTAACTTCTACCTGGGTTTAATGATCATTGCCGCGATGTGGGTACCGTTGATGTTGCCCGTTGCGACCTTGCTCAGCGGGGCACTGGCAATTGCGAGCATACGTAAAATTGACGAAGCGCATCAACGCACCGAAGCGCATTTGACGGAGTCGAACCTGGCTTTGGGTATGCACTTTCAATCACAGGGTATTCTCGATCAGGCATTCGAAAAGTACCGCGAGTGCCCGATCAACACTACCTTGCTCGACCGTTTGTACAACCTTGGACTCGATTACGAACGCCGCCGTCAGTTCAGTAAGGCCGCAATGGTATTCGAGTACATCGACAGCGTACACGCCGGCTTTCGCGATGTGAAGCAACGCATGCAGAAAAATCGCGAAATCCAGGAAATGGTCGTGCTGCCGAAGAACGGCAAGACCACCGACCAGGGCACCCTGATACTAACTGACAACGGTGTTCAGAAACCAATGCTGGGCCGTTATCAAATCGAAAAAGAAATTGGACGGGGAGCCATGGGTATGGTCTATCTGGGTAAGGACCCAAAAATTGGCCGGACCGTTGCGATCAAGACGATGGCACTCGCGCAGGAGTTCGATCCAGAGGAACTCGAAGAAATCAAACAGCGCTTCCTACGCGAGGCCGAAACGGCAGGACGGCTGAATCATCAGAATATCGTTACCATATTCGACGTCGGTGAGGAACAGGAGTTAGCCTACATCGCCATGGACTACCTCAAGGGCCATGACCTTTCGCACCACAAGCAAGCTGACAGCCTGCTGCCAATCGATGTGGTGCTGAGTATCGGAATTGAAGTCGCGAGCGCACTGGATTTTGCACATAAACACGAAGTTGTACACCGTGATATCAAACCGGCCAATATCGTGTATGACCAGGCCAGTGGCAGCGTCAAGGTCACCGACTTCGGCGTTGCCTGCCTGACCAATTCCAGTCGAACCAAAACCGGCACCATGCTCGGCAGCCCCTCTTACATGTCACCAGAGCAGGTCGATGGTAAAAAAGTCGATGGTGGTTCCGATTTGTTTTCATTGGGTGCGACCTTGTACCAGCTCAGCACCGGACAACTGCCATTCGTATCGGACACCCTCGCCGGCCTGACGCACAAGATTTGCCATGAAAAGCAGATCGACGCAAATAAAGTGCGCGACGAGGTCCCTGCCTGCTTGAGCCGCATCATCAACAAGGCCTTGCGTAAACAACGTGAAGACCGCTACAAGACCGGCGCGCAGATGGCAAAAACCCTGCGAATGTGCCGTGATTCCCTGTGATATTCTGTTTTGATTATCATTAGACGATATCACTTTGGCCCGATCCTAGATTTTACATTTCTGATACGTCACATATGAGAATTTTCTGATAAATCGAGCTAAAATTCGTGCTCAAAAAATTACAATCCCAGGTGCCCAACATGAATAAAATTGCAAACCTTATAATTGCATTAACCGTATCCGGAGTAGTGCTGATCAGTGGCTGTACAACCTATGACGCCTATACCGGTGAGGAAAAAGTCTCCAATACGGCCAAAGGCGCCGGTATCGGTGCAGGCGTCGGTGCCGTTGTCGCCTATTTTGCCAACAAGGACGAGAGCAGCAAGGAACGTCAAAAGCGTATGCTAGCTGCGGCTGGTGTTGGCGCAATCGCTGGCGGTGGCGTTGGATATTATATGGATTCGCAGGAAGCCAAGTTGCGTAAGCAGCTACGTGGCTCTGGCGTGAGCGTCGTTAGAGATGGCGACAAAATCAATTTGATTATGCCCGGCAACATCACCTTCGATACCGCTAAGGCAAACATCAAGACCGATTTCAACGACGTGCTCGACTCCGTCGCAATAGTGCTGGAAGAGTTCGATAAAACGATTATTGCCGTCGCCGGACATACCGACAGCACCGGATCACGCGAGTACAACCAACAGCTTTCCGAGAAACGCGCCGGAAAGGTCGCCAGTTACCTGAAATCGCATAACATTGTTGAGGCACGCTTCGATGTTGTCGGATTCGGTGAGGACTATCCTATCGCTGACAACAGCAGTACAGCTGGCCGTGCACAAAATCGCCGTGTCGAGTTGACCCTGATTCCGATCATGGAAGAAGCCTGATAACGGCTTTCAACAGCGTAAATGCTTAACGATGAAGGGGGCATTCGCCCCCTTTTTCTTTATATACTTATAATCCGCGGCGACCCATGTCCAAACAGCCAGGTCTATGCCGTCAACCCGATAAGGAGACCGTCATGACGATTGGCACACGTTTATTCGTGTTATCGATGCTGCTGCTGTTGACTCCGGCCGCTAACGCAGCCAAAGCCTATGCGCCGACCTCGGTTGATATGGACGTCAAGAAAGTATCCAAACATGTCTATTATGTCGAGGGCGCTGCCGGAATCGCGACCGACAACGAGGGCTTTATCTCCAATGCCGGCTTTGTCGTCACCGGTGACGGGGTCGTCGTGTTCGATGCTCTCGGCACGCCTTCGCTAGCGCACAAACTGGTCGGAAAAATTCGTGAAGTCACCGACCAACCGATCCGCAAAGTCATTGTCAGTCACTACCATGCAGACCATGTGTACGGCCTGCAGGTATTCGAAGCGCTGGGGGCAGAAATCAGCGCACCTGAAGGTGCTCAGAAATACACCCAATCTGATGCTGCCAGAATGCGACTGGAAGAACGCCAGATCTCACTCGAGCCTTGGGTGGACGAAGATACACGCTTGGTATTACCTGATATCACCGTATCCAAATCGGATCACTTCCGTATGGGTGATTTGACGTTCACCATCAATTACATGGGCAAGGCGCACTCCGATGGCGATCTGACGATGCTGGTGGAACCCGACCGGGTGCTGTTTTCCGGCGACATCATCTTTGAAGGTCGACTGCCGTTTGTCGGCAATGCCGACACCAACCATTGGCTGGATACCTTGACGCGACTGGAAACCAGCGGCCTAACCGCGCTGATACCCGGGCACGGTCCCGCTTCAACCGATCCGCACCAGACCATCGCACTCACCCGCGCGTACCTGGCTTTTCTCAGAGATGTCATGGGCGCAGCCGTTAATGAATTTACGCCGTTCGATGAGGCGTACGCCGAGGCCGACTGGTCACGCTTCCAGAATCTGCCCGCGTTCGCGGAAGGCAACCGTATCAATGCCTTCCAGGTCTATCTCTCCATGGAAGCTGAACTGCTCGAACAATGAGGCCTCACCCGCAGGCGAAAGTTAGATACGCATTGACTAAAGTCAAGACTAGGAAAAAGCGCTTGACTGCACACGTCAATCGTCGGTAATTATGCGTTTTCAGTCGATTATCGATATCAGCCCTGACCGGTCGGCATCATCTCGGCTGGACAGACCGAACAGGTACGGGGCTCACCGCCGCACGCGGAACTATGCCGTAATCATTTGATAATCCTAAATTTTCACACCTGCTGAACGGATCGGACAAATGTCCCAAGGACGCTTACTGTAACACTTGTCCGATTCTGCAAGGCGTCAACCTGACCTATCATTAACTTGACCCTCAGATAACCAAACGGTGACGCCGATGAGCACACACGACAATAGTTTTCCTCAATACATGAAAATCTTCCACGGTGGTTTGGCAATATTTGGCATCACAGCCTTCCTCACGGCAGAAATGGCTGAAAATGGCTCAGATTCCCTGGGCTATTATCTCCATGCCGCTCTTGGTTTTTCGGTGACGATATTCGTCATGGCCAGAATTATCGCCGGCATTTCCGGGTCTGGTCACGCGCGCTTCTCGGGCTGGTCGCCGTTTTCTCCCCGTCAATGGCGACGTGCAGGGCAGGATGTTCGCAGTCTGATCCGTCTCCGTGTGCCGGAACGCGGCGCGCATCAGGGACTCTCTGGCCTGATCCAGGCCTTTGGTATAGCCTTGTTTGCCTGCATGGGCATCTCCGGAACCGGCTTGTTTCTCCTCAAGGGGAGTCCGGACGCTTCAATGTTTCACACCTTAGAGGAAATTCACGAGGCCGGAGAAGGTCTGATTCCGTTATACTTGTTGCTGCACGTCGGTTCGGTGGTCGTGCACTCTGTCGCTGGAAAACCGATCTGGCAAAGAATGTGGAAATTGAGTGAATCTATTGACTAGCCCGCATTTCTCACCAGGCGGCGTAGGATACTAATAAGGCATCGGTTCATCGGAGAAAAGATCGGATGATAAAAACTACATGACAAAAACTACATTGTGTCATTCAAGTATGCCTATCACGGTTCAGGCCGGTCTTCGCGTCCGTCAGTTTGCTCTTTACTCAAACCGTAGCTATTGCTACGCTTTTCGCTCCAGAGCGGCGCGTACTCCTACGCCTGCTGCTGTGATCCTGGTGAGAAATGCGGGCGAGAAGCCGTCTAAAACATGGCAATTTGAAACAATGATTCGATGTGACTTTCAATAATATTTATCCTAGCGTCATCCTGGTAGCGTCAGCACTCTTTTTTGCCTATGACATCATTGCTGACCTGGCAGCAAACGACGAGAATCTTCTGCATGTCGTGATCGAATCGGTCGTGTTTCTGGCGATCTTGACGATTTTGTATCGAGAGCTGCAACGCTTGAGGCAGCTGAAAGTCCAGCTCTCGGATGAACGCGTGAAGACGGCCCGGCTATCTGGCGAGCTGTTGATGGTTATGAACAACCAATTCACGAATTGGGGTTTGTCCCCGTCGGAAAGTGAAGTTGCGCTGCTGTTGATCAAGGGTTTGTCGATGAAAGAGATCGCTGAGGCACGCCAGGTCAAAGAAAAAACCGTGCGTCAGCAAGCCACCCATATCTACGCCAAATCGGGCTATTCGGGGCGTCACGAACTCGTGGCACACTTCATTGAGGATCTCATGAGTGAGCATCCGGCGTCCTAGCCCGGTAAGCCTGCGGTATTGTCGAGCCCGACTTTATCTTGAAAAAGATCTGGAGTATCGTGGCGGCCTTGGATTAAGCTACATCTAGAACAAATTTAGCGTCGCAGGGGGTACTGATATGACCGCAGATACAGCGCAAAATGGCTGGGTTCGACTGAGTAACGGTTTCGATGTTCATTTACTACACGGTGTTCCAATTCGCCTATCCAACAATGGCCTCGAAATACCCGCTGACGATGCACAACTGGTCGAAGAAGTGAGCCGAATCACTGAACTGACCGTTGTTATCAAAGGCTGGGAAGATTCAGAAGAATGCGGTGAACTGGAAGCGGCCTTGTGCGTTGACGCGATGCAGTTTGAAGAAGTGCTGCGTCGCAAGGCACTGGCCTCAGCAGGTTTATTCGTCGAACGCTACCATACGCCCATAGATAAAGAATCGGTTGACTGGGACAACGCTGAATACGCCAGAGATTTCAACCACGCGATTGATTGCTGTTGTCTGGATGCAGGCGATTTCGACAGAAAAGACTACTATTCGACCTATGTCGTGCATATGCATGAAGAGTCACAGCGATTGTTAGCATCCGGCGAATCACCGATGGTAGAAGCCGAAGACGATTGATCCCTGCTTAATCGGTTTGATAAGACGGATTGACACTCGCCAAGACGCCTAGCCCGCATGTTGCATTCTCATGCAACATGCGGGCTAGCTAGGATAGATAATCAATGTCTCTTAGTAGGAGCGACTTTAGTCGCGAAAGGCGGATGTTCGCGACTAAAGTCGCTCCTTCTTGTAAATACAACAAATGCTCTGCGTCTCCGCCTCTGCGGTTAAGAAACTAATCGCCGATTCTAGCCGAACGAACGGCCTGATAAAATCTGTATTGCTACACCTAACACACGCCACTTGTAGGCCGTTGGCCTACTCGATGGTGTATTCCGCTTCCAGTCTGTAGCTATCGCCCGCTGCTATCTCGACCGTCTCAGGTCCCGCATTTGCTGTTTCCACGCAAATCATGCGCTTGTAGTCGGCATCGTCGAGGTCACCCATGGATGCGGCTAACTCGATCCAAGGATTCCATACGACGGCGGTGCTGCATCCTCTGGACGCGATACGTATTTTGCGCCCAAGCGAAGCATCATCAATGACCAGCTCGCCAGTGACGCCGGTGTAGATACGATCGACCTCAGCGTCAATCGTGACTGGACCCATTTGTGTTTTTCGGGCAAAACCATCCGTTTTATCGAGATAGCTGGCACCGTCGAGTCCATGCAATTCAACCTCGGCAATATCACCCACGTAAAAATACGTATGCAGCGCCTGACTGATCGTGATGCTGTCGTTGCCGGTGTTTTGTGTCAGCAGCGCAAGCTTGAGTGAATTGCCAACGGTAATCTCGATGCTGAGTCTGAATGGGTGTGGCCAGATGGCGCGAGTGTCTTCGCTATCGACCAAAGCCATGACGACTTTTGTTGAGCCGTCTGCACATGATTCGCATGCGGTCACTTCCCACTGCCGATTACGTACGAACCCATGAGCCGGCCTCCCCCGATCGTCCGGATCAGCACCAAACCAGGGCCAGCAAACCGGTATACCGCCTTTTATAGCCTTACCATTCACGTAATAGGCTTTCTCACTGACGAACAACAAATCGTCATTCCGGCTTTTTGGGCGGTACGATAAAACTTGACCTGAATAGGTGGAAATCGTCGCATGGGCTTTAGCATTGTTGATCTCAATGTAGGTAAAGCCGTGCTCAATATCAACAAACTGCAGTTCGTTTTCGAGTTCGTACTGACATAATTCATCGAAATTCATTGTCTTCTCTGTGCCGATCAAAAATCAGTGCCTAACTTACACCATTTTACTGATGATTTTATACAAATCTGCGTTCGTTAAGAACATCGGTTACAGATTGGTTAAGTTTTAACCGCATGTCTTTGCTAGCCCGTATCAACACCAGAAAAAATCAGGCTAATAACGCTCTTTTACACCCGATTTGGACTATAAGGTAGGTATTGCGACAAGGTGGAAGACAATGACACGCATATTAATTGTTGACGACTCGCCGACACAATTGAATGGGCTATCGAAAATACTGACGAAACACGGTTTCGAAACCATCGAAGCTGAGGATGGCGCTCTCGCTGTTGCCAAGGCATCCAGTGAGAAGCCGGATATCATCCTAATGGATGTGGTCATGCCGAACCTGAACGGCTTCCAGGCGACGCGACAAATCACCAAAAATCCGGACACCAGTCATATCCCTGTGATCATGCTGACCAGCAAGGACCAGGAGACCGACAGGGTCTGGGCGACACGCCAGGGTGCTAGTGATTACTTGACCAAACCCCCAAGCGAGAACGATTTACTATCTAAAATCAAGACCCTGCTCGATAAGTAGAGAGACACACGCCAAGCCCGGCACCAGGAACGTTGGATCCGCGGTAAAGCGACCAGCCGTTTTTTTAGTTTTCATTTCAAAACCACTTTGACAATCCATTCCTGTAACTTCGCCTGAAGAACTGAGGGTTACAACTGGACGTCCTTAATTGACGCCTGGCTGGTGGGCAACCACTAACGGTGTTTGTCGGCTATACTCTGGCCGTTCCAAGTCACAACGAGTTTTGATAGATTTTAGCTACAAGCGGGTCGAACCAAATGCATAAAGGGACGGGCTGGTATTTTGCATCGCTGCTGACAATGAGCGTCGGATTGATACTCGCTGCACTACACTATCCGGGTGGCTTCGACTGGGTCTACACCGTTGCTTCCGCGCTGGCCTCAAAAAAGCACAATCCCGATGGCAGCTCCTGGTTCGCCGGTGGCTTGCTACTGACGATGATCCTATTGTGGCCCTATGTCTCATCTCTCAACGATCGTCTGGCTACACCGCGACCAAAGACCGGTAAGGTCGCCGTCGGTATGCTGCGCGGCGGATTGATCTGCGGTGCCATGCTGGGCTTAGAGCGCCTGTTGATTCGGGATCTCTCGGCCTGGGTTCACAAGGCCCATGAAATACTCGGTATTTTCACTTTCTTAGGCTTGTATTGCGGGATTCTGGGGTTGTTGGTCGTCGCGATACGTCACCATAAACACTACGTCTTACCGTTGCTGCTTATTGTAAGTCCGTTGATCGCGATTGCAGTAACACAGTTGTGGCTTTACCTGGAACAACGCGATCTGGGATGGGTCGATACCCACTGGCGAGCGCTGGGCATACCCTTCTGGTATAGCTTCGCTTTCTGGCAATGGCTGGCGATAGGCTTTCTCTGGACAGGACTGGGATTACTGTCTTTTATCACGTCGAGAATAGTGGACTCAAAAAACAACTGAGAGCAATTCCGTGTACGAAATACGTCTAGCCCGCATTCCTCACCAGGGGGCTGGTGTCAACCCTCTGTGTGACATGGTCACAGATGAGCCGAAGCATGTGACTTAGTTACTCAGTATTTTTTACCAGGCAAATATAATAGCCGCAATTTAAAGTAGATTGAGGTGAGTCATGTTTGCTCAAAAAAACATATCGTCCTGGTCACCGCTTTACTTCCTCGCAGCCCTGGGTGCTGGAGGAATGATCGTGACCTTCTTCATGTATCTTTTATTTTGGATTCCTCATCCGGACCAACCGATACCGGTTTATCAGGATTGGGTCAGTGCGTTTCTCGCCGGCTCATCGACTGATCAGCTGATGATCGGTATAGCTCTGGCTGGTGTCGTTTTATTCGCTGTGCTCCACATCCTGCTTTTGTTGTGGAACCTGTCACATTACAGCCGTTGGAAAACCCAAGGTGAGCTGCAAAAGATTGCCGGCACCAATGCCCACACGCAGCTGCTGGCGATACCATTAACTCTGGCAATGTCGATCAATGCCGCGTTCATTCTAGGCGCCTTATTCGTTCCGGGCTTGTGGTCATACGTTGAATGGCTGTTTCCGCTCGCGCTTTCCGGTTTTACCGTGCTGGGTCTTTGGGCCTTGCGCATGTACCTGACATTTTTCAGCCACAGTGTCAGCGCCAACACCTTTAACAAGGCGTTGAACAACTCGTTGGCGCAGTTGTTGCCTGGTTTTGCCTTTGCGATGATCAGCGTTGGACTGGTGGCACCGGCTGCGATGAGCAATAACACGACAACCGTTGCGATCAGTCTGTTTCTAGCGGCTGTGTTCCTGGTGCCGGCGATATTTATTAGCCTGGTCAAGATGATTATCGGTGTCGGTCATATGCTCGAACACGGCGTTAATAAAACGACACTGCCTACATTGTGGGTTGGTGTGCCGATCCTGACCACATTAAGCATTGCCGCCTTACGCATCGACCACGGCCTCGCGCATACGCTTGGGCTGGCTGATGCCAATGATAGCCCGTTGATGTTTCTGAGCATGGTGCTAGCGACGCAGGCTTTTCTGGTCATGCTGGGTTACGCGGTGATGAAACGCATGGATTACTTCAAGTCGCTGTGGAGCGGGGAAGAAAAATCGCCAGTGGTTTATGCACTGATCTGCCCGGGCGTCGCGCTTTCCGTGTCCCTGCACTTCTTCATCAACAAGGGCCTGGTCGCCGCCGGACTGCTGACCAAATTCGGCACCGCGTACTGGATCATGTCCGGTGGTGCGATCGCGATACAGCTGTTGACCGCTGTGGTGCTGTTCAAGTTAATCAGGCAACTGATCATTGTACCTAGAACAGAACCGCTGCCGCAGTCAGC
>JABDQW010000252.1 GCA_013042055.1 Gammaproteobacteria bacterium | reverse complement strand
CACCCTACGACACTGGCAATAGCACCAAAGCCGTCATGTTGGCCGCGAAAAACGCCAAATACGCGAAATCCACTAATGCAAAGAAATCGACTTGCGTCTTTTGCGTGTTTCGCGGCCAACAACATGTATCCTGCATCGGGAAGAACCTAATCAGATTCGGCTATGTAGACATTGACGATATGGTGATGACATCAGCGTCAATCAACCTTGATACTCTTTCGCTTGGATTTTGTTACCTTGGGCAAGGTCAGCTGCAGAATACCGTCTTTGAGCTTGGCCTTAGCCTTGCTCTCATCAACATCGGCGGGCAGTGACAGCGTCCGCTGGTAACTGCCGCGGGATATCTCGCAGCGGTAGTAATCGCCCTTCTCTTCTTTTTCCTCGTGACTGCTGCTGCCCTTGATGGTCACGGCGTTGCTGGTCACGGAAACATCGATATCCTTTTTTTCCACACCGGGTAGCTCTGCCTTGACGATGACGGCATCATCCCGTTCGATCACATCGACGCTCGGTGTTTTGCCTTCGAAAGGCTGTGTCATCCGAGAGAAAGAAGGCCACTCGGTTCGAAGCGGCCGGAACCAACCACGCGAGAAATAGTCGTCAAACATGCGTTCCATTTCTTCAAAAGGGCTTAAGACCTGGGCTGTCTCCACCTTCTTGACTTCCTGCTTGCTTTCCTTTTTTTCTTCATTAGCCATATCGTTTTCCTCGGGTTAATTGTGTACCTGTATAAAATCAATTTTTGACGTCGGGACGCCGATTGTATATGGCTTGCTCTTGCCAGAACAAGTCCGATATCGTGCGGCACGTGAATGTGCCGCCATTTTCAATCACATCAGCAATATCGCTATAGTTCCTGATCCTAACCATACCAAAATGGTGGCCACTCTGCGTTGTTATCAGCGAGCAGCTAACCTTAGCTTTCTCGTTGAATATAGTCCGGCGATCCCTTCGGTGGATAATCCAGCGTGTCTTCCAATTGATCCTGATCTTCGAGTTCATGTTCCGGAAAGGGTAACTTGTTTCTTGAACGCCAGAACTGAACGCGTTCTTCTGCCTCCTGCGAACGTTCTGCATCGAGGCCGCTGTCACGACTGAAATAAGTGGTCTGCGACGGAAATGCGAAGCCGGTACCTGCCTCTTTGACGATGTCCATGATCCTGGGTTAAGGGGTTAAGGGGTCAGAGCCCTTTAATCATCGGGCCAATACATTTATCAAAAATACTATTTTAACACGTAATCGACAACATCATTTCATGCAACTGCAGCAAACGCTCGCCCTAGCCCGCTTTTCTAATCAGCCGGCGTAAGAAACTGATAAGACATTGGTACTTTGGAGATAGCTGGGACGGTCAAGAATACAGTGTATTTTTCGAACGTGCCTATCACAATTCAGGCTGGTCTTCGTGTCCGCAAGTTTGCTCTTCACTCAAACCGTAGCTATGGCTACGCTTTTCGCTACAGAGCGTCACTGACGAACACGAATCCGGCGCCTGCTCCCGTGATCCTGGTAAGAAATACGGGCTAGTTCACCGCTGTTATAATAGTTGACTATGAATAGGAAAACCGAGTGCCAGATCATACTGACCACACTCAATGCGCGTTACATGCATACCGCTCTTGGCTTGCGCTACCTGTATGCCAATCTCGGTGAGCTTCAGTCGAGCGCGTGTATCAAAGAATTCAGTACTCAACAACGCCCCATTGATATCGCAGAACAGTTGTTGAAGCATCAGCCGAGCATTATCGGATTCGGTGTTTATATCTGGAATGCCGCTGAAGTAACAAAGACCGTTGCGCTGTTAAAGCAGATCTCTCCAAACACTGTCATTGTGCTCGGCGGGCCTGAGGTCAGCCACTTACCTGACAAACCTGCCGTTGTTGATAGTGCCGACTATGTTGTTATGGGCGCAGCGGAAGAAAGCTTCCGGGTATTATGCCAGTCAATACTATCCGGCGATCGCCCACAGCAGCGCGAAATTCAGAGCGACGAGCTGCCGCTCGGTCGTCTGCAAATGCCCTATCAGTACTACACCGATGAGGACATAAAAAATCGCTTGATCTATGTCGAGGCCTCTCGCGGCTGCCCGTTCAAATGCGAGTTCTGTTTGTCGTCACTCGATAAAACATCGAAACCTTTTGAGCTGGGCCTGTTTCTCGATGAAATGGATAAACTGCACCGGCGCGGTGTACGTAACTTTAAATTCATTGACCGCACTTTTAATCTCAAAGTACGCAGCAGCATTGCCATTTTAGAGTTTTTTCTACAGCGCATGAGCGATGATTTATACGTGCATTTTGAGCTGGTGCCTGATCATTTGCCGGACAGGCTAAAAGCGGTCATTGAGAAGTATCCAGAACATGCCTTGCAGTTTGAAATTGGCGTGCAAACATTCGATGAAAAGGTTCAGGCCCTGATCAGCAGGAAACAGGATAATGCAAAAACACGTGATAACCTACGCTGGTTGCGAGAGAACACGCAAGCGTATATCCATGCGGATTTAATCTTTGGGCTGCCGTCCGACACCCTGCCCAATTTCGCGAAAAGCTTTGACCAACTGATCAACTTGAAGCCCCACGAAATTCAACTCGGTATCTTGAAACGATTGCGCGGTGCACCGTTGAATCGTCATAATCCAGAACATCAGCTGCGATATAACCCGGAACCACCCTATAATATTTTATGCAGTAGAGATATCGATTTCGAAACAATGCAGCGCGTCAATCGTTTGGCCCGCTATTGGGATCTTATTGCAAATTCGGGACGATTCAGAGACACCTTGCCGTTAATTTTACGTGATGATCCCTTTAATAACTTCATGCAACTGAGTGACTGTCTTTTTGACAAAGTCGGCTGTACATCGAATATTTCACTGCGGCGCTTGTTCGTACTGCTACATAGCTGCCTTGTTGTTATGCACGATATCGACGAGGACCATTTGTTGGAAATGATGAAAACGGATTATCAACGAACGGGAGAAAAATCCTCATTCGAGTTTTTACTAAACAAGAGTGATAAAACACCGCGAGTTGGCGTTGCGAACAAGCGCCAGCAAAACATGCTGAAAGCATAGTAAGCCTAACTTTGCTTATTCGCTAACATAACAGCGAAAGGAATTATTCGCTTAGACGCTTTTTTAATGCTAGCCCACGGCCATCGCCGCCTTGACACAACGCAGCACTTCGTAGTCGACCATGCCATCCAGAGCGTCATAAACCGGCTTCAGTTTCGCCTGGCCGTCATCCGTTGCGAGTATTGCCTCCTGGATGGCTGTTAACTCACGATCACTGATCTTGATAACTTCGTTCAGCTCTATCTCGCCCTGTTCGATACCACGTGCAAGGTGGTTATAGACCGTCGACGTCTTCAGATCCCGCGCTTGCGCAATGGCCTCGATGTCCATTCCGCTTTTGAACAGGTGCAGGCTTTCAGCAACCGTGTCTGTCTTAGCCGAATTTGCCTGGTCGATATGCGACTGGATAACCGCGAGAAAGTCATCGGCGTATTTGCTGAGCTTGCTGTCGCCGACGCCGGAAATTCTGGAAAACTGTTCCCGATTTTGCGGCTGGCGTTCGACCATCTCGGCCAGTGTAGCATCATGAAAGATCACGTACGGTGGCACATTATTTTGATCGGCCAGCTGCTTGCGACAGGTACGTAAGGCTTCCCACAGCTGGCTGTCTTTTGCTTTCGATGTGTCAAATGTTTTTCTGCCCTTGCGTTCCGCTTTCACTTGTTTGCTGTCCTTGCGCAGCATCAGCGTCTGTTCACCGCGCAAAACCGGACGGCAGGTTTCGGTCAGCCGCAAGTTACCGTGCCCCTCGATATCGACACTGAGCAGATTATGCGCGATCAGCTGCCGGAAAATGCTGCGCCATTGTTGTTTATCAAGGTCATCGCCGATGCCATAGACGCTGAGCTTGTCATGGCCGAAGTACTTTAGACGCTCGTTCTCGCTACCGCGCAGCACATCGATCAGGTAATTCACGCCGAAGCGCTGGCCGGTGCGATGGACCGCTGACAGCGCTTTCTGCGCAGCCACGGTAGCGTCCCATGTTTCCACCGGCGTCAGACAAGTGTCGCAGTTGCCGCAAGGCTGATCCAACACCTCGCCAAAGTAGCGCAGCAAACCCTGACGCCGGCAGGTGGTCAGTTCACAGAAACCCAGCATCGACTGCAGTTTGTGCTGTTCGATGCGCTTGTGCTGCTCATCAGCCTCCGAGCTGTCCATCATCTGGCGCAGTTTGATTACGTCTTGCAAGCCGTACATCATCCAGGCATCCGAAGGCAGACCGTCGCGCCCTGCCCTGCCGGTCTCCTGGTAATAGGCCTCGATACTCTTGGGCATGTTCAGGTGCGCGACGAAACGCACATCCGGCTTGTCGATACCCATACCGAATGCGATGGTGGCGACGATGATCACGCCGTCTTCCATCAGGAAACGCTGCTGGTGCTTGTGCCGCGTCTTCGCCGGCAGGCCGGCATGGTACGGTAACGCGGTCAGCCCTTTCGAATTCAACCATTCGGCGGTCTGCTCGACCTTGTTGCGCGACAGGCAATAGACGATGCCAGCCTCGTTCTCGTGTTCATTCAGGATGAAGCGCAGCAATGAATCGCGGGCATTGCCCGAACTCTGGGCGATACGATAACAGATATTCGGCCGGTCAAAGCTGGCTATAAACCGTTCTGCCTGTGACAGGTCGAGGCGTTGAATGATCTCGTTACGCGTCGGCTCATCCGCGGTCGCGGTCAGCGCGATGCGCGGAATCTGGGGGAAGCGCTCGTGCAGGATGGAAAGCTGGATGTACTCCGGACGGAAGTCGTGTCCCCATTGCGATACGCAGTGCGCTTCATCGATCGCGAACAGGGCTACATCGGTTTGCTCGAGTAATCCGAGAAAAACCGGTGTCATCAAGC
>JABDQW010000247.1 GCA_013042055.1 Gammaproteobacteria bacterium | reverse complement strand
TCCAGTAAATCCGGCTGCGACGTCTCACGGGCACGGATTCTGGCGACCACCCCCTGGTGCTTGTGGTGGGAACTTTTCTTCTGCAAAACGTCTCGCGAACATGTCTCGACCGATACACCCTGCGCTGTGGCGAGATCCTGTATCACCTGCATGCGTTTGTCGCTTCTGCCGGCCTGCACCCACAACTGCAGCACCTGCTCGGGATGACGCCTCAGCAGCGATTCGACCGCATGAATGCCAAAAATAATCTCCGCTTTGTGCTTAGCCATAATGACTATCTGAAATCATCCGGGTGCTGGTGTAGGGTGTTTATACTCATTCGTCTAAGAACGCTCGCCTGTACCGTAGGGTGTGCCGCGCGCACCGTGACTGGAACAAGGATTCCGGTCACGCGATTGGTGCGCGCAGCGCACCCTACCAAGCTGTTATCTCGCACGAACTTGAGAGATCTCCCAAGGTCTTGCGCTAGCTCCCACCAGCTACGCGACCCCAAAAAAATTAGCGTTCATTTGCGTTCATTCGCAAACCATAAATAAACTCTGCGCCCTCTGCGCGTCTGCGGCTCGACCTATTTAATCAACTCAAAATCGATACGCCGCTCGTCCATATCGACATTTGCAAGGCGTACATTGACCTTATCCGACAACCTGAAAACCATACCCCGGTTTTCCCCGACCAACTGGTGGCTGATCGGATCGAAGTCGTAATAGTCCTTGGGTAAGCTGGTGATATGAATCAAACCCTCGACATAATAATCATCGAGTTCGACGAACAGGCCAAACGAAACCACACCGGTCACGCGCGCGCTGAACTCCATACCCACCTTGTCGAGCATATATTCGCACTTCATCGCGAACTCGGCATCGCGCGTGGCTTCGTCGGCACGGCGTTCATTGGCCGAGCAGTGCTCGCCGAAGGTCGTCATCGTATTCTGGTCATACGGGAATTCACGTTTCTTGCGTTTGTGCAGGATGTGCTTGATCGCGCGGTGTACCAGCAGGTCGGGGTATCGCCGGATCGGCGAAGTAAAATGCGCATAGTGTTTCAGCGCCAAGCCGAAATGGCCGATGTTTTCCGGTCGATACAGGGCCTGTTGCATCGAACGCAGCATCAGCGTCTGTATCAGGTGCGTGTCCTCGCGTTTTTTGATCGCACTGGACAATTTGGCATAGTCCCTGGGCGAGATCTTTCTCGAGGGTGCGCCCAGTTTCAGCCCGAGGTCGTCGAGAAAGCCCCTGAGTTCCTCGAGCTTGTCGTCATCGGGCAGCTCGTGTATGCGGTACAGCGCCGGCAGTTTGTGTTTGGAAATGAAACGCGCTGCACTGATATTCGCCGCAATCATGCATTCCTCGATGATTTTGTGGGCATCGTTTCTGACCGTCGGATGGATATCCTTGATGCGCATATCATCGGTAAATTCGAACTTGGTCTCGATGGTGTCGAATTCAATCGCACCCCGCTTCTGCCGCGCCTTGTCCATCTTCCGGTACATCGCGTAGAGATTTTCCAGATGCGGAAGAAGATGATCCAACTCTTTCAAGACTTTTGGTTTGCGCTCGACAACCGCGTCCGCGACCTTGGTATACGTCAATCGTGCATGTGATTTGATCACAGCCTCATGAAACTTATAGCCGTTGATGCTACCCTCGGCTGATATCCGCATTTCACAGACCAGACACAGGCGATCGACTTGCGGATTGAGCGAACACAATCCGTTGGACAAGTTTTCCGGCAGCATCGGAATCACACGACCGGGAAAATACACCGACGTCGCTCGATCATAGGCTTCCTTGTCCAACGCCGAATTGATGTTGACGTAATGTGCGACTTCGGCGATCGCAACGATCAGGCGCCAGCCCGATCTCGCGATGCCTTTAACGGGTTCGCAATAAACCGCATCATCAAAGTCCCTGGCATCCTCACCATCGATTGTGACCAGCGGCAGGCTACGCAGATCGACGCGGCCTTCCTTGTCGCGCTTGCGCACGCTGCCGCCCCATTTTTCCGCATCATCAAGCACCTGCTGCGGAAACTCGTGCGGCAGGCCGTAGTTGTGTATCGCAATGTCGACCTCCATGCCCGGCGACATATGATCACCCAGCACATCCACGACTCTACCGATCGGCTGGCGTTTGAAGGTCGGCTGCTCGACGATTTCGACCTTGACGATCTGGCCGCTGACGGCACCATCGATTGCGTTCTCCGGGATAAGAATGTCCTGCGTGATGCGTTTGTTGTCGGCGACCACCACGGCCACACCGCTCTCGATAAACAGACGTCCGACGATGAACTGGTTAGCCCGCTCGAACACACTGATGACCGCACCTTCCAGGCGGCCGCGTCGATCAACACCGGAAACGCGCACCACGGCCTTGTCGCCGTGCAGCAGCGTACGCATTTGCCGGGCGTTAAGAAACAGATCATCGCCACCGGCTTCGGGCACCAGAAAACCGTAACCGTCCGGATGGGCAATCACGCGACCGCGCACCAGATGTGACTCGTCAACTGGAAGGTAGCCGCCACGACGGTTTTGCACCAACTGACCATCGCGCACCATCGCCCTGAGCCTCCTACGCAACGCATCGAGTTGATCATCGCTCTGGATATTGAGATGTTCCGCCAGTGACTGAAAACCGAGCGCACCTTCGCGCGTGATCTCGCTCAAAATCAGCTTCCTGCTGGCTATCGGATTTTCGTAACGTTCGGCCTCGAGGGCCGCATCGGGATCTTTTTTATGACGCTTTGCGGGTGTTTTCTTTCTGGGGGTGGTTTTAGGGGTGGTTTTCTTCTTTTTAGTAGATTTACGTATCATTATTATTTAGTAGTTTGTAACGGATTAGATCAAATTGACAAGCACCGGGTCGCACGTTAAAGTTCGCGGCCTGCAATCGCAGGATTAAGCCATGCCGAGGTGGCGGAATTGGTAGACGCGCTAGCTTCAGGTGCTAGTGGGGGTAACCCCGTGGAGGTTCAAGTCCTCTTCTCGGCACCACACCGACGAACCATACCAGACCATCAAAGACAACGCAAGCAATTGTTATAAAAGCGTTTTTCTCAATCTGGATTTCATTTCATATTGTCCTTCATTGTCGGTCGTGGCCCCTAAAATGGAGCGCGAATGGAGCGTGAGTGGAGCGCGTTCTCGAGCGTAGAGAAGCGAAAAATAGGTTATGGCTATAAATATCATCGCACCTACAGACTCCGCTGACATTTCTACTGTAGCTATCTTACGTCCCAAGCATGCAAACTATCGTCCTTCCCGTCCTGCTCACGCTGCGCGGTCAACTCCGAAGCAGTCCGCTCTTACACTTCGAGATCCTTGCACTTCCACGA
>JABDQW010000246.1 GCA_013042055.1 Gammaproteobacteria bacterium | reverse complement strand
CATGTATCACCGAAATACGTAACACATACAATTGCGAGGAACGAAGCAATCTCTTACAGGGTGACGCAAAGGGGCAAAAGATCGCCGCGCTATCGCTCGCGATGACGCATTTTTGCTCATGTTCGTGCTAAAGTAATTGCCATTCGGCACCGGGCTAAGTCAGATTCTCTGTACGGTTGTAACCTTCCAGCAGGGCGTTCCAGTCCTGCTGATCGTAGCTGAAGCCCTGATACAGCGATTTGAACTTAAGCAACGAGCGTTGCAAGCGGACTAAATTGGCGGCCTTCCACGATTCACCAATAGAACGGAATGCGCCCTTGTCGAAATCGATCAAGTATATGTCGTGGCGGTGTGGCTCGAGCAAGATGTTGCGGGCGTTCAAATCGGCGTGATAGACGCTGGCATCATGGAAACGACGCAGGCAACGCCCCACGGCAACCCAAGTTTGCAGGTCACCGGGATGTTGCATCAGATGATCCGCCAGCGGTGTTACATCCCGAATTTGCAACGTAATCAAGTCAGCACGGTAGAACAGGCCGTGTTGTGAGCAGAGCGCAGCCACCGGGGCTGGAACCGGCAACTCGAGCTGGTGCATGGCTTTTAACAGACGCCATTCACGAAATGATCGCGAGTAGTCGCAATCCCAACCGATGTATTTGTCATCCAGTAATGCGGCCATGCCGCCGCCACGTTGATAGTGCTTTAAAACCAGGGTGCGGCCCTGATGACGAAAGAACACCGCGTGACTGCGCCCAGCCGCCAGCGAGTGTGCGTCCGCTTGTGACCGCAAGTTGTCGATATCAAAAAGATCAACGTCCGGTTGTTCAACCAATGAGGCATCGTATAGGATATGCCGCTGACCGGACCTGACTCGTTTTTCACTTGTTGATGACTCTGCCACTCTCTTCTGCACCTGACTCGGTATGCCTGCTGCGTTTGTCTGCCATTGGCGATATTACCCATGCCTTGCCTGTGTTAAGGACATTGCAACATCACTGGCCGCAAACCAACGTCACCTGGATTATTGGCAAGAACGAGCATGCTCTGCTCAGTGAAATCGACGGCGTCGAGTTTATCATTTTTGACAAATCGCTTGGCTTTCGCGCCTACCGGGAAGTGCGTCATCAACTAGCCGGGCACCGTTTCGACGTGCTGCTGCATATGCAGGTGTCGTTACGCGCTTCCTTGACCAGCTTATTTATCAGGGCCGGAATCAAACTCGGTTTTGACCGGGCCCGCGCCAAGGACCTGCAATGGCTATTTACCAATGAACGCATCGTCGCCGCGTCAACGCGACAGCATGTCGTAGATAGCTTTATCGAGTTCCCGAAGCGCCTGGGCCTTGACGCGGTGATGCGTTGGGACTTGCCGGTTGCTGAACACGCACTCGACAGTGTTCAACACCTTGTCAACGGTGACCGACTACTGGTAATCAATCCCTGTGCGGTCGCCAAATCACGCAACTGGCGCAACTGGAATGCGGAAGGCTATGCGGCGGTGGCAGACTATGCAGCGCAGCACCACGGTATGACTGTCGTTTTGAGCGGCGGCCCGGCTAGCTTGGAACGCGATATGGCCCATGCCATCCTGGCTATCTGCCGCCATAAACCACTCGACCTCGTGGGCCGCACCTCATTACCACAACTGGTCGCGCTGCTGCAGCTGGCCGACGCCGTGATTGCACCCGACACTGGGCCCGCACATATCGCCAGCGCCCTCGGCACACCGGTGATCGGTCTGTACGCCGCGACGAATCCGCAACGTGCCGCGCCGTACAACTTCAAACATTATGTCGTCAACCGTTATCCGGAAGCGCTAAAAAAATATTGTGAGCTCAGTGTGGACCAAGCTCCGTGGGGTAAACGCATCCACAATGATGAGTGCATGTCGTTGATTAAACCCGAGGACGTCAACCGTATGCTAGATCGCGTTTTGCGGGATTCAGATTCTGCGCAAAATAATTTCCTTTGAGAAATCAGGAGTCGCTGTCCGTAACCCGGCTGTTGCATGATGAATCTGAATTGCGTACGTTACGCCTGTGCGATGCATACCGCGCAAACCAGTGGGTCATTCTGCCGAACTATTGCTCTGCTGAGGAATATCACCGGGCTTCAATACACATGATGTGATATTGCTGGTATATCCGTTTTGTTTCTCGATGGAAAATTCATCACGGACCTCACCCTTGTCATTGATAAAACGCGAGGTCAGTCGATTGCCGTCGACATCGATCAGCAGCGAACCGGCCTCTGCCATCGATACCACCATGGCCGGATGATTCAGTGGGCCATGGTCGATTCGCGATGATGTACCAGCAACAACGTAGACTGTGCCGCTATGCGAAATATTACGCTCCGGTTTTCTATATTCGCGGTGTTGGCCATAGATACCTCTTGAAACGATGTTGTTCTCGCTGAACTCGTCGGACTCACCATAGTGACAATCCATCAGATGACTCCTTTCGTACATGTGGCTATGGCCCGACAGCACCAGATCGACCGCGGCCGCTTCCAGTACCGGCAACACATGTTGTCTGATTTTGTGCATGCGGCCACCACTGTCATCGATACTATCTGAGTTATGTGACCCCTTGGTGTAGGGTGGATGATGGAAGGCCACGATCGACCATTGTTTGGTATTTTTGGCCAGATTACGTTTCAGCCATTCCATCATATCGCTGCCCGGATTCATGCTCGAATCTGTTGTATCGAGTACCACCAGGTGTACGTTGGAGTATTCGACCGCGTAGTAGTTTTCGGTGCCAGAGGACTCACCACCGGCCTCGCCGTACTCCGGCAGCGTAAACAGCTTGAAATAAGTCCAGCGGCGGGCATCATGATTGCCATATACCGGCCACAGCGCTTGATTACGTAAAATATTCGGATAAGTCTCGAATAATGCCCGCTGGAACTGTTCGTTCGTCCCTGAGCGGTAAGCTAAATCGCCCAATCCAACCCACAGGTTGATATAGTCGTCATTCTCTCGCGGGTTTTGTTCAATCCATCTCAGCATGGCATCGCGGACATCATTGGCTATTCTACCGGGTTCGCCAGAATCGCCGATCACCCAGATGCGTGTCGCCTTGTCAGTATCATCTTCGGGCATGGTACGGAACCAGTCGTATTTTGGATTGGGATCCTTGTAGCCGCTGATATCACCGACTGAGTAGTAATAACGCGTATCCGGACGCAGGGTGGTGGCGGTAACCGAGTGGACTTTACCGACATCATCTTCCAACAAGGTATAGTTAAGATGGTCTGGATGCAGACCGTACTTGAGTACGCCCATGCGGTTCTGACGTGTCTGCCAACGGACGGTGACGCTGTCCTGAGTCAGGGACTGCAGATAAGGTGCACGTTCACCGATCAGCTGACTGCCGAAATAAACGACGCCGAATCTGCCTGTGGCATAGACGATAACGATAAACAATATCGTTTTTAATAAACGTTTAATCCAGTTCATCATACTCTTGTAGCACACAACGCTGCGTTATAGTGCATTATGATACACTACGCAGGCTCAAAGGATGCCCCATATCTGCTCGATTCCGCTCGATCCAGTTCAATGAAATCACTGATAAAAATTCTTCCAAGACTGCAACTGTACACCATCAAGGCGGTGTTGTTGTTTGTCCTGGTGCAATCGCTACTCAGGATCGTGTTCTGGCTCAGGTTCAACAACCCACTGGATCCGATATCGAGCAGCGATCTGTGGCGGGCCTTCTATCTCGGACTGAAATACGATTTACAAGTTTCACTGGTACTGGCGCTGCCAATCCTGCTGCTGGGCTGGATCAAGCCATTACACCCAGTCTACAGCAATTCCGGCCAGCGATTGTGGCACGCCTATTGCGGCGGCGTCGTGCTGGCGCTATTGGCGATTTATGCCACAGATTTCGGTCATTATGCCTACCTGGAACAGCGCTTGAATGCGACCGCACTCAGATTTGTGGAGAATCTGCAGATTTCCGCCACCATGGTATGGCAGACCTACCCGGTCGTCACCGGCAGCCTGGTACTGATCCTACTGGTTTATATCAGCCTGCGCCTGTTCAAGTTCGTCACGCGCTATATCGAACCGATCCCCGGCCAGTACCAACGCTGGTACCAAAAGACCACGATCGTGCTGCTCACCTTCGTCGTCGTCCTGTTTGGCCTGTACGGAAAAATCTCCTGGTACCCGTTGCGCTGGAGCGATGCCTTCTTCAGCACGCATGCTTTTACCGGTCAGTTGGCGACCAATCCGATCCTGTACTTCTTCAACACGCTGAAGAACAAGGACGAGACATTCGATGTGCCAGCGGCGCGCGACGCCTACCCACTGATGACACAGTACCTGGGTATCGACCAACCCGATTTGGACACGCTGAACTTCATCAGACACGTTGATTTCGCTACGGAATCGCAGCGTACGCCACCGAACGTGGTTGTGGTTATCCTGGAATCTTTCGCCTCCTATAAGGCCGGCCTGGCAGGCAACCCACTGAATCCGACACCCAATATCGACCGCCTGGCTGAGCAAGGCCATTATTACCCAAAATTCTATGTTACCCAGACCGGTACCGCACGCTCGGTGTGGACCTTCATCACCGGCATACCGGATACTGAACTGAATAAAACTTCCAGCCGCAATCCACTGATTGTCGACCAGCACACCCTAATCAATGCCTTCGATCAGCACAAAAAGCTGTACTTTCTCGGTGGCAGTGCCAGCTGGGCCAATATCAGGGGATTGCTCTCGGCCAATATACCGGAACTAGAAATCTATGAAGAAGGCAGTTACAGCTCACCTCGCGTCGATGTGTGGGGCATTTCCGATCTGAGTCTGTTCAGGGAGGCACATGACATACTGAAGAATATCGACGGGCCATTTTTTGCGATTATTCAGACCTCGGGTAATCACCGCCCTTACACCATCCCGGAGGACAACGCCGGTTTTGTCAGCCTGCGCGCTGAAGATCTCGAGTTGGAAGTAACCGAGTACGGTTTCAACTCGCTGGAGGAATTGAACTCGTTCCGCTTCATGGATCACAGCATCGGCCATTTTCTCAAGCTGGCGGCCGAAGAGCCCTATTTCGACAATGCGCTGTTTGTTTTTTTCGGTGACCACGGCATTCATGCTCCAACCGGCAAACATACGCCCGTATCCGAAGAACAGCTGCGAATATCAGGCCTGCGCGTACCCCTGGTTATGTACGGAAACGGTATAATCAGTCAGCCGCAGGTGTTCACCAAGGTCGCAAGTCAGGTAGACGTGCTGCCGACCATCGCGGCATTAACGCAGACCGACTATATCAACAGCACCCTAGGCCGAAATCTGCTGGATGAACGCTTCGACGATCATCGTTATGCTTTCACTATCGAACATGGTGGTGGACGTGTGATTGGTCTGTTGACCGATGAGTACTATTTTATGATGCATTTTGATGGCAGTGATGCCAGACTGCACCGACTGGATTCCGATACACCGCGAGATAACGTGGCTGCACAACATCCGGAGCTGACCCAAACACTGGCAGAATATACCGCGGCGATGCGCGACACGATCCAGTATATGCGCGAGAATAACACGCCTGCAGATATCATTAGTAGCGATATCCAGCCGGCAAACTAGGGCCTATTAACACTATGCGAATACCCATCGACGGCGGCCATTTTTTTGCAGGACAAGGCGCACTGAGCGCCGTGTACCCGGGGTCCAAAAGCGAGGGTGCAACGCAGTCCTGCGGAAAAATGGTCCCGTCCCTGCGGGTTGGGCATCCGCATTGTGTTAACAGGCCCTAAGACATCAATCGTAACAAATGAAATCAAGTATCTAGGTGAGGAAATGATAGAGAAAAAGATATTGGTGACAGGCGGCGGCGGCTTTCTTGGCTCACATCTATGTGAACGCTTACTGAACGAAGGCCATGAAGTGATCTGCATGGACAACTTCTTCACCGGCACCAAACAGAACATTCTCGAACTCATGCACAATCCCCGTTTCGAGTTGTTACGGCATGATGTCACCCTGCCGCTGTACATCGAGATCGATGAAATTTACAACCTGGCCTGCCCGGCTTCGCCGATCCATTACCAGCACGACCCGGTGCAAACCACCAAGACCTGTGTACACGGAGCGATCAACATGCTTGGCCTTGCCAAACGCACCGGCGCAAAAATACTTCAGGCATCGACGTCCGAAGTATATGGCGACCCTGAAGTGCATCCACAGGTCGAGAGTTACTGGGGCCGCGTCAATCCGATCGGCATACGTTCCTGTTACGATGAAGGCAAGCGTTGTGCCGAGACCCTGTTCCTGGATTATTACCGCCAGCACAACCTAAGAATCAAGATCGCCCGCATCTTCAATACTTACGGACCCAAAATGCACGCCAATGACGGCCGCGTGGTCTCCAACTTTGTCGTACAGGCGCTTAAAGGCGAGCCGATCACGATCTATGGTGATGGCGAACAGACACGCTCGTTCTGCTACGTCGACGAAATGATCGATGCCTTCGTACGTCTGATGAACACCGAAGATGATTTTATCGGGCCGGTCAACTTGGGTAATCCCGGCGAATTCACCATCCGTGAGCTGGCAGAAAAAACCCTGCAGATGACCGGCTCACCCTCGGAGCTGATCTATATGCCACTGCCCGCGGATGACCCGACCCAGCGACAGCCCGACATCAGTCTGGCCAAGGAGAAAATGGGTTGGGAGCCGATGATCAAACTGGACCAGGGCCTGGCCAAAACCATCGACTATTTCAAGTCGGTTGTCAACTAAACAGCGACTGCGCTCCCGACGGCAATGCCAAAACTCAGTGCCTGCATCATTTCTTTTAATGAAGAAAACAAAATTGAGGACTGCCTGCAAAGCCTGCTGCCCGTGGCCGACGAAATCGTCGTGGTCGACTCGTTGAGCACAGACAGAACGGTTAAGATCGCCCAAAAATACACAGATAAGATCATCCCCCAGAAATTTCTCGGCCATATCGAACAGAAGAATCTCGCGCTCGACCACGCTGCCCACGACTGGATCATCAGCCTCGATTGCGACGAGCGCCTCTCCGACAAGCTGCAACAATCGATTCTGGCGATCAAAGATGGCCTGGACAAGGCGGATGCCTATTGCATGTCGCGCAAGACCTTCTACGTCTATCGCTGGTTGAACCACTGCTGGTACCCGGATATCAAAACACGGCTATTCAACAGAAAAAGCTCGCGCTGGGGTGGCACCAATCCACATGATCACATCATCACCGAGGGCAAGACCATCGTTCGCCTCGAAGGTGATATTCATCACTACTCGTTCGATACCATTTCCGATCATCTGCAGACCATCGACAAATTCACTGAAATCGGAGCAGATGAACTCATCCGCAAAAACAAAAGCTTCAATATTTTCAGCCCGCTGACACACGCGAGCTGGATCTTCATCAAACTGTACCTGCTCAAGCGGGGATTCATGGACGGCTTTGCCGGATTGACGGTGTCTGTGCTCTCGAGCATGCACGTCTTTATCAAGTACAGCAAGGCCTGGATAAAACGAAACAACCGCAACAGCGGGCAAGCGCGGGGATGAATGTTCTCGAGCTGTGCCTGTCATCTGGCCTCGGCGGCCTCGAGCTGTATGTGTTTCGGTGCGCACAGGCACTGGAGCAGCAGCATCGTGTAACCGGCGTATTGAACACAGCGGGTAAATTGACCGCACACTTCAGCGAACACACCCAGATACGCATACACAAACTGAAACCCTCATCCAAGCTTCTGCCATTGCTGAACGCTCGCTCATTGGCCAGTATTATCGATGACGAACAGATCGACGTCATACACATGCACTGGGGCAACGACCTCGCGCTCGCCGCACTGGCTAAAAGGTTCTCGCGCACCAAGCCTGCTCTGGTGTATACCCGGCAAATGAAGATCACACGCCATAAGAACGACCTCTATCACCGCTTCCTGTACGCTCAGATGGACCTGATGCTGACCATCACTCGGCAGCTCGAACAGGAAGCCAAGCAGTACATACCGGTGCAAGATCAGCAAATAAGCACCTTGTACTATGGGGTCAAGGCGCCTGGCGCATTCTTGTCACGCGAGGACATCCGACAACAGCGTGACAAACTCGGTTTCGCTGAGCAGGATTTTATCGTCGGCCTGCTGGGCAGGCTCGAACGGGGCAAAGGCCAGCATCTTCTGATCGAAGCTATGGCGCTGGCAGCGCAAGAGGGGCTTGAACTAAAGGCAATGATAATCGGTCACGAAATGAAGCAGGGCTACCGTAATAACCTGAAAGATCTGGCTCATTCCAAAGGACTGGACGACAACATTGTATTTACGGACTTTGTATCCGAACCCCAACAGCTGATGCAGCTTTGCGACTGCATCACACTGACATCATTCGAAGAAACTTTCGGCCTGGTGCTGCCGGAAGCAATGCGCAGCGGTGTGGCTGTCGTTGGCAGCAACAAAGGTGGTGTTCCGGAAATCATCACTCACGAGCACACGGGACTCCTGTTTGAATCCGGCGATGCTGCCAGCCTTTACAAGCAGATACGCCATCTATACACTGAACCCGACTTCAGAAAAAGATTGGCAGGAAATGGCAAAATGGAAGCAGACGCCCGTTTCAAAAATGATGATCATTTCTCCGCTCTGGAGCAGTATCTTATCGAAGCGAGCCAGTAATAATCATAGGCTGACTCAACACCATGAAGTTCTGGTTCACAAAAGGCGTTTGGACGTCAACAAGAGCTAAAAAAGTCATCGGAACGCTGTCGCGCGATCAAATAAAAAAGATCGCCGTTATCAGACACGCGGCCCTGGGCGACATGGTGCTCACGCGGGCCTTTCTAGTAGAGGCGAAAAAGGCTTTTCCCAATGCCGAAATCACACTCAGCATCGTGAGTAATTACACCCGTGGCTGCCCTGAAGATCTGATCGATCGAGTTCATATCATCGATGCCAATTGGGAGGGTGTTTCCTTTCTGGAAAAGATAAAACACTTCAAAGAACTGGGAACCCAGGACATTATTTTTGACCTCGCCACAACCAATCGATCGATAAAAACCTGCTTGCTGAACAAGGCGACATTGAAGATAGGATTCCCGTACCGCACCCTGCAGTCCAGGATGATCTATGATGTTGCTACTTGTCGTAGTGATCTCAATTTCGAAGTCGACGATATGCTGAACCAGCTTCATGTCTTCGGGGTGAAAACTGCCTATCCCCATGAATACAACATGCCCGGCACCGCGTTGAAACGAAACCGGCCATATATCATCTATTTCTCGGGTGCATCGACCACCATGAAGTGCTGGCCAGCGCAACATTTTAGCGCGCTGATACAGCGTATGTCAGCGACATATCCAAACCATGATCATTTACTGCTGGAAGGCATACAGGAGTGGGAGAAAACATACGTCCGTGAAATTATCGAAGCTTTAGCTGATTTCCCGAATGCCGGCACTATCGAGGCCAACAGCATTGACGAGACGACTTCACTGGTAAAGGGAGCCGACCTCGTTGTTTCGAATGACACCGGTATCAGACATGTGGCCATCGTGTCGCACACACCAACAGTCGGTATTTTTGCCGGTGACCCGTACCGTTATTGGCCTAGATACAGCATTCATGAAGTTGCCTTTCCTAAAATCGACTGTCCACCTGATGTCGACGAAGTCGAGGCAATGTGCATCAGGCTCATGACGAACGCATAAGTAGATCCATAAAAACGCTAGTCGCAATCCCGTGTCGTTTCAGCGCAGAGACAAAGGGAAGGGATAAATTGAAAACGAAAGGAGAGGTCGATATATGACGGTGAAATTCTCGTAAAAACGCCAAGAATTCTTTTATGTGTCTGCCTATCAACCGATGGTGTCAACCAGCATTCTTTGCGTACTTTGCGTCCTCGCGAGAGTCGCTATGAATATTCTTCATAGGATTTCTCTTCGATGAAGTCAGAGCCCAGCTTCAAATTGACCGCTCGCTTGACATCGGACCGCCTGTCATTGGTGAAATACACCGAGCGTGCCAGATCAATGAAGTCCTGATCGAATGCTTTGGCCGCTTCTTTGTCTCGGATGTCGTCTTCGATGACCCAGAGCTTTTCATTAATGACCTTCAGCTCGGCGACCTCGTCCCGGACATCGGCCCGGGAGAACGGCAAGGTATCCAACAAGGCGTTCAATGCGTCCAGCTCTTTATTTATGTTCGCCAGTTTGTCCGCCTGTTGAATTCTTTCCTTCTTGATCTCCAGAATAGTAAGCTTGTCAAAGAATTCCCCGATAGAAATTTCAACAGTTACATTCATGATAAACTCTAGTTATGATGCAATTAATAGAAAACTTAGATTTTGTCATATCCCCACATCCATGAAAAATATCATAACATATTTGACAAGCCGTCTTATAAAGATAGTTGCCAATATTCTTAAGGGTGGGTGCTACATTTTTCATTTTTTCTTTCCACGTAAAAGATTCGTCATCCCATCTCGCTCGAGTCCTTTTATTAGAACAAAATCTAGTCGAGTGATACCAAAAATCATCTGGCAAACAAATTATACTGACCGCGTAACACTCGCGGTTTACATGAATTACCTTTTCAACCGATTAATGGCTACGGATCATGAATACCGATTCATGACAACAGCAGAGCGAGAAGCGTTTGTCCGGGCCGAGTACCCGCAGGATATATTTGAGAACTATTCAAAACTACAGATAGGCGCGGCACAAGCAGACTTCTGGCGTGTACTGATTCTGCAAAAATACGGGGGTATATACCTGGATATTGATGCACACTTAATCTGGCCGTTGAGCTCTATTATTAATCCAGATCATGATGAACTCTATATATCAAGCAGGAGAGGAAACATTAATAACTACTTTATAGCTAGCAAACATAACAGTGTACATCTAGAGAAGATCATCAACTTAGTCATGAAAAATATTAACGAGAACAAACTGAATAATGTGTATGACTTGACTGGTCCAGGCGTCTTCAACGCAGTACTTGATGCAGAAGAGGTAAATACTAAACCCTACCGTTATGTTTGCAATCAAGGTAACTTTACAAACGAATATTTTCAATATATCGACAAAACGGAAGGCAAATGGACAAAGGCCCAAAATAGAATTGAAATCATCAAGAAATAAACAATCCAACTCGAAATCATATTAAACCATGACAGCACAAAAGCAGCATTTTCATGTACCTCCGCTCAAATAATCCGCTTAGGGGTATTTCAAGGATCGATGTTGACATTGTCTATGATGCTGCCTTGGCTCATTGAGCACAGCAAATAGCCACTGATGGCACGGATCCTTGTAATCAGAAATGATAAGCTGGGCGACTTCATGCTTGCGTGGCCTGCATTTTCTCTACTCAAGCGCCAATACCCCCAGTCAACCATCACAGCACTTGTACCGTCTTATACCCAACCGATAGCAGAACGGTGTCCCTGGATCGACAATATTCTGGTCGATGACAACAAGCACGCCTTCCGATTGGCCGATCAGATCAGAGCCGGTCAATATGATGCATCCATTTCGTTGTTCTCCGAACTACGGACTGCGCTGGCTCTCTGGCTGGCGAGGGTCCCAGTGAAAGTAGGGCCCGCCACCAAGATTGCACAGATATTTCTGACTCGCAAGCTCAGACAAAAGCGCTCGCTGTCACTCAAGCCGGAATATGCATACAATCTTGATCTCGTAAGATTCTACATAAAGCTGAACGGCGATACGCCAATTGAACCGCAAGCACTGCCATATCTTGAATTCAGCCCCGCTGAAACAAAAGCGATCAAAGAGCAATATATCGATGATCATGGCATAGCTAATGGCTCCAGGTTGATAGCCATTCATCCCGGAAGCGGTGGATCAGCCGTTAATCTGACGCTCAGCCAGTTTGCCATGCTTGCAGATAAGCTGGCAGGAAAGATAAAAGCTCACTTTATAATAACCGCAGGTCCGGATGAACTTGAGACCGCTACTGACCTGGCTGCGCTTCTACATACTCACGATTGTAGCATCTATCACTCACTCGAAGGACTGGTGCCGTTCGCACGCTTCATCACTATTTGCGATCTTTTCATCAGCGGTTCCACTGGACCGTTGCACATTGCCGGCGCCCTCAATGTGCCCACCTCAGCTTTCTACTCTGCCAGAAGATCAGCAACATCTCTTCGTTGGCAGACACTCAATGAAGCTAACAGAAGAATATCGTTTTCTCCGAAACACTATGACAAAACATCCACTGAACTTGATATAGATATCGACAGCTGCGCCGAGGATATTGCCGGCTTCATGAGAAAACTCCATGACCGTTGAACACCATCGTCGCTTTACAAGCAATTTCGCAGTCTATACACTGGCCCTCGACGATAAAAACCGCGTGCAGCAACGACAAGAAATGAAACGTATGGGCGTCTCAGCAATGACCACCAAACCCCTATCATCGACGTACAGTGTCTTGAAACAACGCCCCAAACACCATAGTTGAGTCTATAAAAGATGAAGTTCTGGTTCACTAAAGGCGTATGGACATCGAAAAGAGCTCGTGAGATTATCCAATCCCTTTCAGCTGATCATATAAAAAAAATCGCAGTTATCAGACACGCTGCTCTGGGCGATATGGTATTGACGAGAGCTTTTCTGGTAGAGGCAAGGAAAGCTTTTCCCAATGCCAAAATAACCCTTAGTGTCGTTAGCAATTATATGCGTGGATGCCCTGAAGATCTGGTCGACAGAATACACGTGATACACAGCAGCGGTGAACGTGCATCACTGAGGAGCAAGATCAAGCGTATAAAGGAACTGGGCACACAGGATCTTATTTTTGATCTTGCCATCACCAATCGTTCGATGAAGGCCTGCCTGCTGAATAAAGCTAAACTCAAGATCGGTTTTCCATATCGCAGCATACAGGCGCGACTGATCTATGATGTCGCTACCTGCCGCAGTGACCTCAATTTCGAAGTCAATGACATGCTAAACCAGCTGCACATTTTCGGCATCAAAACAGCTTACCCCCATGTTTATTCCATGCCAGGAACCGCACTGAAGCGCGACAGACCGTATATCGTATATTTCAGCGGTGCGTCAACTCGGTATAAATGCTGGCCCGTCGATCACTTTAGCGCACTGATCCAACGGATGTTGTCAAACTATCCCGAACATGATCACCTCGTACTGGAGGGTATGACAGATTGGGAGAAAGACAAAGTTCGCGCCATACTAAGACCATTGAGCAATGTAAATAACGTTGCTGCGATCACCGCAGATACAGTTGAGAAGACCACCAAATTGTTAAAAGGAGCCGACCTCTTGGTGTCCAATGACACCGGTATCAGGCACGTCGCAATTGTGTCGGGAACACCTACCGTCGGTATCTTTTTTGTCGACCCCTACCGCTACTGGCCGAGATACGATATTCACGAAATTGCTTTGCCTGAAGTGGATGGCCCACCTGCAGTCGAGGAAGTGTATGCCATGTGCAACAAAGTTATGAGTAAAACAAAAGATTCAACGATAAATCCACAATCATGAGCACTGTAATTGCGTATGCCAAACTCGTGTTCCTGCTCACAAGCATTACCTACGACGGATACCTCGCGTGAAACAGGCTAACATGACCAAGTCGATGGGTCCTCGGACTTATTCATTAGTCTCGAGACCCACATCTCTTGATCTGCAAGTAGTCGCGTTCGACTGCAGCAAACCATGCAGAGGAACGACATCGCGATGAGCCTGAAGGCGGCAATTCTCAAATTTCTGTCGAGAAAGACCTATACGGACGACTTCCGGCCCGAGACTTTCAAAAACATATTGATTGTCAGGCCGGCAAAGATTGGCGATACCATCTGCATGTTTCCTTTGATTCGCGAGCTGAATCGATTCCTTCCGGACGCAAAAATAGATATATATGCCAGCACGTACAATAACTTCATGTTCCAGCATGCGCCCCAGGTCAGGCACGTTTACACCAAGTATAAAGATAGAGATTCGCTAAAGACTGTAGCCGAAATCTTCGAAATGCGTACCAACCGCTATGACCTTATAATCGATACTATCGATATTAGGTTTGGTAAAGTTATAGCGCTAGCATTTATCAAAGCTCGATGGCTTATTGCCAATGTCGGTTACGAAAGCCGATATGGGCTGAACAATGCCGATCTGGACTTCTACTACAAGCTTACCGACTGGAAACAAATTCACACCACTGACAGACTACTGGAATTTTTGCAACTTCTGGGAATAGATGACTACGACAGTTCCATCAATTTCCCGATTGGCGATGAAGCTTATCAATTTGCCGAGTCATTCTTGAAACCATATCAAGGAAAGAAGCTGATCGGCCTGAATGCCGATGCGAGTGATAGAGATCGCTCAATACTGGATGCAGAGATCATTGACATCTGTAACGGCATCAAAGCATTCGATAGCAAAATACGGATCCTGCTATTTTCTTCGGTATCCAGACGCGAGCATATGGCAGCGCTGATTAAACAAGCCAGATTTGATAATGTCATTCTTGAGAATGGCACAACGAGTATATTTGAAGCTGCTGCCCTGACTAGTTTCATGAATGTAATGATCTCACCAAACACCAGTTTTGTGCACATCGCATCCGCATTTGACATTCCAACCGTTGCAATCTTCCAGAACGACCAGAACCACCTAACATACTGGGCGCCCCGCAGCAGTAGATACATCATTATTAAGCCAGAGAAACCAGGCACCAGCGTTAGAGGATTTAGCGTCAATGACACGGTGAATGCCACGATCGACTTGATCAAAGACGAATCGTACATCAATCAACCACCTTTTCAGATTGAAACCTAGCCCGCTTCAGCGGCGGCCATCTACCAATGACACATTCATTCCCATTACTATATAATCTGCTCAGACCATAGCCACCGAACCAGAGATGCCAGTATCGAGAGTTGTTAATACCGAGATTTTTTTTCAGTTGCTGGTCAAGTATCTCAACCCCGAGATCATATGCGACATTGGCACGCTGGACGCCTCTCACTCGGTACTACTGCGCCATATCAGCAAGAACCCTCGGATCATCGCATTTGAGGCCAACCCTGACAATTACAGGAAAATCATAGAGAAAAATATCCCAAAAAGGGAAGATATCGAGGTCTATCACAAAGCCGTGTCAAACAACAACGGTACGCTCGTTTTTCATGTGCAGAAATACAACGATGACAAAGAACAGAAATGGATGGCCGGCACCAGCTCTATCCGGCAGCGGCATACGACTGTGGGTCAGACAGAAGCTGTCAATGTCGACGCCGTTAGGCTCGATCAATTCCTGGATAATATTGAACCGAAAATAAACACCAAACACGCCGCCCTCTGGATCGATGTCGAAGGTGCCGGCTATGAAGTCCTGGAAGGTATACATGATATTGCCAGCAGAATCCTCTTCATTCAGGTCGAGGTCGAAACCGAGGAGATCTGGCAAGGCCAGAAACTAAAAAAAGATGTACTTAAGCTGGCAGATCAACTGGGCTTTGTTGAACTCGGCAGAGGCAAATACGACTTGCAACATGATTTAATACTGATCAACCGGTCGTACTTGCTGCAAAACAAGCTCAAATGCATGCGCCTCACCAGACTCGCCGTATTTTTCTATTACGTAAGAAAATGGGGCGGGCACATACTGTCCAACCTACTACTCATTCCCTTTCTTGGAATCAGACGGCACAACTAGCCCGCATTTCTCACCAGGATCACGTGAGTAGGCGCGGGATTCGCGTTCGTGGCTACCAAAAACATCGTACGTACTAATTCCGTTGACTTTTCTGCAAGAGTTGCCGTACGGTCACGGTATGAGAACGATCGCCCTCCCCCGCCTCCTTGCTCAGACTATAGATATATTGATCTGGCTCAAAACGTGCCGCCTCGAACCTGTGATACTGCAATGTTGTGGGTAAGATATTGTGTCCGAAGATCCGAGTTCAGGATCGCGGTCACGTTTTGAGGATACTGAGGAGAAAATCATGGGCTACCTCCCTTTAGAGCCCGTTGCGGCCCTTGTCGCAGGCATTGTGATTCTGATCTACCCCAAGATTCTGAACTACGTGGTTGCTGCGTAGTTGATCGTGACTGGCGAATTCGGAGTTTTTAAGAGCTTGCGCCAGATAGGTTAGCGCCGCCAGGTGGGGCGCGGTTCCTGTGCCCGACAGAGCCTTGCAGACGGGATGGAGCCGAATGCGGTTGCAGGTTGGCTACTGGC
>JABDQW010000244.1 GCA_013042055.1 Gammaproteobacteria bacterium | reverse complement strand
GAAAGCTTTGCATTATAATCTATTTGATTTCCAAATAAATTGTTGCTCGGGATATCGCTATTCAAATTAGAAGAACATTTTGCAAGCCGCTGTTTATTTCTCTCGCATTAGTATTCGGCATTATCATCTTCCTGTTCAATGGACTACCAAAACTGATGACACCTTCAGTTCTGGAACGCATTCAGCAGGATGGTGAGCTTGTCGTGTATACGCGCAACAGCCCGGCAACGTATTACGAGGGCCCCGATGCCCCTACCGGCCTTGAATACGATTTGGCGAAAATGTTTGCTAATGAACTTGGCGTGAAGCTAACCATGATCATCCCGGAAACCCTCGGCGACATCCTGGACGGTGTTGAAGACGGTAACGCCCATTTTGCTGCCGCCGGTCTAACGGTCACAGACGAACGTAAAAAACGCTTTCGTTTCGCTCCTGCGTACCAGGAAATTACCGAGCAGCTTGTCTATCATGCGGACCATCCTAAACCGAAGGACCTGTCGAATCTGGGTGATGGCCTGCTCGAAGTCGTGGCCGGCTCCAGCCATGAAGAGCGTCTCAAGTATCTGAAAAATGTCATCAAAGACCTTAACTGGCGCTCGGTGTCTGATCTGGAATCAGAAGACCTGATGCAACTGGTCGCCGATGAAATTATCGACTACACCATAGCGGACTCTAATGAAGTCGCCCTGAACAAACCGTTCTTTCTGAGACTACGGGTTGCATTCGATATCAGCGAACCCCAACCGTTAGCATGGATGTTTACGAAAAACGAGGACAACAGCCTCTACGACGAGGCTGTCAAATTCTTCGAAAAGATTAAAGAGAATGGCGAACTGACGCGCATGATAGAACGCGCCTATGGCCATGTTGATACGCTGAATTACGTCGGGACCATCGTATTCAGGCGCCATATCACCCAGCGTTTACCTGCTTATGAGGCCATGTTCAAGAAATACGCCCAAGAGTATGGCCTCGACTGGCGCCTGCTGGTTGCCATGAGCTATCAGGAATCCCTGCTGAGGGCAAATGCCAAATCGCCCACCGGTGTGCGTGGCCTGATGATGCTGACACGCAAGACGTCAAAGGACCTCGGCATCAAAAACCGTCTCGATCCAGAGAGCAGCATCGAGGGCGGCGCTCGCTATTTAACTCAACTACATAAGAGAATACCCAAGAACATCCGCGAGCCGGACAGGACCTGGATGGCCCTGGCATCGTATAACATCGGCTTCTACCACGTCGTGGACGCGCGCATTATCACCAAAAAACGGGGGCTCGATCCGAACAAATGGATCGATGTTAAGACTTCGTTACCTCTGCTTGCACAACGGAAATGGTACAAAGATACTAAATACGGCTATGCTCGAGGATGGGAACCGGTTAGGTACGTCGAAAATATCCGCAGTTACTACGATATCTTGCGCCGTGATATCCGACCGGTTAATCCGGTCGACCCAGATCCGGATATTTACAAGATATTACCCCGCGTACTCTGACGCGAGGCAACCCGGCTGGTGCACAGTTTTCACCAGGATCACGGGTGGATTGTAGGGTGCGCCGTGCGCACCGGAGCAGTCCACCGAACTGAAGATTCGCGGTGCACCCTGCAATCTTAAGTCACTGGATCCCGGCTACCAACATACCGGGATGACGACTATGCGGACCTAGCCCGCTCTCTGCCGATAGAAAATACCGGCATCGTGACGAACCATGTCGAAATTCTCGTTTAATGGCAACGCGGGCTCAGTCAGGCCAGCGACCAGTATTCCGGAGGGATCCAGCAATTTGGCAAACGAATCCAACAATCTTGTCTTCACCGGCATCGAAAAATAAATGAGCACATCGAGACAAATAATCAGGTCAAAATGACCCATCTGTTCGAAATCGTCAAGCAAATGACAAGTGGAGAAGCTAACTATCGACTTGATGTAGTCATTCACCTCCCACAGGCCCGATTTCTGACTCATGTACTTGTTCTTATAACCATCAGCTAAACCTTGCAACGCATCGAGCTGATAACGTCCTATTGCAGCCGAGGTCACCATCGTAGCCGGCACGTCTGTCGCTTCGATGCTCACTTTCGTGGCAGAATTTATCTCTTGACGAGCCTGCTCAATGGCCATTGCGAGTGAATACGGCAGTGGCCCATTACCACAGCCGACGACCCAAATACGATAGTTACGGCGACTTGATTCCAGCATATCCGCCAGCAGGTAACCGTCGACTAAACGAAAAAGCTCCCTGGGCTCGAACCACGCGGATTCATGGGCGGTAATCGACTGTAGCACCCTGTTTTTTATATGACTGGTATTATTTTTTTTTAGCTCAGCGACCAGGTCTTCCAAGCTAGCGAGACCGAATTCCGACATCACGGATTTGAGTTTAGCAAGAACGGACCGGTTACGGCCTTCACCGATGACGACACCGAAAGCCTCCTGAAGTACCAACTGCAACGACTGGAAGACGTTACTTTCATCTAATGCACTTGACATTTAAATACCTAATTTAACTATTTGACTAAAACGATGGAAACAAGCGAACCACATTAAAAGCATAGGCAGATTATGCCAGAGTTCAAGCACATGGCTGAAGATTTGTTCAGCCATCGACGTTTGGCGTAAAAACGGGCCAGCTAGCCCGACTGCAGCCCCGCAACATCAGGCCTTTTTGGCCGGTGCTCTGAACAGCTCGCGGCTTTTCAGCTTTCTCGGGCCGAGATGACTATTGATCACATAACGCATCAGTTTTTTGACTTCAGCGATGTTATCGGCGGATTCCAGCTGGCCGGCGTCAAAAGCCAGTAAGCTATGGCCAGACAGCACTGGATTCGGTCCTTGCTGATCCGGCCGGCATTGAACCGGACCGTGTTCAAAATGGTACGCATAATAACGATCCGGTCTGAGCGCTTCCCCGGAGTCGGCATCGCAGGCCAGATTGAGGCCAAATCCCAGTTGTTCCAGCAGTTTTTTCTCGAAATGACGCAACACGACCTCCAACACCGGCGCCCGCGTCAGTGCGTAGAGGGTTTCATGGTACTCTGCGAAGAGTACTTCATGCACATCGCAGCGATGCAGCAATATCATCAACAGTTCATTCAGGTACATCGCAGACAACATAGCCTTACCGCTTAACTCCGGCGGTCGCACATCGGCAATGTCAACCGTTCTCAAGCTCGGCATCTCTCCCCGCCCGTACCAACTAAGCAATAATGGTCTGAATGGCTGCAATAGACCGCCGCTCCTGGAACGCGGACCACGACTGCCTTTGGACATCAGAGGTAGTCGGCCGTGGTTACGGCAGAATACCTCCAGTATCTGACTGGTCTCCCGGTAGGGACGTTTGTGCAGGATGTAGGCCGGTTCAGTGCTGACTTGCATTAAAATACTTATGTGATTCGGCTATATTTTAACCCACAACTACAAATTCAGCGGTTCGCGGCTGAAGCCGCTACACCACATAAGCCCTCTGCGGCTCAGCGTCTCTGCGGTTAATTTGAAAAATTGTGCTTCGCGCTCTTAGCGCCTTGGCGAGAATATAAGATGTTACATGTCTACTATTCGGCGCTGTAGCCCAAACTGGCGAGAGCGCGCTCATCGTTTGACCAGCCCTCGCGTATTTTCACCCACAGCTGCAGATAAACTTTCCCCTCCAGCATTTTTTCGATGTCGACACGCGCTTTACTGCCTATGCTTTTCAATCTCGCGCCTTTTCGGCCGATAATGATGGCCTTCTGCCCTTTGGTTTCGACGTAGATGGTAGCGAAAATCCGGGTTAGTGTATTCTCTTCCTCAAAGCGCTCGATCTTCACGGTGGTCGCGTACGGCAGTTCCTGCCCCAACTCGCGAACAAGTTTCTCGCGGATGATTTCTGCCGAAAGGAAACGAACTGTCCTGTCAGTGATCTGATCAACCGGGAAGAATGGCTCATTGTGCGGCAGGCGCTCATATACCTCAGCTTCCAGCTGATCGATATTTTGCGCGTGCAAGGCACTTAGTGGAATCACTGAATCGAAATGGCGCATTGCCGTCAGTCTGTCGATAAAAGGCAACAGCTCGTTTTTATCAACGAGCTTGTCGATCTTGTTCACCACCAATAATATTGGCGCTTTGACATGCTGCAATCGGCTCATGACAATTTCATCTTCTTCGGTCCATCGCATGGCCTGAACCACGAACAACACCAGGTCCACATCATCGAGTATGGAGTTTGCCGCGCGATTCATGTAGCGGTTAATAGCCGTGCTGCGTCTGTTATGAATACCCGGCGTGTCCACATAGATCACTTGCGCAGTATCAGTCGTTTTGACGCCGAGTATCTGATGGCGCGTCGTCTGCGGTTTACGCGAAGTGATACTGATTTTCTGCCCCAGTATATGGTTGAGCAGCGTTGATTTACCCACATTGGGTCTGCCAATGATGGCGATGAAGCCGCACTGAAACGCACTATCGTTCATAGGTTCTACTGTAACAGCTCGCGGCAAATCGAACAAAAAATTCGCGTTTGTACCAATACCTTATCCGTGTTCTACGCCGACTGGTGAGAAATGCGGGTTAAGTAAGTGCTATTCGGGTTAAACCCTTGTCTTTGGTGTGAATTCGTCTTTTAGGATGCGATTTTATCGTTGAGTTTTTCGATCGCCAACTCAGCCGCTGCCTGCTCCGCTTTGCGTCGGCTTTCTCCCCTGGCTACGGTGACACAATCCAGTTCCGCAACAGCACATTCAACGGTGAACATCTGTTTATGCGCCTTGCCACTAACTTCAATGACGCGGTAGACAGGAAGCGAGTGCTGTCTGGACTGTAACAGCTCCTGCAGCCGCGTTTTGGCATCTTTCAGTGTGTTCACATCCGCAATATTCTGCAGCTTGTGCGTGTAGAGGTGGAGAATCAGGCGGCGGCAGGTATCAAAGCCACTATCCAAAAATACAGCACCGAAGATACCTTCCACTGCGTCTGCTAGAATCGAGTCACGCCGACGACCGCCACTCTTCAGCTCGCCTGAACCCAGGTTGACATGCTCACCTAGCTGCAACATTCTGGCAATATCAGCGAGCGCATCCTTGTTTACCAGGTTTGCCCTGAGGCGACTCAGATCGCCTTCTTGCAAGTCGGGGTATTGTTCGAACAGTCTGGCTGCGATGACAAAATTCAGGATACCATCGCCAAGAAACTCGAGACGTTCATTGTTGATTGCGGCAGCACTTCTATGAGTCAAGGCCTGCTCGAGCAGGGACTCGTTCTTGAATGTGTATTCAAGCCGATGGCATAGCGGAAGCAGCGCATTGTCTTGCGCCATGATTAATTCATCCGTTTAAGCAGGGATCCTGGCTTCATGTTTAAAAGTAACGATGTAATCCAGGTTACCAATCAGCTTGCCGCGAGGTTCATACTTGATCTTAACTAGATAACCGTCCTTACCTTTCTTGACCGATATATGCTCCTTTGAAACACTGTATACGTTGTTAATACGCAGGCGCTTTGTGATCGCCTGTTTCAAAGCCTTAGCGGTCCCGCCCCTGACAGTTGAATCCATTTCAAGGTTCTTCATCAGTGTTTTTACACTGTGGTCACTGATATAAACTGGCACGATGTTCAATGCAATGATGCCATTGAATAGCACAATCGCTATAATCACGAGCCAGCTGATTAATGTTAATCCTTTCTGTTTTTTCATAAAACCACCCTTATTCATCGATCATGTTACCGATACGGCTCCACTCTACTCCTCCATTCCAGTGCATCCATATCATGAATGCTTCACCGACAAGATGTCTTTCCGATACGGGACCCCACACACGGCTATCGTTACTGTTGTCACGATTGTCGCCCATGACGAAATACATATCCTCCGGCACGATGTACTCGCCTTCCAGACTGCTGGGCCTTCCAGGCTGAAGCAAGATAGCGTGCTTGACGTCCTTCAGATCTTCGATGTATTGATTGGCATGGGATTGCCCCGGCCCGTCGTACTGACCTACAAAGTCTCTGTTAATCGGCTTACCATTTACATAGAGCACCTTGTTGTAATAAGCAATATGATCGCCCGGTAAACCTACAATTCTTTTAATATAGTCCAATGATGGATCGCGTGGGTACCTAAACACGACCACATCGCCGCGTTCGGGCTTGCCGGTTTCGATGATCTTCGAGTTCCACACCGGCAGACGTACACCGTAAGCAAATTTATTCACCAGGATGAAGTCACCGATATACAATGATGGCAGCATCGAACCTGATGGGATACGGAAAGGCTCAACGATAAATCCTCTCAGTATAAATACAATCAACAGCACCGGAAAAAACGATTTCGCGTATTCGACGATAACCGGTTCTTTACTACCTCGTTTAATTTCGACGCCCTGATGCATTTCCGTCTGGGTTTGAATGACTTTGCTCCGCCTTGGCGCAAGCACCCATACATCCAATGCCCAGATGAAACCCGTGATCACCGTGCCTAGAAATAAATAAAAAGAAAAATCAAATACCATCATTTTTTATCACTTGCTTTCAACTTTAAGTACGGCCAGGAATGCTTCCTGAGGAATTTCGACTTTGCCGAATTGCTTCATTCGTTTTTTCCCTGCCTTTTGTTTCTCCAGCAGCTTACGCTTGCGTGTTGCATCACCACCGTAACATTTCGCAGTTACATTCTTTCGTAATGCCTTCACGTTGGTACGCGCAATGATATGACGTCCGATAGCCGCCTGTATCGCCACATCAAACATCTGCCGAGGAATCAGTTCCTTCATTTTTTCAGCGACTTCTCGACCGCGTCGTTGACTAACGTCTCGATGTGCAATTATAGACAATGCATCGACTCTTTCACCGTTTATTAGTAAATCCACCTTGACCAATTCATCCGCCTGAAATCGAACGAAGTCATAGTCAAAGGAGGCGTAACCGCGACTGACCGACTTGAGTCGATCAAAAAAGTCGAGCACGACCTCGCTCAAAGGCATTTCGTACACAAGCGACACTTGCCGGCCCAGATACTGCATATTTTTCTGTACACCACGCTTTTCGATGCACAGCGATATGACATTGCCAACATAATCCTGCGGTACCAGAATATTCGTACGTATAATGGGCTCACGGATTTCTTCGATGTAGTTCACCTCGGGCAAATCGCTAGGATTGTGTATTTCCATGGTCTCGCCGCTGGTCGTCAGCACCTGATACACCACCGTCGGCGCTGTGGTTATCAGGTCCAGGTCGTATTCGCGCTCCAGCCGTTCCTGTACGATTTCCATGTGCAGCATACCAAGGAAACCGATACGAAAACCAAAACCGAGCGCCGCTGAGTTCTCTGGTTCATAGCTCAATGAAGCGTCGTTCAGCGTCAATTTCTCCAGCGAATCGCGGAAATCATCATAATCATCGGAGTCGACCGGAAACATACCGGCAAATACACGCGGTTGGATTTGTTTGAAACCTTCCAAAGGCTCCGTAGCGGCCTGGTCTGCCAAGGTGATGGTGTCGCCGACACGCGCAGAATCGATTTCCTTGATGCCAGCAATAATGAAACCGACCTGACCGGCATTCAAACGCGGCCGGCTCTCGCGTTTTGGCGTAAACACACCGACATCATCCACTAGAAAATGCCGATTGGTCGACATGATCAACATTTTCTGCCGTGGCCTGATGCTTCCCTGTTTGACGCGTACCAGGATAATCACGCCCACATAAGGATCAAACCAGGAATCGATGATCAGTGCCTGCAAAGGTGCGTCCAGATCACCTTCGGGCGGCGGTACTTCCCTCACCAACTGCTCCAGCAGTTCCGCAATTCCTTCGCCGGTCTTGGCGCTGACACGGCATGCGTGCGCGGCCTCCAGACCAATCACATCCTCAATTTCATGAATCACGCGCTCCGGATCTGCCGCCGGTAGATCAATTTTGTTCAGCACTGGAATCACTTCCAAGCCCTGTTCAATTGCGGTGTAGCAATTGGCCACGCTCTGGGCTTCAACACCCTGCGATGCATCAACAACCAACAGCGCACCTTCGCAGGCGGATAACGATCGTGATACTTCGTAGGAGAAGTCGACGTGTCCGGGTGTGTCGATAAAGTTCAATTGATAGATTTCGCCATTCTTTGCTGTGTAGTTCAGGGTAACACTCTGTGCCTTGATTGTGATGCCGCGTTCACGTTCCAGGTCCATCGAATCAAGCACCTGTTCCTGCATCTCACGCACCGACAGGCCTTCACAGGTCTGGATCAGGCGATCGGCGAGCGTCGATTTGCCGTGATCGATGTGGGCAATGATGGAGAAATTGCGGGTATTCTGCAGAGACATATCAGGCCAATACCCGCTTCAGCGCTTGCCGGTCGAGGAAATAGTGGCAGATTTCCACGTCCCCATAGATCAGCACCGGCACCATGGTAGCGTAGGCTTGTTCCAGTTCTGCGTCGTTGTCTATTGGCACACGTTGGATCTCAAAATCAAACTCGGATTTACATTCCCGCAATGCCTGCTCCATGTCGTCACAAAGATGACAGCCTTCACGGATAAACAAAGTGAGCTGAACGGGCATATTTCAGACAGAAAAAAAACCGGCATAAGCCGGATAACGGATGGGCGGATTTTAACAGATTACGATCCGGCTATGTTTTTTCTGAGTAAAACCGGGGTCAGGCGGGATCGATTGCTTCTGGAGGCGAGCAATCGGTTCGACAAAACCAGCATCAGCCCGAAGCCGACGACGGCGACCAGCAGCACGATAAGATCACGATAGCCTGATTCAGCAGGAATCAGGCTGTCTGCCAGCACAGCGAAAATAATCATGGCCAGCAGCGGCAGTAGGTAGACCAGCACTGACCCTTTTAGCATGGCGGCCTCGGCTAGACCGACGACCACGTCATCGCCTACGCTTGCGTTGACACTATTGTGTACCCGAAAGCGGGTAAATCTGCGACCTACCCACTTGGACAAGAGCGATGTCCCACAACCCGGCCTGGCTGCACATGCATGACAGGCAGCATGAGTTTGCGCTTCCAACAGTAACTGGTCCTGTTCAACCGCGATCACGCGTGCCGTCTCTTCGATCATTGCACGCGCTCTATCGAATTTGCGATAAGAGCCACTGTGGCCTCCGGTACCTCACCCATGACAGTCACCTGAGTACTGTTGACTCGTTTACCATAGGCGTTCAATGCGCCCATGGTGGATGCGCCGTCCAAATAGTGCGGACTGTTGTCACTCGGCTCGATGAAGACCGAAACGGACGCCAAGCCGTCGGAATACATCAGGTGAAAGGATTGATCTTCTGCACTGTCGCGGCTGGTACTTTGTGTCAGCATGAAGCCATTCGGTAAATTGGACACCCGCCACCCTATGCTGGCTGGTTTACCCTTGTCTTTCTTGAGCTCTTTCCTGGTATAGCCCTCGAGCTCAGGTACATTGAATGCCGATCGCGGTACTTCAGTGTGATTTCGAAATGAGGTATACATCATCTGTTCGACGATCTCATCGTTCTCATCGAGCAGGTCGCACTTGAGCAATACACCGGTATCATCGTCCAGCCAATAGCGGTAGCCATAGCGATACTCATCACGTGGTTGAAGATTCAAGACAGCGGTTTGCCGACCGGCGATACGATCATCACCGAGTTGCACAATGGTGTAATAATTAGCCAGCTTGTCGAGGTTTTCCGGAAGTATCGGGTGCAGACCGGGCTTATCCCCCATCTGGCTGATGGTAACCAACTTGCGCCCTGGATAGATGGACATCAATTCATTGTTGAAACGCACGATTTTACGCGCTTCGCCGTTCAGCGATTCCATGCTTTCCCACACACCCCGATCGTCGACGCTGTGAACGACGTGCATGGTTATCATTTTGTCTGATTTACGCAGTACGAAGGTACCTTCGTAATTATAATGCTCGTCAGCGGTGGACATGCCGCTAACAATTTCAGAAATATCGCCTGCAAAAGCAGTTTGGCTGACTAACCCAAATATTAGTGAGGCGACAGCACCAGTCTTCATTTGCCAGGGTTGCTGACTACCGGGTTGTCTTCAGCAGAGCGTTGAGCTACCGGATCCTTTTCAGACCCATAGCTAACAGCACGCGCGTAAGGCATCATACCTTGCATGGTGTCCTGCGCTGCGTATTCCGAATGCTCCTTGACATAGCTGTTCAGGTTAACTGCTGGCAGCGCCAGTTCTGGCTCGCCGAAGCCGCCAACAGGGCTGCTGACCGGCGTTGTTGGTAGCGGTTGCTGTCCCATATCAGCGACTACAGCTTCGCCGGTTTCACTCTGCTGATCGGTCAATGTGACCACCATGATCATAGCGACCGTTGCTGCAACGGCCAGTCCGCCAGCGGGTTTGAGCCATGAGCCCAGACCAAAGGACGTTTTCGTGACTGATTTTGAACGTCGGATCGGTGTCACCACCGGTGCTAATTGAGGTTCGCGACTAATGGCTTCCCGGACGCTGGCGCTGATATCGATCATCGAAGTATCGACGACACGCCCGCGAATTGCATCACCGATCATATTGTATCGAGCTGCTGTGGAGTACGAACCCTCAGTATGCTCGGCTTGCAGCGAATCGACCTCATTCGATTCAATGCCATCGTCCAGCCAGGCAGATATCTTGTCTTTATCATCTCTCATCATTTTTACCTGCGTTATATCGCTAATTAGTTGTTAACGTTATGGCTGCTGCTATCTACGATAGTCTGCAACTTTTCATCAATCGCTTCACGTGCCCTGAAGATCCGTGAACGCACTGTTCCTATTGGGCAATCCATGACTTGCGCTATGTCTTCATAGCTCAAACCCTCTATCTCCCGGAGGGTTATCGCCTCCCTCAAATCCGGTGGCAAAACCTCTAACGCGTTGTTTACTGTCACCTGGATTTCATCTGCCAGCAATTCCCGTTCTGGCGTTGCATATTCCTTGAGCCATTCACTGGCGTCATACTTCTCTACTTCCTGGACGTCGACCGCATACGACGGACTTTTTCTGCCCACTGCGACCAGATGGTTTTTAGCCGTATTGATCGCAATCCTGTAAAGCCAGGTGTAAAAAGCACTCTCGCCCCTGAAATTGGGTAGCGCCCGATAGGCCTTGATAAACGCTTCCTGAGCAACGTCCTGAACATCGGCGGGATTACGAACAAAACGTGCAATAAGTTTGGCGATTCGATTTTGATACTTCTGTACCAGTAAATCAAAAGCCCTGCTATCACCATTTTGTACGCGCTCGACCAGCGCCTGATCAACATTCTTCTCAGTGACCACCCAGGCCTTTCCTCCAACGACAATCCTTTGCCTGCTCGTTGTGACAAATTAATCCAGTTATAGTTCACGCGCAGCTACAATTTTGCGCCCTGATGCAATTGTCCGATTATACAAGTACAATCAAGGTATTACATCATATGATATGAGAAACACACAATTTATTGCCGAGAAACTAACGATGTCCATCTCCCACCTGCACGATGTTCTGATTATTGGCAGCGGCGCTGCTGGTCTCAGCCTTGCGCTCAGACTAGCATCTAACGGTGCTGTGGCTATCATCAGTAAAGGCCCGATCAACGAAGGTTGTACCTACTGGGCCCAGGGCGGCATCTCCGCAGTGCTTGCCGCTGATGATTCGTTCCAGTCACACATCGATGACACCATGAACGCCGGAGCCGGACTCTGCAATCGAGACGCCGTTCGTTTCACGATCGAACACGGTCCGGAAAACATCCGCTGGCTGGAGCAGCTCGGTGTGCCGTTTACCAAGGAGACCACACCTGATGGCAGACGCCTGTTACACCTGACACGGGAGGGAGGTCACAGTCACCGACGCGTCGTCCATGCTGCCGATGCCACCGGTCTGGCGTTGTCGAATACCCTGGTCAACCACGTGCGCCAGCAACAATCCATCGATCTCTATGAAAATCACATCGCGGTCGACTTGATAACCGGCAGCAAACAGGGCCTGGATCATAACCGTTGTATCGGTGCCTACGTTTTGAATAAAAACACCGGGCATGTCAAGCGATACCTGGCGAAAGCCGTGGTACTGGCCACGGGTGGTGCCAGTAAAGTCTATCTATACACGACCAACCCGGACTGCTCGACCGGTGACGGTATCGCGATGGCCTGGCGCGCTGGCTGCCGCGTGGGCAACATGGAATTCAATCAGTTCCACCCAACCTGCCTGTACCACCCTGAAGCCAAATCGTTCCTGATTAGTGAGGCTGTGCGCGGTGAAGGCGGTAAACTGCTGCTGCCTGATGGGGAGCCGTTCATGCATCGCTTTGACAAGCGCGCCGAACTGGCACCCCGCGATATCGTCGCCAGGGCCATAGACCACGAAATGAAACGCCAGGGTGCTGAATGCGTCTACCTGGATATCAGTCACCGGTCGACAGCGTTCATCAAATCGCACTTCCCGACAATCTACAAACGCTGCCTCGAGCTGGGTTTCGATATCACGCAGCAGCCCATCCCGGTGGTGCCAGCCGCGCACTACACCTGCGGCGGCGTACTCTCGGATCTGCGCGGGCACACGGACATCGAAGGACTCTACGCCATCGGAGAAACCGCGTTCACGAAACTGCATGGTGCCAATCGCATGGCCAGCAATTCACTGCTCGAATGCCTGGTATTCGCCGAGTCGGTCGGTATTGACATACTTGCCCGAATCGAGGACATGCGGCTGGAGAAGAATGTCGCACCCTGGGATGAAAGCCGCGTCACCGACTCCGACGAGGAAGTCGTGGTCACGCACAACTGGGAAGAGCTGCGGCGTTTCATGTGGGACTACGTCGGTATCGTCCGCACCAACAAGCGCCTCGAACGCGCCATGCGCCGCGTACAGCTGCTGCAGCATGAAATTTATGAATACTACAGCAACTTCCGCATTAGCAGCGACCTGATCGAATTACGTAACCTGGCCCAGGTTTCGGAACTCATCATACGCTCTGCGATGGCACGCAAGGAAAGCCGGGGCCTGCATTTCTCACTCGACTACCCCGACCTGTTCGACGACGCCTCTGCCACCGACACCGTCCTGACGCCGAATACGGATATTGAAACGTCAGCTCACGTTCAGGCGGTTAATCCGGCGATTGTGTGAGGGATTTGGGTTTTAATGGCGCGCTAGCCAGCACAGATTCATCTCTGATGAATTTGTCTCTTGATGTCTAAATCATGGTTTTGATTCGACTGTTTAATTGGCTTTCGTGTGATTAGACATAAGGTTTCGCCTTGACGGCGAGTTACCTTTCTTTGCTTGTCCAAAGAAAGGTAACCCAAAGAAAAGACACCCCCGGACGCTCGCGCTTCGCGTTCCCTCAGCCATCTTCGCTGCCAACGGGTCGTCCGGAGTCGCCGTCCAGGCTCCACCGGACTCGATTCGCCATCCATGGCCAATCGACCCTACCAGCAAAGCTGTCTTCGGCGAGCTTTAGGGGGCCCCGGGTCGTTTGCCGACGGATTCTTGGGATCTGATCAGTTGTAGGCTGCGTCTGTGCTTAGACGACAGGGCTGGCATTGATTAAAACCGATAGCTCAAGTGCAATAGAACAAACCCAGTCATTGCGAGGAGCTAGAGCGACGTGGCAATCTTCATCAGTCTAGCGATTGGATAAAGATTGCTTCGCATTCGCTCGCAATGACACCCTTATGTTTGAAATCCGCAGAACTGTTTCACCAGGCAATTTACTCGACGTCAGCTTCAAGGGGCCCCCTTGAAGTTTGCCGAGGTAGTCGGCTTTGGTAGGGTAAATCAGGCAGGACGCCTGATTTAGTCCGGTGGAGCCCGGACGGCGACTCCGGACGACCCGTAGGCAAGGCCGACTGCCGAGGGAATCCGAAGGGCAAACTGATCGGGGCGGCGTTCTTTTGGTTACTTTTCTGTCGCTGTTGACAGAAAAGTAACTCGCCATCAAGGCGAAACCAAATGTTTAATTAAACGAATCAATTCAGCTCGATATAAATCCACACCGAGCGCTTCAAAAAAATCACCTAAACGACGATAAAATGGGATCGGCATGGGGAAACACTCAGTCCATCTGCATGATCTGGTCGAGACGCTTCTGCATCACGGCATAATAGACCACCGGTATCACCACCAAGGTGAGCACCGTTGAAACCAGTATGCCCGAGATCAGCGAGACTGCCAGTCCGGAGAAAATCGGATCATCGAGAATGAAGAAAGCCCCTGCCATTGCCGCGACGCCGGTTAGGACGATCGGTTTGGCGCGTACCGCGGCGGAGCTCATCACGGCCGTTTCAAAAGCTACGCCCCTGCGCAGTTCCTGGTTAATGAAATCGACCAGCAGTATCGAATTACGCACAATGATGCCCGCCAGGGCAATCATGCCAATCATCGACGTCGCGGTAAATTGCTTGTCCAAGATGGCATGACCGGGCAGGATGCCGATAATGGTCAACGGAATCGGCGCCATGATCACTAGCGGTACGATATAGGACTTGAACTGCGCCACTACCAACAAATAGATCAACAACAGGCCGACGGAATACGCAATACCCATGTCACGGAATGTTTCGTAGGTGATCTGCCATTCGCCATCCCACTTGAAACTGTATTCGTAAGGATTCTCGGGCGTATTGACAAGCCACTGCGTCATACCGGTGGCATGTTCGGCCTGTCCGGCGATGCCAAACATGCCGTACAGCGGACTATCGGTCTCACCGGCCATATCAGCGGTGACATAAACCACCGGTAGCAAGTCTTTATGGCTGATGCTGCGATCTCGTGAACCTATGCGCAGGACCACAACTTCGGACAGGGGCACCAATGTTCCCTTGTTTGACATCAACTGCAGGGATAACACCTGTTCTATATCTGCCTTATCATCTTCCGCGTATTCGACACGCACCGGTACGGCATATCTGGCATCATCGAGGTGCATATAGGTCATATCTTCTCCGTCGAGAACGGTCGCCAGTGCGTCGGCCACCTGTTGCTGAGTCAGCCCAAGCAGTGCGGCACGACTGCGATCGACGATAACGAGATTCTTGTCTGATGCAACTTCGATTGAGTCGTCGATATCGACGATATCAGCGGTGTTCTCGAAAACAGCGCGCAAGGACTTTGCCTGCCGTATCTGGCCGTCGTAATCGATACCGTATATCTCGGCAACCAAGGATGCCATCACCGGTGGACCAGGCGGCACCTCTACAATCTTGACCGCAGCGAGATGTTGTGCTGCAATCGCTTGTATCTGGTCTCGTACCGACGCCGCAATCTCATGGCTCTGCCGCTCACGTTCATGCTTATCGACCAGGTTAACCTGGATATCACCCAGGTGATCATCCTCGCGCAAATAATACTGACGAACCAGACCGTTGAAGCTGATCGGTGCGGCAGTGCCCGCATAGACCTGATAATCCTTCACTTCTCGAACTGTAGATAAATAGTGACCGATATCCTGCAAAACACGCGCGGTTTGCTCGAGACTGCTCCCTTCGGGCATATCCAGTACGACCTGGAACTCAGACTTGTTGTCGAACGGCAACATTTTAAGAATCACAAAGCGGCCGACAACGAGCAAACATGAAAGCAGTATCAACAACAAGATACCCGCCAGCAGCCAACGTCGATTGACCAGACCACGCCGGCCTTCCAGAAACGGCTCGAACACTCGCGTCGCCAATTGCAATAACCGTGTTTCCGAACTGGCGGGTGGCTCCGCGTGTGCACCAGCACCGATGTGGCTGGCCAACATCTTCTGGGTCAGCCACGGTGTGAACACAAACGCCACTGCCAGGGAAATCAACATACCCAGCGAGGCATTAATCGGTATCGGGCTCATGTAAGGCCCCATCAGGCCGGAAACAAATGCCATGGGTAACAAGGCCGCTATCACCGTGAAGGTTGCGAGTATCGTGGGACCACCGACCTCATCAACCGCACGCGGTATGGCTTCGATCAGGTTACGCGCACCCAAGGCAATATGACGATGAATATTTTCTACAACGACAATCGCGTCATCGACCAAAATGCCAATGGAAAATATCAAAGCGAACAGGGACACGCGATTCAACGTAAATCCCCAGGCCCATGACGCAAACAGGGTCATCGCCAACGTAACAATCACCGCTGAACCGACGATGATCGCCTCGCGCCAGCCCAGCGTAATCAGCACCAGAAACACCACAGACGCCGTGGCAAAAACCAGTTTATTGATCAACTTTTTCGCTTTGGAGTCCGCGGTGGCGCCGTAATTACGCGTGATACTGACATTGATATTAGCGGGTATGTGACTGCCCTTCAGCTGCTCAAAGCGTTGCGTCACACGATCAGCGATATCAACTGCGTTGGTACCGGCCTGCTTGGCAACGGCAATCGTGACCGCTGGCCTTTCGATCGCGATCGCATTTGTGCCAGAGCCGACACCGTGACTGAAATGCACATATTGTTTCGGTAGCGCCGGGCCATCCGTTATTGTCGCGACGTCGCTCAAATACACTGGTTGACCCTGATGAACAGCGACAACCAGGTCGGCAACCTGATCGGCCGTACTGAAAAAAGTCCCGGCTTTTACGAGTATCTCTCGATTGTTGGTCGTTACCTGCAATGGCTGATGAACACGATTGCCGGCCTGCAACGCATGCCTCAAGCGATCGATGTCGAGCTGGTAGGCAGACATCGCCTGAGGATCAAGCAGCACCTGGACGACCCGAGGCGTATCACCCACCGTGTAGATTTGTCGCGTACCCTGCACACGTTTGAGTTCGGCTTCGATGGAGTGCGCGATCTGACCCAATTCATAGCTGCCGATTGTGTCATCCTCCGACCACAATGTGGCCGTTAGGATGGGCACATCGTCGATTCCCTTGGGCTTGATGACCGGCTGAGCAACACCCAGGTTTGGCGGCAGCCAGTCTTTGTTGAGGTAGATCTTGTTGTACAGCCGAACAATCGCATCGGTGCGGTTCTCACCCACGACGAATTGCACTGTCAGCACGGCCAGACCCGGCATCGAGGTCGAGTAGACATGTTCGACGCCCTCGATTTCAGCGAGTACCTGCTCGGCTGGGCCGGCAATTAGACTTTCAACTTCGGCCGGACTCGCCCCCGGAAAAGCGATAAACACGTTAGCAAAGGTGACGTTGATCTGCGGTTCCTCCTCACGCGGCGTCAGCGCTACCGCAAAGACACCCAGCAGAAAACCCACCAACGCCAGTAGCGGCGTAATCTCTGTGGTTAAAAAACGTTTGGCGACGTTGCCGGACAGGCCCAATGAATTCGCAGCATCAGTCATGTTTTGAGACCGCATGTTGCTGCTTTAACTGAACACCTGCGGCGACCGGATCAATAGCGACCCGTTCACCTTCCATCAAACCGGCCAGTATAATCGTATTGCCACTTGGCAGACGACGCCCCTGACGAATCGAGCGCAGACTGATTCGGCCTTCAGCTGAAACGATATAAACGGCGGTAATCTCGGAGCGTCTGACAATGGCACCTGTGGGCACGACCAGTTCGGGCTGTTGTCCTATCTCGAAAACCGCTTTGACGAACATACCGGGAAATAACAATAGATCATCACCCTTCAGTTCAAGCCGTACCCTGAAGGTGTGACTGGCTGATTCGGCAAAATGAAAAACCGTCTTGGCACTGACCGGAATCATGTTGCCTTGCGGTGTCACGATATAGACATCATCCGTCTCGCGTACCGCATTGATCATGATTTGCGGCACATCCACATTGACTCTGAGCTGCTCCAACGACAACCCACTCATCAGCTGCATGCCAGACTGTGCGGTCTCACCGACCTCGATATGGCGTTCGGTGACGAGACCGGAATAAGGCGCACGTACCCGCGTATATTCGAGTTGCTCCTCGGCTTGCTCCAGCCCAGCGCGTGCAGCTTCCAGTTTTGCCTGAGCTGCATTTTTCGCCGCCTCTGCCGAATCCATCGCTTTCTTGGAGACAGCATTCTTCGCAAAAACATCCTGGATACGGTCGAATTCCTCGACTGCTTCCTTGTAACGCGCCTTGACTTCTTTCAGCTCTGCTCGCACCTGCTTCAGCTTCGCCATGGGTTGTTTGTCGTTGAGACGGACGATAATAGCGTCTTTTTCGACATAGTCACCAACATCGAAAAGCACGGCATTGACCTGACCACCAATCTGGGCAGAAACGGTCGTCTGATGAACCGCTTCGATGACGCCGTCGAGACGGTAAATTCGAGGTACCTGCAAATATTGAACGGATGCCGTCTCGAGCTCAGCTGCCGACACGCCGGCGCAGCCGAGTACAGCGAAAACGACGACGCGACAGAACAAACGCATTCGCGAACGCATAGCTTGATTCCTTATTGTTATTATTATGTGGTCTTCAGATCGATAGTATTGTTTTACGGTAGTACTTTAGCTCAGCAACCGAATCTTTGATGTCATCCATGGCAAGATGACTGGATTCTTTTACGAAGCCCTCGCCCACCTCGGGCGCCCATCTATTCACCAATTCTTTAAGTGTGCTGACGTCGAGGTTGCGGTAGTGAAAGAACTCTTCCAGTTGCGGCATCCAGCGAGCCAAAAATCGACGGTCCTGGCAGATGCTGTTGCCACACATAGGGGACTTGCCGGCGGGAACATATTTATCCAGAAAAGCGATGGTGATCGCTTCAGCCGTTGCTTCACTGATCGAACTGTTCCTGACGCGATCGGTTAAACCCGATTTTCCATGTTGGTTGGTGCACCATTCGTCCATCGCATCGAGCTTTTCAGCAATCTGGTGGATCACGAGCGTCGGCCCTTCTTCGAGCGTGTTGAGATTCTTGTCGGTGACAATGGTTGCAATTTCGATAATCCGGTCTTCGAGTGGGTCCAGGCCCGTCATTTCGAGATCGATCCATATCAAATTCTCCGGGTTTTGCGGCGACATATTTCCTCAATCAGAAAAAAGGGGTTATGGTGCAAATTCAATGACTGGTCATATCCATCGATAAATAAGATAATAACGTATAGCTTCTATTATCAAAAGGTCGTTATGCATAGTTTTACAAGCTTGTTTCTTACCATGCTGGGACTCTCGCTGGTCATCAGACTATGGCTATCTCACCGGCAAATATCACATATCATGGCCCACCGCGCGACTGTGCCGGCAGCGTTTGCTGGAAAAATCGATCTCAACGACCATCAGAAAGCCGCTGACTATACCGTGACAAAAACCCGTTTCGGCCGTATTCCGCTGTTTTACGATGCCGGCTTGTTAATGATATGGACATTAGGCGGTGGTTTGCAATGGTTAGACCAAACAGCGAGCGTTTTTGGCTTTAACCCAATCGCAACCGGTATCGTCGTCATGCTTGCCTTCATGCTGATCTCATCCATGCTGGAACTACCGTTTTCGATATACAGCACATTCGTCATCGAAGAGCGTTTTGGCTTCAATCGCACTAACGTCAAAACCTTTGTTGTCGATCTTTTTAAGGGCGCAGCGGTCGGTCTGATCCTCGGTGTGCCATTATTATGGACAGTACTCTGGCTGATGGAGCAAGCGGGCGAGTTCTGGTGGGTATATGCATGGCTGGTGTGGACGGCATTTAGTCTGTTAATAATGTGGGTATACCCGACCCTGATTGCACCGATCTTTAATAAGTTTGAGCCATTGGAAGAAGGTGCCACACTGGACCGTATCCAGCAGCTGTTGCACCGCTGTGGATTCAGCAGCAACGGTATTTTTGTCATCGACGGATCAAAGCGCTCATCGCATGGAAATGCTTACTTTTCCGGCTTCGGCCGCAATAAACGTATTGTGTTTTTCGATACCCTGCTAAAGATGCTGAATGACGATCAACTCGAAGCCGTGCTTGCGCACGAACTGGGCCACTTCAAGAAAAAACACATCATCAAAGGTCTGCTGCTCTCTTTCGCCACCACCTTCGTTGCGCTGGCACTACTGGCGTGGCTAATGAAGAACGAATGGTTCTATACCGCACTGGGGATCAGCACACCCTCGACCTACATGGCATTGCTGCTGTTTGTCCTGGTGCTTCCGGTATTCACTTTCTTCTTGCATCCATTACTGAGTCTATTCTCGAGAAAAAATGAATTCGAAGCCGATGCGTTCGCGGCTGAACAAACCGAAGCCGACCATCTGATCCAGGCGCTGGTCGGTTTGTATAAGGAGAATGCCAGCACATTGACACCGGATCCACTGTATTCGGCATTTTATGATTCGCATCCACCCGCGCCGGTACGCATCGCCCATTTGAACGGCTGCAGTTAGCCGAGGAGATCAACCATGAAAAAAACGATGACCCATACCTTAACCCTGTTGGTTCTCATTGGTAGCGGTTTTACGGTTCATGCCGCTGAGCAGATGGAAAAAGACAAAATGTTTACCCACGGCAACACAGTGCATGATCAGCATTGCAATAAATGTCATACCGACAAGGTATACACCCGTGATAATCGTTTCGTTAAATCGCTGGATGCGCTGACTAAACAGGTTGTACGCTGTAAAAACAACACAGGTGCACCCTGGTATGATCAGGACACCGAGGCTGTGGTACATTTTCTCAATGAAAAATACTATAAATTCTGATGCACGCCCAAGGCCTGAAACTATGAACAAATTAAGCGACCAACAATGTACAACTGAAACACGACTTTTGTCAGCTGAGGAGGTGCAGCGCAGTCTGGAGCTGGTGTCGGACGAATGGTGTTTAGCGCAAGACGGTAAATCGATCAGCCGAAAGTTCGGCTTTGACAATTACTACAAGACCCTCGCATTCGTTAACGTCGTAGCCATGATTGCACATCAGCAGGACCACCACCCGGATATGACCGTCACATACAATACCTGTATTGTTGTATTCAGCACCCACAGCGTCGGTGGTTTGTCGCTGAATGATTTCATCTGTGCCGCAAAAATCGACGGCATCTTGAACATCTAGAGGCATGGCGAAGCGGCGTCTCACAGATCGACAAAAACGTCAGATATCAGCCAAACAGCACCAGATCATCGACACACAGACGGATACCGATACTTACCAGGGTACGGTTGTCACGCATCACGGCAAGGAACTGATCGTCAGCAATGCCAATCAGGATACAATCAATTGCCAGCTACGCCAGAATCTCGGCACCATTGTTTGTGGAGACCGCGTGGCTTTCCAGTTCATCGACCGTCACAGCGCACCCAAAACGGCAGTCGTTGTCGCTCTCGCCAAACGCATCAACTTATTGCAAAAAGCGGGCTTTGCCGGTAAGGCGAAAGCAGTGGCAGCGAACATCGACCGAGTCATCGTGGTGTGCTCATTGGTACCGAATCCGAGTAGTTACCTAATCGACCGTTACCTGGTCGCCGCAGAAAACCTGCCAGCCCGACCTGTTATCGTGATCAATAAAATCGACCTATTGGATGACGAAAACGAACATGTGGTTGATGACATCAACTCGATATATACCTCGATCGGTTATCGCGTATTGGAAACCAGCGCAATCCGAATCACCGGCATCGACGAGCTTCAATCCGTACTGATTGGTTCCACCAGCATACTTGTCGGCCTATCGGGCGTAGGCAAATCCTCACTGGTTAACGACTTAATACCAGATATCGACATTCGCATCGGCGAAATTTCGCAGGCGTCAAAAGAAGGCAAACACACCACAACTGTTTCGACACTCTATTCACTACCGACAGGGGGAAATCTGATCGACTCACCGGGTGTCAGAGACTTTACCCCACTCAATCTTGATAAACAGCAAATACTGAACGGCTTCGTCGAACTCAAATCGTATCGCGGTCAATGCAAATTCACCAACTGTAGCCACACCAATGAACCCGCATGCGCAATTGCGCAAGCGCTCGAAAACGGTGAGGTTGCTCAGCAGCGTGTGAACAGCTTCAGAAAGATGCTGGCCGATGCCAGCAATCAACAATATTGATTCACGCAAAGGCCGCAAAGTTTTCTTGGTGTTTATGCCGTTTAACCCGGAGGTTGCTGAGGGTAGCGCAGGATACTGCTTTGAAAGACTATCGGCGCCGTCGGAAAAAAGTCTGCAACAGCTGACGACTCTGTTCGGCCAGAACGCCGGCCGTCACCTCGAAGGAGTGATTATGATGCATGCTGCTGAGCAAATTGCAGGCACCACCGAGGGCGCCGGTCTTGGGATCGGTGGCAGCATAGATCACGCGTTTGATCCGAGCATGCAGCATAGCACCAACACACATCGGGCATGGCTCGAGCGTGACGTACAGCTCCGCCTCGGGTATTCGGTAGTTATCCAGCTCTTGACCTGCGGCACGCAGTGCAACGACTTCAGCATGAGCAGTCGGATCGGATGAACCGATCGGCCGATTCCAGCCTTCGGCAATCAATTCGCCATTGCGCACGATCACACAACCAACCGGCACCTCACCAGC
>JABDQW010000170.1 GCA_013042055.1 Gammaproteobacteria bacterium | reverse complement strand
TGCCCGGTTCGCCTATGGCGAACATCAACGGGCGAAAGGTTACGTTAGATGACGCAATTATGCAATTTTACCTGGCTTTGTGTTGCATTCTAGGAACCAGCTTTTTCCGCTTCGACATTTGCGGTATCCGTTACTTCCGGCAAAGCCAGCGAGAGCACAACAGCGGCCAGTACGAACGCAGTGGACCACCAGAGGCAGCCCTCCAGGCCATGATTCTGGTACACCCAACCGGACAGTATCGTGCCGGTGAGGCGACCGCCGGCATTTGACATGTAGTAGAAACCCACGTTCATCGAGACCTTGTCGCGGTCGGAATAGGCCAAAATCAAATAGGAGTGCACCGCGGAGTTGATCGCAAAAACCACCGCGAACAGTATCAGACCGCCGATGATCACGATATCGGCCGGCCAGCCCTGCCGCAAGCCGATGGCGATGCCAGCCGGTATGAAAGCCAGAATCAACACCCACAGGCGGGCGGTACCACCACCTGGGCCCCGCCCCCGATGGCTGTGCTGCAGCAATTTTGGCGCGCTGGCCTGGACGATGCCGTAACCGATGATCCACAGCGCCATGAAGCTACCGACCTCGGTGAACGACCAGCCGAGCATATCGTAGAGGAACACCGGCAGGCCGACGACGAACCAGATGTCTCGCGAACCGAACAGGAAAAAACGTGCCGCTGACAGCCAGTTGATCGCCGCAATGCGCGAAAACACGGCGGTGAATTTCGGCTTCGATTTCATCTTGCCGACACCGGTAGGCAACAGCATAGCGGTGATAATCAAGACGACCAGCAGCGCACCTGCGAGCACAGCCAGCGCGCCACGAAAGCCAATCAGTTCCAGCAATGCCGCACCGATGAAGAAACCAGCACCCTTCAGCGCGTTCTTGGAACCGGTCAGGATCGCGACCCAACGAAACAGTTTCGATTCGCCGCCGTCGCTGACCATGATCTTGACCGAGGCCTTGGCCGACATCTTGTTCAAGTCCTTGGCGATGCCGGACATCGCCTGCGCCAGCATCACATAAGGCACCGATAGCCAGGCATCCGGTACGGTCAGCATCGCCAATGCAACCACCTGCAAGCCCATACCGATGTGCATGGTCAGGTTCAGGCCGATGCGCGCGCCGAGCCAGCCGCCGACCAGATTGGTGACGATGCCGAAGAATTCGTAAAACAGAAACAGCATCGCGACTTCGAACGGGGAATAGCCCAAGGTGTGGAAATACAACACCACCAGCATACGAATCGCGCCGTCGGTGATCGTGAACGACCAGTAGCCGCCAGTGACGACCAGATAGTTACGCAACCCTTGTTCCATTTTTATAGACTGCCCGCGACCTTCGCGGCCAGTTCCATCATCCGGTTTACGTAGCCCCATTCATTGTCGTACCAGGCGTAGACCTTGACCTGAGTACCGTCGATAACCATGGTCGACGGCGCATCGACAATCGATGAGCGCGGATCGTTGACATAATCCACCGATACCAGCGGGCGTTCTTCGTAGCCGAGAATACCCTTCAGTTCACCCTCGGCCGCCTGTTTGAACAAGCTGTTCACCTCATCCACGGTCACTGGCCTTTCCGCTTCGAATACGAAATCGGTCAAGGAAGCGTTCAACAGCGGTACGCGCACGGCGTGGCCATTCAGCTTACCTTCCAGCTCGGGGAATATTTTCGTGATCGCTTTCGCCGAACCCGTCGTCGTCGGTATCAGCGAATTGCCGCAAGCACGGGCACGGCGTAGATCCTTGTGCCCTTTGTCGACGATGATCTGGGTGTTGGTGATATCGTGAATCGTGGTCATGCAGCCGTGTTTGATACCGATGTTCTCGAGCATGACCTTGACCACCGGCGCCAGGCAATTGGTGGTACAGGAAGCCGCGGTCAGTAGATGGTGCTGCGCAGGGTCATACTGGTCATCATTGATGCCATAGACGATATTGAGCGCACCCTCGGTGGGGGCGGCGACGATGACTTTGCGTACACCCTGATCAAAATAGGCGTTTAGTAATTCAGGTTGCTTGTGATGCCGGCCGGTCGCTTCGATAACGATGTCGCAATCCGACCAGTCGGTCTCGTGTATCGTCTGAATGGACGAGTGAGCCAGCCGCTCGCCGTCGATAATCAGATTCACGTCATCGGCATCGGTGTCGTGATCCCAAACACCGTGTACCGAATCGAACTTCAGCAAATGTGCCGAGCCCAGTGCGTCCGTGGCCATTTCATTGATCCTGACGAACTCGAAATCGACCTGACCCCAGCCTGCACGCAGCCCAAGACGGCCCATGCGACCAAATCCATTGATACCTATCTTCGCTGTCATTTTTGTTTCACCATGTACGCTCACCGAATGCTGAGCAGTGACTGCGCGCGATATGGCACGCATCCGAATATGTCGTTGCATCGTTAATCATATCTCTTTGAAAGTCCGTCGCCAAGACGGGCAGCCGCACAAAAATACTCCGACCAAGTTCGAGCAATATCAGTAATTAGTAAATTAGCCGCAGTTTTTTTAGATTAACGTTTAGGATGTTTTTTATTTATTAACACAACATGTTGAGGATATAGAAAGTTCAATGAGCACTATATAAACGTGGAAAAATACGGTGATTATTTCATTTTTCGAAAAAATATCTGTATATTGGTAGTCAATAAGTGCTTGAACCGGACCCGAGGGTCGCAATCCAGTGACGAAATCGCTCAAACGACTTTATGCTGCCGTCTTTGCCAGCGCGCTGACATTACTTGTACTCAGCAGTGCCACCGCGGCTGATACGGCCAATCTAGTGATCAAGGGTTCGACTACGATCCTACCCATCGCGCAACGCATGGCAGAGGCGTTCGAGCAGTATTGCCAGGAGGATGTGAAAGTCTGGGTCAGTGGCGGGGGATCGGCTGAAGGAATCCTGGCCCTGGTCATGGGTGAAGCCGACATCGCGACCAGTTCATCCTTTATAACCGAACATGAGCTGATGCTCGCGCAGCAGCGCAACGTCTATCCCGTCCCGTTCCGTATCGCCAATGACTGTATATTACCGGTTGTTCATATCAGCAATCCACTTAGAGACATCAGCAGCGACGATCTTAGAGATATTTATCGCGGCCGCATCACCAACTGGAATCAGCTTGGCGGGCCGGATCTTGCAATCGAGGCGATCTCACGCGATCTGGCGTCCGGGACCTATGAAGTCTGGCATGACATCATTATGGAGCGCGAAACTATCGCTACCGAACACACACTGAAACATTCGAGTGCCGATGTCGTCAGGGCGGTATCGACGAGTCCCGGGGCTATAGGATATATCAGCCTCGGCTACCTCAATGCGTATGTCAAGCCCGTGAAGGTCAATGGCGTTATGGGCTCGCGTAAGACTGTGCTCGATGGGACTTATCTGATCAATCGCCCCCTGTTCATGTTCACCAGCAACTGGCCAGAGGGCCGGCGTCTCGAATTCATCAACTTCGTACTTGACCCGGACAGAGGTCAGGAAATTGTCAAACAAGGGGGATTAATCCCGCTCAGATGACATGGGATACACGATATGAAACCGCATAGTTAACGCCCAAACCGATGGGATACGGTATCACCGACATACTGACGCTTTTAGGTGCACTCGGCCTGTTTCTGTACGGCATGAAAGTCATGAGTGACGCCTTGATGGAACTCGCCGGCGACCGCATGCGCTCGATTCTTTCGACCACGACATCCAACCGTTTCTTTGCTGTACTAACCGGCTTTTCCATCACGGCGATCATTCAATCGTCGTCTGCGACCAGCCTGATGGTGGTTAGCTTTGTCAACGCCAACCTGCTGACGCTGACCGAAGCGATCGGCGTCATCATGGGCGCCAATATTGGTACCACGGTGACCGCGTGGTTGATATCGATTTTTGGCTTCAAAATCAGCATGAGCGCGATCGCACTGCCCTTGGTCGGCCTCGGATTCCTGCTGATCCTGGCGAAACAGAAAAAACGCCAGCAATGGGGCTATTTTACCATTGGCTTTGCGGTGCTGTTTATTGGTCTACAGTTCCTGAAGGATTCGGTTCCCGACATCAGCAACAATCCGGATGTGCTGGCGTCGCTTTCCGATTACACCAGTTCAGGCTTCCTATCCATTCTGCTATTCATCTTCATCGGCACCGTGTTGACCCTGGTGGTTCAGTCCTCCAGTGCGACCATGGCGCTGACTTTGTTGATGACCTACGAGGGCTGGATACCATTCGACATGGCGGCTGCGATGGTCATTGGCCAGAATGTCGGTACGACAATCACTGCCAATCTCGCTGCCTTGGTTGCCAATTATCAGGCCAAACGCGCAGCTCGCGCGCACCTGATCTTCAATCTACTGGGCTTGCTGATACTCACCCCCTTCCTCTACCCGATGCTCAACTACATTGATGGTATCACGCAAAACCTGGAGGGTGCCTCGCCTTTTGTCGAAGCGGCTGCGATACCGATCGCACTGTCACTGTTCCATACGTTTTTCAACATCATCAACACCTTATTGCTGATTGGTTTTATCAAGCAGATCGCGCGCATCGTGGAACGGATGGTACCGACCGTGATCGAAGAGGAGGCCGAAATCGATCAAGCGAGGTATCTAAGCGAGGCGTCTTTGGTCTACCCGCAGACCGGCATCAAGGCGCTGTTCGATGAGTCATTAAGGTTACTCCAGGACGCCGCCTACAAGGCCATTACGCATGGCCTCAGTGTTCACCGTGAGGATCTGGAATCCGACATAAAGTTGAAGTCGATGCTCGAATCGAAAGAAACGATACCGGTTGATATTGAGCACATCTATGCAACCAAAATAAAGCATGTTTACACTCAGATTCTGGCATACGCAACCCGTCTGCAAAGCAAATTTGCACTCGAACATGACAAAATTGAAACCATCCGCAATATACTGATAGCCGATCGCATGCTGGTGCGCGTGGTCAAGCGCATGATACCGTTGCATCACGGCATCGTGCTCGCGCTGTCATCGAACAACCATGCAATTCTGCAGGAGTACAATCACCTCCGCAGGAAAATCCTCAAGGTCGTACGCCAAATCCATCGCGCCAGCCAATCCGAACAGCCACTCAAATACATCGAGAAAATTAAAAAGCAAAAACGCAAATCCGAAGACCTGGATGTGCTGATGACCGGGCGTGTCAACAAACTCGTAATCGACGGTGCCATCTCCAATGAAATGGCGAGATCATTGATGGCCGACAGCGAGGAAGCCCACAAAATCGTACGTGATCTGGTTGATATCGCCACCCTGCTCTATTATCCAAGAGACGAATTGATCGACCAGATCGAGGAACAGGAACTCGAACTGAAAGCGGTGTAATAACCCTATCCACCTTCGTGCAACGTCCAGGCTAGATCCTAATGGTACTTACTTACGCACAGAACGACTGGAGTAGCGTCATTGCGAGGAGCGACAGCGACGTGGCAATCTTATCGTATCGCGTGATTTAAACGATTGCTTCGTGCCTCGCAATGACAGCATAACTTGAATATCTACTAAGTACGTGCCATTTGGGCTAGATCCCGCTTTATTACGGAAAATGTGCAAAAGCGCAACAATAGACTGAACGATGGATTACAACATCACTGATATTCTGACCTTGCTCGGTGCACTCGGTCTGTTCCTGTACGGCATGAAAGTGATGAGCGATGCGCTGATGGATCTGGCCGGCGACCGTATGCGCAAAATCCTGTCCACGACCACATCCAACCGTTTCTTTGCGGTTCTGACCGGGTTCACCATCACCGCCATTATCCAGTCCTCTTCAGCGACCACGTTAATGGTAGTCAGTTTTACCAACGCCAGTCTGCTGACACTGACCGAAGCCATCGGCGTAATCATGGGCGCAAATATCGGCACCACAGTCACGGCCTGGCTGATTTCCATCATTGGTTTTAAAGTCAGCATCGGCGCCATCGCTTTACCGCTGGTAGGTTTCGGTTTTGTGTTGATACTGTCGAAAAAGAAGAACTTTCAGCACTGGGGCTATTTCGTCATCGGTTTCGCGGTGCTGTTCATGGGCCTGCAGTTTCTAAAGGATGCCGTACCGGATATTCGCCAAAACCCGGAAATACTAGCGTTTCTAGCTGAATACACCAGTATGGGCTTTGCCTCCGTGTTGTTATTCTTGTTTATCGGAACGGTGCTGACACTGATCGTGCAGTCTTCCAGTGCAACTATGGCGCTGACTCTGCTAATGACGTTTGAAGGCTGGATACCTTTCGATATGGCGGCGGCGATGGTCCTGGGTGAAAACATCGGCACCACCATCACTGCCAACCTGGCGAGCCTGGTTGCCAACTATCAGGCCAAACGCGCAGCGCTCGCCCACCTGATATTTAATCTGCTTGGTGTGGCATGGATGCTCACCCTGTTCTATCCCTTTTTACGAGTGATAGACGCTATGGTCATACGCCTGGAAGACGCCTCACCCTTTCTGGTCACCGCTGCTATACCGGTTGCCTTATCGCTGTTCCACACAACCTTCAATATCATCAATACCGCTGTGTTGATCGGATTCGTTAACACGATCGCTCGCCTTGTTGAGCGCATAGTACCCGCGGTAGCCGAACCGACAGCCGAAATCGATCAGCCCAAATTCCTCAGCAAGGCTTCGCTGGAATATCCGCAAACCGGCATCAAGGCCCTGTTCGACGAGTCGCTACGATTACTACAGGATGCTGCCTATCAGGCCATTACGCATGGTCTGAACGTTCATCGGGCCGACCTCGAGTCAGACCGGAGCTTTGAAAGGATACTCGAATCGAAAGAAACCATCGCAGTGGATATCGACAAACTCTACGCAACCAAAATCAAGGCCATCTACAGCCAGATTCTGGAATACGCGACTCGATTGCAAAGCATCTTCGCGCTGGATGAAGACAAGATCGAGACCATTCGCAATATCCTGATCGCTGACCGCATGCTCGTACACGTGGTCAAAAAGATGAAGCCGCTGCACGACAACATGGTACGCTACCTGTCATCAAACAATCATGCAATCCTGCACGAGTACAACCTGTTGCGCCGGACCCTCCTCATGGTCATACGCGACATCCACAGCTGCAGTGATAGTGACAAACCACTGAAGCATCTTCGAAAACTGAAAAAAGAACGCGCCAGGGCCGAAGAGCTGGATGTATTACAAACAGGCCGCATCAACCGCCTGTTGCTCGACGGTGAGATCAGCAATGAAATGGCCTCGTCATTATTGAATGACAGCGAAGAAGCCCGAAAAATCGTGCGCGAGCTGGTCGATATCGCCACCCTGCTCTATCACCCGAGAGACA
>JABDQW010000232.1 GCA_013042055.1 Gammaproteobacteria bacterium | reverse complement strand
TGTCGATCGAATCACGTGAACACCGACAACTGAGACGACTGGAAACGCTGGTCGATGTGGTCTTTGGTATTACCATCTGGCGACTGTTTGTTCTGCTGCCGCGACCGGACGAGAATCCAGAGTGGGTCAGTCTGCTGGACATGCTCGCGGATAGCGTTCTCAACTTTGCCGTCGTGCTGATCGCGCTGGTTATCGTGATTATCTACTGGGTCCAGAGCAATCTGTTGTTCAAATATATTGTGCGAACCGATACGCGGCACATCGTTTTGTCAATTGGGCAATTGTTTTCCTTGCTGTTGTTTCTCTATGCGATCAGAGTCGGCATCGAGCTGGAAGCGGATGCGAGCACGAGGATATTCGAGAGTGCGATGGCCTGTCTACTGGGCGTGTTTTCGTTCAGCGCCTGGTATTATGCCTTGAACAAGGGAAATCTGGTGACGGATGAGCTCGACACCGGTGAAGCAAAAGCGATCACTGAGCGGATCAAGGCGGAGCCAGTGACTGCCGCGATCACGATACCCTTCGCTGCGGGAATGTGGATGTGGGAGCTTTCCTGGTTTATTTATCCATTCGTCGTCTACCTATACAAACGCAGAAATAAGCGGATATTGTCGGGGCATAACAAGCCCAGCTAGTCAGCATTTTATACTCAACGCAGAGGCGCGGAGGCGCAGAGTTTTTTTGGTTTTTGTAGGAGCGACTTCTGTCGCTCCTCAAATCCCCGTGGTAATCTCTGCGTCTCAGCGTCTCTGCGGTTAAACAACACTTGCAGTCACGGTTGTGTGTGGAACATGACATAATCGCCACTGGCGATGCCGTCGATGGTCCAACTGCCGACACGGTAGCGGATCAGGCGCAGGGTCGGAAAACCGACACCGGCGGTCATTCGGCGTACCTGCCGGTTTCTGCCTTCGGTGATCGTCAGCGCGATCCATGATGTCGGTATATGCTTGCGCTGACGTATCGGCGGTTGCCGCGGCCACAGCGCTGCGGGCTCATCAATACGCTTGGCTCGCGCTGGCTTTGTTCTACCGTCCTTGAGATCGATGCCCTCGGACAAAGCCCGCAAGGCATCATCGCTGATTCTGTTCTCCAGTTGAACCCAGTATGTTTTCTCCATCTTGTTGTCTGGGTGGGTGATTTTTCGCTGCAGCCTGCCATCATCGGTTAGCACCACCAGCCCCTCGCTATCCATGTCCAGGCGGCCAGCAGCATAGACCTTGTCTACGTCGATGTGGTCGGCCAGGGTGGGGCGGCCTTGTTTGTCGGTGAATTGACAGAGGACGCCGTAGGGCTTGTTGAACAAGATGATGGTGGACATGGGCAATATTCGTTCGCCGATTATAATTTGCCGCAAATCACGCAAAAAACGCAAAGACCGCGATGTATTCTTATGTTCTAAACCAATAAAGATATTTGCGCCCTTTGCGTTATTCGCGGCGAAAATGATGTTTTAAATCAATAATGATAATTGCGCCCTTTGCGTTATTCGCGGCTAAAATGAGTTGCGCGTTAGTACGATTGCAAACTGAGCCAGCGTTCGCGTCGGCCGGGTCCGGCATTGAGTCGCTCGAACATTTGCCGCAGGGCGTTTTCATCGACACCGTGCCAACGCAAGTCTTGCTTCGGGCCTTTGAATTCAGCATCGGTAACGATGGTTGTTAGCTGCTTGGTCATCGGCAGAATATGCTTATGTTCTTCAACCAGCCGTTGTATCCGCGCTGATCCCCTGAACTTCATTTTGGCGATCTTGTCGGTGTTTTCCAGGATGTGTTCGACACCGGGGTACTTTTTCAACAGGTTCGAGGCCATCTTGTAGCCGATACCGGGTATGCCGGGCACATTATCGATCGCGTCTCCGGACAGCGCCAGTAAATCGGCAATCAATTCGGGTTTGACGCCGAAAGTTCTTTCAACATCGCGGTAATGCAATATTTTGTCGCGTGCGAAATCCCACCAAATGTCCCCGGGCTTGATCAATTGGGCGAGGTCTTTATCGGCGCTGACGATGGTGACGGCGTAGCCGTCCCCACGCAAACGGGCTGCCAGCGTACCGATAATGTCATCGGCCTCAAAACGGTTACTGGAGAAGTCAGCGATCCCGGCCGCACGGCAAAAATCGCGGCAATATTGAAACTGTCTTTTCAGCTCCGCCGGCGCAGGCGGCCGGTTGGCTTTATAATCTGGGTAGATTTCCCGACGGTAGGAATGGGTTTGTTTTGCGTCGAAAGCACAGGCAATGTATTCTGGTTGTTCAAGCTGAATCAACTCGTGGAGAAACTCGGTGAAACCGTACACGGCATTGGTGGGATTACCTTCGATGTCGGTCATGTGATCTGGATAGACATGCCAGCCACGGAAGATATAGATGCTGGAATCGACTAGATAGGCGCGTTTCTTGATTTTGTCTTGTGCCATTGGTGTCATTTTACGTGACGACTGGTAAAAGTAAATCAGCCGTGCCAGTCGCAGTATCGACAGTGCGGGGAAGGATTAAGCAGAAGTTATACCTGGTTCGAAAACATGAACAGAAGAGAAATAATCAAATTAGGGCTATTCGGCGCGGGTGCGCTGTGGGCTAATTCTGTGGTTAGCGCCAGCCGTGCGGAACAGGCGCGTCATCAGTTGTTAGCCCCGGACAAGAACGGCGTGCGCCTGCTGCCGGGTTTCAGTTCGCGTATTGTCGCCAGGTCCTCAGTATCACCTGTTAGTGGCTGCGAATATGTCTGGCACGCTGCGCCCGATGGTGGTGCCTGTTTTTCCGATGAAGCGGGTGGCTGGATATACGTATCCAACAGTGAGCTGGAACATAACGGGGGTGCTGGTGCGCTGCGTTTCGATGCGAGCGGTAAGCTTGTCGATGCGTATCCGATCTTGCATGGTACCCGGCGCAACTGTGCGGGCGGTGCGACGCCGTGGAATAGTTGGCTTTCCTGCGAAGAAGTCGACAACGGCCGTGTCTGGGAGTGCGACCCGAAGGGTATCAAGGCCGCCGTGGTGCGACCCGCGCTCGGTGTATTCCAGCACGAAGCCGTGGCCGTCGACCCGCTGGGTCTGAAGCTGTATCTGACGGAAGACCAGAAAGACGGTTATCTGTACCGATTCACGCCGTTCAAATATCCGGATCTCGATGCCGGCAAGCTGGAAGTGGCACGGGTCGTGGACGGTGAAACCGGTCCAGTTGAATGGCTGGTGATCGCGGATCCCTCGGCCCGCAACACCGAGACCCGTTATCAAGCCGATGCCACCCGGTTCAATGGTGGTGAAGGTATTGTCTATTTCAATGGCAAGGTTTATTTCACCACCAAGGGCGACAACCGCGTCTGGGTATTCGATATTACCAGCCAGATCCTCAGTATCTTGTATGATGACAGCGCCTACCTCAATCCGGTACTGAAGGGTGTCGACAATCTGACGGTCTCAGCCGACGGTGCGCTGTATGTCGCCGAGGATGGCGGCGATCTGCAGGTTGTCGTTATCGCGACTGACGGCAGTATGTATCCGGTGCTGGAGCTGGTTGGCCACGATCATTCGGAAATTTGCGGCGTAGCTTTCAGTCCCGATGGGTCGCGTCTGTATTTCAGCTCGCAGCGCGGCAAAACCGGTGACGAGGCCGATGGGGTAACTTTTGAAGTTAGTGGCCCATTCTAGTTGCGATTAGGGCAATCAGCTGCTAGTAATATTGGTGTAAAATGCAATATTGATCAGCGAAAAAGAAAATAACAAACATAATGGCCGAATTATCAAAGAAGTCCGTTATTGAGCTCTCCAAGAAAGGCAGTCGCCTGTTTCGCAAGGGCCAGTACGAAGAGGCAGAGCAGGTCTACCTGCAGGCATATGATGTGGATGACAGGAATCCCTACGTACTCGCAGGGCTGGGTGATGTTTATCGCAAGCTATGCAAGTTCGACGAGTCTGCCAAGTACTACGATGCCATCCTGACAGACGACAATCGGAACTTGTTCGCATTGCGCGGCGCCGGCGATGCACGTCGCGGCATGAAAGAGCCGCAGCAGGCGATACCATTCTGGTTGCGTTACCTGGAGATCAACCCTAAAGACAGTCACGTAATGGTGCGCGTCGCGGACGCTTACCACAAGCTGCACGATGCCGAAAATGCGATTGCGTTTTATGAGCATGCACTGGAAGTAAGCACCAATGATCCGTTTGCTTTGCTGGGCCTGGGCAATGTCTACTACGCCCAGCATGAAGACACCAAGGCGCTGTTGTGTTTTGAGACGCTGTTGAAGAACAAGTCTCAAAATGTTGTGGTCATGACCATGACCGGCAATATCTATCGCCGACGTAAGGAATTCGATCGCGCAATGGACCACTACGAGGAAGCTCTGCAACTCGAACCGGCCAATAACTTCGCTCTGTTTGGGATGGGGGACTGTTATCGCGGCAAGAAGAACATGGAGAAAGCCGTCGAGTGGTGGGACAAGATTCTCGAACATGAACCGGGAAACCAGGCCTTGTGGACGCGTGTCGGTGATGCCTTGCTCAGTCTCGAAAGAGTCGATGATGCTGTTCAGCACTATCAGGCCAGTCTGAAGAACGGGCCAGATGTTTATTCCTACCTCGGTATGGCACGCGCTCAGCATGTGCGCGGTGACCTTAACAGTGCGCGTGAATTCTGTGAAACTGCGCTGTCTCACGATGAAACCAACGAGCGTGTTCTGGAAAAATTGATCGAGATCTGTGAACAGTCCGGTGATTTGGCGGCTGCCGACGAAGCCAGGGAAAAGCTCGCGCGAGCCGCTGATTGACCGCATCTAATGCGGTCTGGCATTTATCTTGATTACCGTAGCAGCGCTGCGATAGATCTCCAATCCGCAATTCCTTTGGCTGTGGAGTGCGTTTGAGCGAACAACGTCGCCATCGCTTGGGTGAAGCGGCCGTAGGGTGCGCCGTGCGCACCGAAACAGCCCAGCATACTAAAGATTCGCGGTGCGCATGGCGCACCCTACGGCTTCACGCAAACGAAGACTAGCCTGAACCGTGATAGGCATGCTTGAATTACACGCTGTAATTATGATCATTAGCGCTTTTCTTCAAAAAGCAATACCTCATCAGTGTCCTGCGCCGCCTGGCGAGAAATGTGGGCTAAATCTGTGCATATCCTGACAATAACCAGCATCATCGTCGGTACCGTCGGACTGATGCTGTGTCTGCTCGGTATCACAAAGCTGAGCAAACGCTTGCTGATGAGCAGTGTCAGATACGAAATCAGCGGTTTGGTGATGCTCTGCGTGGCTGCGATGCTGTTTCTGGTCTCTTCCAATATCCACACCTATGAACGTCTCGTTTATGAACAGCCGATAGCCAGTATCAGTTTTCACCAAATGTCACCCCAATATTTCGGGGTAGAGTTAAAAGAACTGGACTCGGGCGAGCGTTGGTTCTATGAGTTGCGTGGCGATGAGTGGCAGATTGACGCGCAGATCCTGACCTGGAAAGGTTATGCTAATCTGTTCGGATTGGATTCCTATTACAGGCTGCACCGCCTCTCCGGTCGTTATACCGACATCGAGCAGGAGCGCACGGCGCCGCGGACGGTCCATGGTCTCAGGGAAGAGCAACGCATTGATTTGTGGTCGTATGCGAACGAATACCGCAATTGGCTGAGTATGGTAGATGCCACTTATGGCAGCGCGGTGTTTCTACCGATGAACGAT
>JABDQW010000227.1 GCA_013042055.1 Gammaproteobacteria bacterium | reverse complement strand
TCATGGACACGCGACTCGGTGAAGTTCTGCCGATCATGAACGAGCTGATCTGCGAGCACGGCGTGTTTCACGGCAAACTGCATTTCTCCAGCAATCGCGGGACGATCTGGACCGTTGACGATCCGTTCATCTATCGCATTCTCAGCATCGACGAACTCACCGATCCCGATATCTGTCTGGCATACCCAAGCCACCCCTACCCGGAGCGGGCAATCGTGCCGAGAAAACGGGTAATGGACGTCTTCCGTATGTTCCGCAAATTACGGTTTGCGGACGACACGGTCTACCTGCGCGCGGGTTCGCTCAATATCATCAATGGCATGGTAGGCCTGAATTTTTCCTGCGATGGCTCACATTACATGCGTTACGACGAGTTCTTGGATAAGAATGCCGAGTTCTGGTTTGGTTGATGAATTCGCTCGCAGAAACTTTAGCCGCTGCTCTTGCCGGAGGTCGGGAGAGTCCGATCTCTATACGGTATTAACGAATGAATAGGTGTAACGATCAAGAACAATCTACCGAAGCCGAATCTCAGCAAACAAACTCGCTCCGGTGCCGGGTCGAATGTTATTGCGGTTACCGCGCCGAAGAATCACCTCGCCGTTTTTTCATCGGCAAGCGAGCGATCAACCTGGTCGAGATCATCGACCGCTGGCTAGATCCCAAACACCGCTACTTTAAAGTCCTTGGTGACGATGGTGGTATCTACATTCTGCGGTATGACGTTGAGCTTGGTCGATGGGAAATGATTTTTTTCGACAGCAACACTCGGGTGGAAACACGCCTGAGCTCGACCTGACGAACAACGACGCCACTAAGCTATTGTATTTAAAGTAGAATGGGGCGGTATCTAACTTTGAACGGCGCCTTTGAAGTGCTACACTAAATCTTACCCCGCTGATCTCGGAACTCAACGCTTCGACACGCGGTCCATCACAGCCGGCTCCTTATAACGAGAGCACGTCAATGACGTCAGCTCGGAATAACACGGTCTGTCAACCTTCGATGCTACCCATCGCGGTCTGCAGGTAATTCTGCAGTCCTACGTTCTCGATCAATGCCAACTGTGTATCCAGGTAATCGATATGATCTTCGGTATCGCTCAGAATTTTCTGCAAAAGGTCGCGTGTTACAAAATCCTGCACCGATTCGCAAAAGGCGATCGCTTCAACATAGTGTGCGTGACCTTGCGTTTCGAGCCTGAGATCGCCACTGATGCATTCGGGCACGTCTTCACCAATATACAGCTTGCCCAGATTCTGCATCATCGGCAATCCTTCCAGAAACAAGATGCGTTCGATCAGCAGGTCGGCGTGGTTCATTTCCTCGATAGACTCATCGTACTCGTGCTTGCCCAGCGCATCTAATCCCCAATTCTTATACATTCTCGCGTGTAGAAAATACTGATTAATAGCCGTGAGTTCAATGCTCAAGGCCTCGTTTAGTATCTTTATGACTTTTTCGTCACCTTGCATGATATCTCTCCTGTAAGGTTCTTGTGTGGACGACCAATCAGCGCTTGCCTAGAGATGGACAAGGCACTGACAACGGTAGTTCCCGAGACACCGGCGATATCAGTACGATAATACATTCGGCGGCGCTTACCGACTATCGCTTAAGTATCCAGATTCGCCAATTTCCACAGGGCATGTTAACAGGCCCTGGGAAAACACGCTTGAGCATAGACATAAGAGGTCAATAATGAAAAATCTATTTGCATTTTTTAAAACAACAATCATCGGTGGATTAGTCGTCATTATTCCGCATACGATGATGCTGCTTAACGCTTGATGGCGGTTGAATAAGTGCCGTTCGGCTGTAGAGGAAATCGTCGTATCGTTCGGATAAAGAATGACTTCGGATCTGGCATTCCGGCTTTTGTGGTTGATTTGCATGCATTAGACGCATCGGGTTAGTTGCAATCAGTTACCCTCTGCCTCTAATATCTACCTAGAGGCAAAACCCGCCTGTTAACTTCAGACCCCAAAGACCCTATGGCGCTGATTATCATGTCCAAAATTGCACTATTCATGTCACTGCTGCTGCCACTCCAGTTCGCGTATGCCGACTCATCCACCGACCTCAGAGTCACCGCGAGCCCGTGGTCGCCCTATGTCAGCGCCGAGCTTCCCGACAACGGTTTCGCAGCGAATCTTGTCATGACGACCTTGAAACGAGCTGGTTATACACCATCGCTAAAATTGACAGACTGGCCAGACGACCTCGAGGGTACGCAACAAGGTCGATATGATGTGATCGCGAGCATATGGATCACGCGAGAGCGAAAGGACGATCTTGTCTTCAGCAAGCCAATAATTGAAAACAATGTCAAATTCATGGTGCGTACCGACAGTAACATACAAATACCGGATCCCGACAAGCTCAAAGGCTATCGTATAGGCGTCGTCGAAGACTATGCTTATACACAAGGTGCATATACTGACTTGCCAGTCGAATTCGTCAAAATGGAATCGGTTGAGGAAAGCCTGCAACAACTCCTCGAGGGCAAGATAGATATCGCAGTTGCCGACGAGCGTGTAGCGGTCTACGTATTGAACAACCAGTTACCCGGTGGTATCAAGCAGATTCGATTCGTGGAACAGAATGTGTCAACTAGAGGACTCAGAATAGCGGTATCGCGCAAACGCGCTGATGCAGAAAAGATCGTTGCAGATTTTGAAGCCGAATTTCAACGCATGAAGGATGATGGGACCTACCTGGACATCCTGCATCAGTATCGGGTCAGCCGGTAAGGCTTTATTTACCGCAGAGACGCAGAGGCGTAGAGAACACCCTGTGTTTTGGAAGGTGCGATTTTAGTCGCAAATTGCAGATGTTCGCGACTAAAGTTGCTCCTACAATAATTTCGCAGCGCCGACGTATATCAACGAATTACATAGCAAATACAGCATTGATCGCTGATTTCATATCATGGTGCCCTACCTTTCAGGCGATATTAAACGCCTTTCATGTAGATTACAGATTGAATCGGGACCTTCACAACATAATCCTAGATTCCGCAGCAAGCAAGCTTGATGATCAAGCCTGCTGAGCTGAGATAATTACCGTGCCCAGCCGTTGTTCCGTCTCGACGCGTCGGTGAGCCTCGGCAGCTTGCTCGAACGAATAGACCTTATCGACAGTCGATTGAATCTTACCTTCTTCGAGCATTTGTTTGAGGGTGAGCAGTTCTTCGTCCGTTTCCTTGGCAAAGGCAAAAACCGCTGTCTTTTCACTAAACTTCGTTGTCAGAAGCGATCTGAGCATATCGAGCAAACGCGGATTCGCCATCAAATACCGCCCTCCGGATTTGAGCGCTTTTACGCAGCCGCTGTAGGACGTATTGGCAACCATGTTAAATATTACGTCGTAAGTCCTGCCGCTTTTGGTGAAGTCTTCTTTATTGTAATCGATGAAATGGTCAGCACCCAGTCGTCGTAGCAATTGCTCTTTGATCCCACTGTCGACCGCGGTAACCTCGGCACCCATTGTTTTAGCGATTTGTACCCCAAACGTACCGATGCTGCCACCGGCGCCGTTGACTAACACCTGTTCTCCCTGTTGGATACGCGCAAGTCTGATGAAGTGAAGCGCATTTAGACCACCTAGAGGTACAGCGGCCGCGTGTTCGTAATTTAGATTGTGCGGTTTTGGCACGAGGGTATAGTGCGCGGGTAAGCAGATGTATTCGCCGTGCGCACCCAAACGCAGTCTAGCCGAGCCAAATACTTGATCTCCCTTGTTAAATCTTGTGACATTTTTTCCAACCGACGCCACTTCCCCTGCAAAATAACCACCCAATATTTTTCTCTTTGGCTTAATGATTCCAAGGGTAATGCGTAGTGGCAGCCAAAACCACTTCACCTGGAATCGGAAGCTACGCATTTCACAGTCTGCTTTCGTGACCTCGGCAGCATGCACTCTGATAAGGATTTCATCATCCTTGAGACAGGGTTTTTCGACCTCCTTCACTTGAAGAACGTCCGGTGTTCCATACTCTGTGTAGACAATCGCTTTCACAGAAAAACCTCAAGTTTTCCCAGTGCTCGACGAGATATCAGACAGGCTTGGTTAGGATTGATGTAAAAACTAACGACTCTGCTGGCCCCTGCTTGGCCACACCTGTTGCATCATGTCGTTTGGGTTCATTTGCTGAAACTGCTGGCCTGCTGGCGAGAACGCCTTTCCAAAACCGTGAATACTTCTTTCCATACGCTGCATTGATTCATTCATGCTGTGCATATCGCGTTGCATTTCACTGACGTCTTGAGCAATGGCGCGAATAGAGCCGGTCATTTCTTCCATAGAATCGCTCATATCGGACATGAGCTTCACAAAAAATAATGCGATAACACCTGCACTAATCATGATCAATTTCTGTAGTGATGTATTTTCCATACTATCGATGTTCTCTCTTTTATTATTGCGGCTACGATCAAACCAGGAAGCTCTGCACAGGCATCTGCCCGCGCATAGTTGTGCGCTAGCCTCATTTTGCATACATCAGTCGAATATATCAATTACAATAGCAGTCATTAACTGTTAAATTTTTCAGTCCTGCCGCACGCAAGCCCTTGATTCTAAGTGTTAACTATGCAGCGGATTAGGCAGCTGTTATGGCAAAGTTTTCTTGAAATAATGCCAACACCAGTACGTTGATATCAACTCCCAACCGTCTCTGCCGTATTCATTCAAGATCCTCGTGGTCTTCTCGCCGCCGCCCCAGATAAAGACACACTTGTATTCAAACTTGGCCATGGAAATCCCCACTCAGATAGTTAGTCGCGAACATCAATTTTATAGCCCAGTTTTGGCTTATTGTTACTGCCTAACAACCGATAGTGATAGACAATGCTACGCAGGTCGATGCATCGACCTTGATAGTCATACCTAAAGAAGGTCACGCTTGCTTGTGCATGACGCTCATCGAAGGCGTTGAGGAGTCGCTTAGGCATAGATTTGTTAAACAACTGTACAGCATTCAACGCCGCCTGCTGGGAAATGCGGGTTAAGGTCTTGATGAACGATTATTGTTTATAATAGAAAGCCACGCGAGCTGTATTTTTAGGTAGAACACGTCGCGCTTTCGGATCTAACTCACGATCAACTGACATCAGATCGATGCACGCATGCCAGCCGGATGGCATACGCACACAGCTGTCATTGGCAGAATAAACGATTTCATTGCCGGCCAGTCTGTCGATGATCTGTTGCCAACTCTCGCCGATGCGGGCGCCTTCTTCTGTCCGAAAAGCACTATCAGACGTCTGAACATAGCGCACGTAAACCGATCGACTTTGATAGTCATCGCTATAGATAAATTCATGAAAGTCGTCTGTCAAATCAGCCTTGCACGAAATACCGACGTCGAATGCCACCCCGTTTGACTGCACTCGATAACCTGGAATCACAAGCGTTTGACGATCGGGCAATGCAACGACGATACCCGGCTATACACCTGGCTTAAATGACATTCCTATTGTCGGAGTGTTATTGAATTCGAAAAGAGTGTGACTGTCTCGTTCACGGTGGGCGCATCTGGAGCCTTGCGCACGGGCCGTTGAAAACGTTATGCAATCGTCCCATTGACCCAACTTCGATGCTATCATGTTCGAGTCGAAGAAAACACACCGTCGTGCAATGCTTATGAATAAGATAATCAGGAGCTTGCTGTGCACCCTTGCGATCACCGCGTTCCCTAGTCTTGCTGACAGTAGTCATGGCAGCGGGCAGATGCGAAAGACTGTTGAATTTCTGAGCCTGACAGCTCCTTTACCTGATGCCTGGATCGAGGAACAAGCCAGCTCAAGTATGCGTCTGGCGCAGTTTCTGATTCCTGGGGGAGATAATCGTGGCGACGCCGAGCTGGTACTGTATTATTTCGGACAAGACCAGGGTGGGAGTGCAGAAGCCAATATTGCGCGATGGAAATCACAATTCACCACCGCTAGCGGTGGTGCAGTCAATCCCAGTGTCGAAACCATGGCCGTGAGCGGCATGCCGGTGACTGTAGTCGAGCTCAGGGGCAATTATGCACGTAGCGTAGGCATGGGACCGGCCGCGACACCGAAACCTGACCAGATATTGTTGGCAACGATAGTGGAAACGCCCCGCGGCAATGTTTATATCCAGCTTTACGGGCCTGCGCGAGCCGTTGCGATACAGCGTGAATCCTATATGCATTTCATTCGTAATATTAAGCCCTTGGCCGATCAGTCAAGCGGTCGGTGAGGAGCGCAGCTGTCGCCAAAGTCATACAGGTCTCGAAAACACCGTTGCTACCCCGTTTCGTTGCTACAGTAAATCAACTAACGAATGTCATAGGTAAGGGTCGCCTACCGAACTTGTGTGACATGGTATCACTGAACCGTCGTCGTTTGATCGTCATCTGCCGTTTAGCGCCACTACTCGCTATGACGGTACTGACGGCCTGCGCCAAGCCGTATATACAGCCCTCCCCCGGTGAACACACAGCAGCGCAACTCACAGCGTCATATGCCCTGATGGAGGACGGCTACCGCTTGCCTCTGTCCCAGTGGCCCGCTGTACCGCAAACACGCGCCGTCGTGCTGGCACTGCACGGCCTTAATGACTACAGCATTGCGTTCGATAATCTCGGTCGCTACCTGTCGGACCACGGAATCACAGTGATTGCCTACGACCAGCGCGGGTTCGGTACGACAGCTGGGCATGGCCTGTGGCACGGGAGCGAGCGCTTGAGCGGCGATCTGGTCACCATGACCCGACTACTACGCGAGCACTATAGCGATACCCCGCTGTACGTGCTGGGTGAAAGCATGGGGGGTGCGGTTGTGCTATCCTCGCTCGCCAGCACGTCACTGGATATTGACGGCAGCGTGCTCGTGGCACCCGCTGTCTGGGCACGCCAAACAATGCCATACTATCAGCGAGCTGCGTTGTGGCTGGCGGCCCACACCTTTCCTGACAAACGACTCACCGGAAAGAATCTCGATATCACGCCATCGGACAATATAGACATGCTGCGTGCTCTGCATCAAGATGATCGAGTAATCAAAGCGACGCGGGTCGATGTGTTGTACGGTATCAGCAACTTGATGGACAAGGCCTTGGAACGAGCTGGTGACGTCTCCGGCAATATGCTCTTTCTCTACGGTAGCCATGACGACATCATCCCCGCACTACCGACCTGTGAATTATACGGCAATCTCACAAATGCTGAGAACAATGAGCTGACCGCCATCCTCTACCAGGATGGCTACCATATGCTTACCCGCGATCTTCAAGCGCACGTGGTGCTCCAGGATATCGCAACATGGATCGATGAAAGTGCGCTACAGATCAACACCAATAACAGTCTGCGGCACTATTGCGCAACGCAGGCCAAAACTGAATGACACTGATTGGTCCTGCATCTGTTGCGGGCTAGTGATCGACTCAATCACCAATCTAAGCTGCGGTAATGCTTGTTACCATTGTGTATCACAGCAATGGCACGAGCAGGCCATCGCGGTACCTTATTGCAAGTTGATTGTGTAGAGAGAAAGGCCGTGTTGATTGTACAACATCGACAAGATAAACCCAGTGCAACCTTTCAATGCGGCCTATCTTCAGTTCCGAATTGCGCTGCCGCTCGAGCCACTCACTTGCGATTCGATACGCCTTACGCAGACTGTCAACAGGTAGCCGTATTCTGGCGCTGTGCACTAGATCAACGAATACCGTCTCTGCCTTTTCAGACTGCGTTTGCGTATGCTGCTGAACTACCGCAGAACTGCGCGGGTAAAGCAATAAGCTCCCGTCCGCACCGTGTTCCAGCCGCCAGCCTGCAGCCAGCAGGGATTGCCTGAGCTGATCTAAGTTATCTTTATCAACCTTCAATAGCGAAAAATCTTTGCTCGGCGATGCTTCAACACTGCGGGGATATGCTCTTAGGGAGCCGCTCTGATCCCTCTCGACGCGCCAACCACGCGTTTTCAGCAGATCCCCCATCTCCTCCAACCAATCAGCTTGCCACGGTGGCGCAGTACCCTGACTTTTAGGCGCAACTGGCTGCGGTTTGACATCGATCAGCAAGGAGCCATCGTCGCTCTTGCGCGTGCGCCACCCCCGCGCACGGAGTTGATTTTCAAGTGATTCGAGATTCTTGATCGTGCTCGCGTTGTCAACGTCGACACCAGGTTGCTGTTGCTGCCCCGGCGGCCATAACAACAGATCACCCTCGCTGGTCCGTTCAGTCTGCCAACCAAGCCCCTGCAACTGCCCCTCCAAAGCATTTAGATCTGTCAACGAGCGACTCTCAGCTGCAACGGTCAGAGGAAGCAGTAAGCTTAGGACTACGACTAAGGATCGCCACCCCGATGGGCCGTACAATTTATGGGTAAATAACCTTGCCAATATCTGTTCAGAAAAGATCAAGACTAAGCTCCTCTATTTATTTTACGGTTGCACAATGCTCAATTGATATTAGAGCCTGAATACCACACCCTATGCAGCCAATGGTGCTTACTTAAACACAATATTGACTCTGCCGTCATTGCGAGGGATGAAGCCATCTATTCAGGGTGACGCAAGCGTGCAAATGATCGCCGTGCCAGCGCTCGCGATGACGCAGTTTGGCTCTTTGTTCCGTTTAACCTAGATTCCGCAGTTGACCGCTACTACCGCTACATAACTCTATGATTTTTCGAAGAGTTGTGCAGTACGTGACACTCACCCAACTGGTGAGTCGCTACACAGTTTATCGCCGCCCCTCAAGCGCCATGGCGGCGTTGCAACTTTTGCTAAGGACTATGGCCATTAGCTGCAAGTCGCGCCTTGCCCTGACGCTTGAGGAACAGCGCTAATTCTGTGTTCAACTGCGGAATCTAGGTT
>JABDQW010000225.1 GCA_013042055.1 Gammaproteobacteria bacterium | reverse complement strand
GGCGAAACCTATCCGAGGGGATGCGCTCCGGTATCAAAACATTTCCCGGTAAACTGCTGGCAAGAACGAAACCGTCGCCTTTACCTGCAAGCAGCTGGTAGTCGCTAACCAGCTTTACCCGGTCCTGTTGCCAACCGAAATTGAGACGCAGGTCGCCGAAATGATCTATCGAGGGTGTGTCAATGAAATCACGAAACAGGCTGTCAGCAGGAAAGGTATTCAGCAGGAACAGGTACTTGGCATGACCGCCTTTGAACAGGCCGGTGTCGGCACTGGCAGACAGGGCCAGTGTGCAGGTCATCACACACGCGAGCAGGCACGGCAGCAGGTAATGCTTCATCAGGGTTCAACCTAGATTCCGCAGTTGAACACAGATTTAGCGCTGCATCTCTAGCGTCAGGGCAAGGCGCGACTTGCAGCTAATGGCCGTAGTCCTTGGCAAAAGTTGCAACGCCGCCATGGCGCTAGAGGGGCGGCGATAAACTGTGTAGCGACTCACCCATTGGGTGAACGTCAAATACTGCATAACTTTTCGAATAATCATAGAGTTGACTAGAAGTAATAGCGATCAACTGCGGAATCTAGGTTCAATCTGTTTCTCATCGCTGATGATCTTGCCATCGCGCATTTTGATCAGGCGCTTGGCATAGGCCATTACGCGTGTATCGTGTGTTGCGATCACAAAGGTAATATTGTGGTGCTGGTTGAGCGCAACGAAAAGATCCATCAACTGGGTCGCGGTGACCGAATCGAGGTTGGCAGTGGGTTCATCCGCCAGCACCAGTGTTGGCTGGCTGACGATGGCACGGGCCACGGCCACGCGCTGCTGCTGGCCACCTGAGAGCTGTGCCGGGCGTCTGTCTTCCATACCTTCAAGGCCGACTTCCTTGAGGATTGCAAACGACCGGCGTGACCTTTCCTTTGCAGGTTCGCCACGAACCTGCATAACAAATTCGACGTTTTCACGCGCGGTCAGCACCGGTATCAGGTTATACGCCTGGAACACGAAGCCGATTTTATGCAGGCGCATGTCTGCCAGCGGGCCCTTGCCGAGCTCATCGACCTGGGTGTCACCGACGCGAATCCGTCCGCTGTCCGGCGTATCGAGTCCGCCCATGGCATTGAGTAATGTGGTTTTACCGGAGCCTGACGGGCCGGATAAGCAGACAAAATCACCGGCTTCTATATCGATAGAAACATGGTCCAGGCCGGTGATGATTTCGTCGCCCTGGTGAAAGGTTTTACAAAGGTCCTTGCAGACGATGGAACTCATGATGTCATGCCCAGATTGGATTGAAGTAACGGCTTCATCATTATTTAGGTCTTGTTGAGTGCTTCGATCGGGTTATAGCTGGCCGCACGCCAGGCCGGCAGAATGCTGGTCAGCAAGCCGAGTACAATGACAATGACATTAGCCATGATCATGTCATCGAGCTTCAATGCCGGATACAGGGTGCTGCTGGTTCCCATCATTTCCATGCCTTCAGCGACAACCGAAATATCGATACCGTCCTGTAACGGGATAACGGTACCAACGGCAATCACATTTCCCAGCACTAAACCGATCAGCAGCAGCAGCAATGATTCCATCAGGACCTGATAGAGGATCGTACTCGGCCGCATCCCCAGCGCCTGCATCAGACCTATTTCACGCACACGTTCGAACACCGCCATCACCAGCGTATTCACCAGACCGAACGACAAAGCCAGGAACACGATAATGATCCAGACAAGAACAAAGCCGTCCATCATCGCAAGCATACTGCCGAGATAAGTATCGATTTCGTACCATGGCAGCGTCTCCACGTCCTCGCCTGCAGCTTGCCTGATGTGCGGATACCATGGGTCGACATTACGGTAATCGTCGCCGGTGATCGCTATTTCTGAAACCTTGTCGCCCAGCTTGAGCATTTTCTGCACGGTATCGCGACCGGCATAAATATAGGTCTCTTCCAGGCTGGCCAGCTTTGCCTTGTAAATGCCGACAACACGGAAGCCGCGGTCGGCAATATTATTTTCCGGGTCCTGGCTCATCACGACCACGCGTTTACCGAGATCCGTCTCCAGGTGATCGGCCATCTTCGCGCCGATCACGAGTCCGCGGTCACTGCTATCTTCTAGAAAGCGGCCTTCGGAGATCGTGTCAATATCGAAACTGACCCGCACTTCGGTCTCAGGCTCTACGCCGAGCAATATAACGCCGCGGGTGTCGCGCTCACTCGAAATAACAGCCGGTACGCGCACGCGGCTGGTCCAGGCAGTCACTTGCGGCGCCTGCAGCGCCTTGTGCAATGCGTCACCGGGAGCAGAAATACTGTTGTTGATGCTTGGGTCATCGCGGTATTCAGGGTGATGGATCTGCACTTCACCCGGCAGGCCGCGAACACCATTCAACAGCATGTCATCAACCATGCCGCGCATCAGTGCCGTCATGAAAATCATTGCCCAGACACCGACCGTTATCGCAGCCAGCATGATCAATGTCCGCCGGTGGTTGCGCCACAGATTGCGCCAGGCCAGCATGAACATCGCTTTTAACGGCAGACTCCTAGGACTCATACTGCCCTCATTGCAATAACAGGCTGCAGGAAGAACAAACGCACTGACGGGTAAATAGAAGCCAGTAAACTGAACAGAAACACAACACTCGGACCGAGCATGATCGATAGAAACGAGAGACTGGGGTACATGCGCTCTGGCAGGTTAAAACGGTCAGCCATCTCTTCCATGCCCGGATAGGAGAAACCGACGATACTAAGGTACCAGGTCATTGCAATTCCAAGCACAGCGCCGATCCCCAAACCAAGCCCAGACATAACGACGGTTTCGGTGATCACCAGGCTGCCCAGCCGCGCCGGTTTAACACCCAACGCCATCATTACGCCGAACTCGCGGGTTCGTTCTAACACGGACATCAGTTGGGTGTTGAGTACGCTGAACGCGACCAGTACGATCAGTACCCCATACATGAACCAGGCACTGGTGAAGTCGGCCTGAATCGCCTGCTTGAGTCCGGGCTGAAGCTGCTCCCAGTCGAGCACGATCAACTTGTCCCGACTTGTAATCATAGCCGATATCGAACGTTGCAATGCAGATACCTGTGACAGCTCGGGTGCGTTGATGATGATATGATGCCCCCTGCCAGCCATACCGAACAGGTTCTGAAAATAGCCAATCGGCAGCTGTGCCATACTACGGTCAATTTCAGCAACACCGGATTCAAAAATACCGGTAACAATGGCGATGCCGGCTGCAAATGAGCCGTCATGGCCACTGCCCAGCAGGGTCACTTCGTCACCGATATCAACTCGCAGGTTGCGAGCCAGCACGCTACCGATGACTATTTCTTCAGCATTGGCATCCGAAAAATAGCTGCCCGTGTTGATCAGGCCCGGCAAGGTAGAGACATTCGGTTCGTATTCGGGTTCAACGCCAATAATCTGCAAACCGTATGAACGCTCCTCGCTCGAGGTCATGGCAAAAGCAACTCCACGAGCCGCAACGGTATTACTGTCAAGCCGGCGGCGAATTTCGTTGGCCAGCGGAATGATGGCGTCAACGCTGCTGCGCATTTTTGGCTCCTCATTGTAGCCCTCGCGCTGAATCTGCATATGGCCGGTATAAGACTTCAGCGTGTTATCGATCATCATGCGATAGCTGCCGAGTTGCAACGAGATCGAAAATATCAGGATCAGATTGGAGAAAATCATTGCGCCCACGGTTAACCAGGTGCGGCGCTTATGCCGCCACAGGTTCCGCCACGCCATGCGCAGAGTGATGGTCACTGTCTGGGATTTCTCAAGTTGGACAGTGTGAACAGGCTGTCTGCATGCGATACGTCAAACTCTATGGCATGAACAGACATCTCGGTCCACTCATCGGGTGTATCGAGCTTGCCCATGCGAATAACACTTGCCACGGTGCGCCCGCCAAGCTCTTTGATCTCCAGTGCCTTCATCGTTTTGACGAGCACGCCATCCTGGTCCCAAAACTGCTGCTCGAGCAGGACGTAGTCATCGCGAATAGTCAGCACTTCCTTACCCCAGACAACCGCGGCCTCTTCGTGCGGTATCGACTCGACCACATACACCGTGTGGCCATCCTGTTGCTGTGTTTCCAGCAAAGTGTGATCGTACTGGTCGATGATATCGGTCGACTTGCTGATATCCTTGTTTGAAAAATCGCTGCCCATCCAGCTTTGGCTCATCATTGAAGACGGCACCTTGATAATGCGGTTGACCTTGGGTGCAAAGGTCCACATGTTATTGCTCTTCAGCAAAGTGCCATTGCCTGCATCCTTCTTCGGCGCTGTGACGCGCACCAACGACGTCTTTTCACCTTGGGTCCAGGAACGCATCGACATGCTACGCTCCCAGTCCGGTCGATGGATCGTCATCGTCATTTCTGAATACGAGGACGTACCGCGCCAGTGGTCCATGGCTTTCTCAATCAGGTCTTTTGGATCGACATCTGCCGACAGCACCGGTAACGAAAATAGACAGGAAATAAAAAACGTAGCAAGGCGTTTCATCTTTATTTTCTCGAGTTGAACGATCTGTCGAGAGTTTAAATGCGCTAGCAACTAGGTACAACAACCCAGCGATGTCAGTGTGGGATATTTAACCGCGGATTTTAAAACAGATCAGGCAATGCATTGCAAGAAAACGCAGGATTTGAACATGTCACTGCCACTGCAGGGCTGGTCAATGCCCATTGCACAAGCTAACGATCCGACGAAGTGCTGTTTCAAAACAAGCGGTTAGGTATTAGAATGGCTGAACTAGCCGCATCATGGTGATCAAAGGAGTTACGCATGGCAAAGTCGCGTTCGTCCGACAAAAATCGCTGGGGATTGATCATATCGGTGATGACCCTTGGTTTGATCTGTTTGGTTCAACCCGGCTGTAATTGGGGGTCATCGAATTCATTCGTACCGGCATCGCCGACCACACCGACAATTCCTACCCTACCCTCGGCAATTACTGCCGTTTCGCCGCTGCCCGACTCCGAAAGCGCACTCGTGAGTACCCTCGTCAGCGTTACGTTCCGAGACGAAATGAACGGCACGACGCTAACACCGTCGTCATTTGCGCTGACGACGGGCGGCACTCCCGTCACAGCGGTTGTTAGTTATGACGCCGCCACTAGAACCGTAATTCTGACACCCGGCAGCGACCTGATTTCGGCTACAGAATACCGGGCAACGATCAGCGCGACGGTTGAGGATGTCACGGGAGGTAATCCGTTAACGTCCGATTACGTATGGAGCTTCATCATCAGCCCTGCTACCGCGTTGGTGTCTAAGGACACGCTTGCTGTTGTTGGCAATGAAGCAAGCTCACGCTCTGCCATCGACGCAAGCGGTCGCTATGTCGTTTTTGAGTCTGAAGCGACGAATCTGTCCGATGCAGCAACGACATTGAATCGCAATCACATCTACCGTAAAGATACCGTCAGTGGTGAAGTCGTGCTGGTCAGCAGCGATGCGTCAGGCTTGGAAGCGAATAATGACAGCGCCTCGGCAGGTATAAGCGACGATGGCAGGTTCGTCGTGTTCGAATCACTCGCGACCAACCTGTCGTCGCTATCGACCGGAGGAACTCGACAAGTGTATCTTAAGGATCTGACGGATGGGTCTGTAACCCTGGTAAGCCGGGACGCAACCGGGCTGGTCAGCGCAAACAATGTGGCCGAGAACCCCGATCTTAGTAATGCCGGCCGCTACATCGTGTTTGAATCCAACGCGACGAACTTATCTGCATTGGACACAACGGGTGCGACACAGATCTACCGCAAAGACATGAGTAATGAAGCAGTCGAAATGATCAGCCGCAATAACACACAGACAGCCGGCGGATCCGGTGACAGTAACCGGCCTTCGATGAGTGCGGATGCACGTTTTATCGTTTTTGATTCGATTGCGGGTGACAGTCTTGTTCCGTTAGCGACGCCGATCAGGTCGGTCTATCTGGTTGACATGACGAGCCCCAACACAACCGAGCTCATCAGTGTTGACAGTCTGGGCATACAGGGCAATGACGCGAGTCTCAATGCCAGTGTCAGCGATGACGGCAATTATGTCGCGTTTGAATCGCAGGCAACCAACCTGACTGCAGGTGGTACTACCTTAGCAGATATCTACCGCCGAGACCGGTCGGTGAATCAAACCTTGCTGGCCAGCACGCCGGACGGCATCACCAGCGGTAATAATGCCAGCAGTGGTGCTTCCATTAGCGCAAACGGTGCTTATGTTGCGTTCGTGTCAGCAGCGACGAATCTGGTCACCGAAACGAGTTTGGGCTTGGATGATATCTTTGTGCGCAATTTCTCCGCCATGCCAACCGTATCCCTGAACAAAATAAACCTCACTCAAACTGGTGCAGAAGCAACGGATAACAGTGCCAACGCATCCATCAGTGCGGACGGACGTTATGTCAGCTTCGACTCGCCATTCGAATACGATATCAGCGACACCAATACACTCAATGACATCTACCGTTCGTGGAATCGCACGTATTAATCAGCGCGTGGCGTTGGTTGTTAATCTGTTCTTGGGCAATTGGCTCTACTTACCGCAGCGGCGCGGAGGCACAGAGTAGCGCAAAGTCTATAGGTGCTAACAGACTATCCAACGCGACATGTAAGCAGTGACTGCAACAGCTGAGACAGCTCAGCCTGTCGTACCTGGCATTCAGCATTTCTCTGCCTCTGCGTCTCTGCGGTTAAACCATTGACATGCAGCCCGTGATCATGGTGAGGAATGCAAGCTAATTTAAGTACCTCACCAGTATGTCATCGTAATCACGAATTCTAGTGACATACTGCACAGGTTCGTTTCCGCGAGCGTAGCCGTAAGTCAGTTTCGTATAGTAGTTCTTGTCGCTGAGTAACGGCAGTACATGCTTTATGTCAACCCACAAATTCGGATTCTTGCCGAGTTGTTCAGCAAGACCTTGGGCATCGCGAAAATGTCCCCAGCCGACATTGTAGGCGGCCAGTGCCAACCAAGTGCGATCGGGTTCGGCCACGTCCTCGTCCAACATATTCTTCAACTTTGCATGAAACTTGGCACCAGCGAATATGTTCTGCCTTGCATCGAGCCTGCTGGTCACACCCAAAGACTTGGCGACGGGTTGAGTTAGCATCATAATGCCGCGCACGCCAGTCGGGCTCTTGGCTTTCGGGTCCCAATGGGATTCCTGATAGCTTTGTGCTGCCAGTAACGAAGGCGATATTCCGTGTTGTTCTGCAGCTTGAAGGAACATGTCCTTGTATTTGGGCAAACGGCTTTCAATACGGCGTTTGAATTTCTGGATATCCACATAGTCAAACACTTTTATATAGCCATAATATTTTTCCATGGTTCGTGCATACTCACCGTTGTCTTTATAAATCTTCAACCATTTACCGATTACTTTCCCCATTTGGGGATTATTTTTTTCATACATCCAGGCGAGTTGCGAACCAGATTGTAAGGTGTATTTCAACGAGATTTCCGGGTAGTAGCGTCGACTGATATCAAAAATCGTTGAATCGCTAATGGTGCATTCGATCTCCTTGCTACGTACCTTTTCCAACAGCATCGGCGTTATCAAATTATCGTTCATACTCCAATCGATGCCTGGAAATAATTCGTACAGCGTGTCGACGTAACTTGTTGATGTGGGGACGACGATTTCGAGACCTCTCAGATCGTCAATGTCATTGATAAATCCTGCGTCTCTGTGGCATATCAGGTATTCGCTAACATCCATGTAAGCCGGACCAAAATCGAATTCCGATGCTCTTTCGCTGGTGATAGTCAAACCGGTGGCGGCTATATCACCTTCGCCATTTTTAAGCGCTGTAATAATCGCTTCAGCGGAATCCAGGATGACATAACGGGTTTGAACACCAAGCATCTGGGCGAACGAGCGAGTCATATCGTATTCGGGGCCGGCAGCATTCCCCTCTCGATCGATATAATAGGTTGTCGGCTGATTCGTTGTTAATACCACAAGCTCATTCTTCTCTGCAATTTGACTCAGTAGTTGGTTAGGCTTTCCTTGCTCTGAGCCACATGAAATGATGAGCAAACTATAATTGAACAAATAAACGAGCTTGATGACATGGAGCTTATGCATCAGGTCTTTTTCTGATTCGGCGGTGTGCCTTTAAATACAAATAAACCGCAATTCCACTAAGCGCCATAACCAGTATACTCAGGAGCAGATAGAGTTGGGTGTAAGTTAGACTTGGCTTTTCGTAGATGACAACACCTGCATCCAGTGACAAATACTTTTGCGCAACACGCTTGATGTCTTCTAGTGTAACCGCCTCGATCTTTTCTTCAACGTTCTGAAAATGACCTTTTTCCTTGAAATACACATAGTCGGCGGCGTAGTAATTCGCTATCTGTGAATTCGATTCATAACCCTGCACGTTTTGCAACAGGATTTTCATTTTTGATTTATGCAACAGCTCGCTGTCCATGCTGACCTCAACCAGCTTTTTAATCTCGGTCTTGATAATGTTGATCGCTTCAGCAATATCATCCAGATCGACGTCAGCATAAAGGCTCAACAGGCCAAAGTTACTGAGTGTTTCGCGCCATACGCCGGGACCATACGACAAGCCGCGTTTTATTCGAATTTCCTCACTAAGGCGAAAATCCAGATATTGCTCGATGATCATCAGCGGGAAAATATCATCTGACCAGAATCCGGGAATCCGGTAAATGATTCCGATGACAGCATCGTTACTGAGTAACGGCGAGAGCGTCCCGGTCTCTGCCGCGAAACTCGTTGCTTTGCCCGGCACCGGCAATTTGCGTTCGGGTGTCGACGTCGCCGGTATCTGTCCAAAGGTCTGTTCGATAAGATCCAGCATCGGCTTTATTTCGAAGTCACCGACGACGATCAACGCCATATTATCCGGCACATAGTACCGCTTATAAGTATCGAGTATATCTTGCCTGGTGATATGGTCAGCAGTCCTGAGCCCTTCGCAGACATAGTCGACACCGGGCAGCAGTTTGATCACGGCTTTTTCCGTGCCATTGACACCAAAGCCACGCAAACGAAACCATTGGCGCACGGATGACGGTTTACCACCGACTTCGCGATAGATTATTTCTCTGGAGGTATTGACATTTTCCTCTGAAATCGTCGAATCGGTCAGGATCTCGTACAGCACGTGAACGGCCAGATCTGAATAGCGGCTGTAAATGTTCAGCATATAGACCGTTTCTTCATTGCCGGTGTAGGCATTCCAGCTACCGCCGTGATCGGCTACCAAATGCTCCAGCTCGGCTTCAGAATATTTCGATGTCCCAGTGAACAGCAGGTGTTCGAGAAAATGCGGGGTTTCCTGATCTTCGCATTCAAAATCCTGCATGCCAACACCCACCCAAAGTCTGAGTGACAGGGTATGTGCGCCGGGCCTTTGTTTGAGGATAACGTCGAGTCCATTATCGAGTGTGAGATGATCAACAGCGTATAATCCCGGTGGGCTGTACTCGCTGGCGAAACTTGTCGGCGTTTTAAAAAAAGCAGAGCATATCGCAACCGCCAGAAGGTAACAGCATACCACCGACAGGCGCGAATACCGCCTTAGAACTCGATTAGGAATCTTGAGTCGAAGCATAGGATAACCGACCTTACCCGGACTTGAGAGATACTGCAGTTATTGACACAATTCAGCCTCATTCGTTGATTCTCGATACTTTAATGTACCCGCTTTTACGACAAGCTGTGGCGAATTGTAACAAAAATAGCGAATTTGCCTGGTTCCAAACAATACGATTGCAATGGGTATTGGTGCTGGTGCTCGCTGTCGCCCAGCCTGCGAGCAAGGTACATAGCGAAGATACTTCGGATGTCGAGCTGATTAATTTTGCCTTTGGCAACTACCTTGGCACCGGTTTCTATGCCTCGGGTGGTGGTGACGTGTTTATCCTCAGAATCCCGCTGTCGACCACGCTCCGACCGATGACGAGTAATGACTCCGGCTGGATCATCACCTACCCAGTCACCCTCGGTGTCGCCAATTTCGAAGAGATTACTGGTGGCACCGTACCAACCCTCGATCATGTCGGCACGATCAGCGTCATACCCGGTGTCGAGTTTCATTTTCCGGCCCGGCATAACTGGCACTTGATTCCCTTCTTCGACTTTGGCGTCGCCAGGGACCTGGTGAACAATGTCAATATCCGAGTGCTGGGTACCGGTGTCAAGAGTTTTCTGACGTTTGATTTCCACAGAGACAGACTGACTCTAGGCAACCGCTTCCTTTATGCCGACCAGCGCAATGCCGAGACGGGTCAAAATTCGAATTTCGCGGTGTTTGAAACGGCGCTGGATTACAACATCCCGACAGATATAACCATTAATGGATCTTACATGGATTTCAGCTTTTATTTCATCAACTACTACTACCTGAAAGATTTGGTGTTAGTTAGAGCGCTCGATAATCCAATTTCACTGGAAAACAAGAATGAAATAGGGTTTACTTTTAGTATTCCTGAATACCGCTGGGTTCCGTCTAATTCGCGTCTTGGATTTGGCGTACAGATTACCAGGGATACAAATCTGTACCGTATTGTATTTGGGATGCCATTTTTCTGATTCTTCTGGAAGGACTTATGTCACGAAAACTTATATTGCTAAGGCACGGCAAATCGGATTGGAGCACCGACGATGACGATTTCGACCGCCCGTTAAAAAAACGCGGAAATAGCGCATCGGCGGCCGCAGGGCAATGGTTGAGCCGTCACAAGCTATCGCCCGACTACGTTATCAGCTCGCCCGCAAAACGCGCCTTGCAAACTGCGGAAATCGCCTCTAAAGCCATGGGCATCAACAAAAATAGCATCTTCCGGCAACGCCATATCTACCTGGCCACAGCAGAAGAACTGCTACACGTACTCGCCGACTGTCCTCAGCAGGCTCAGCGCGTCATGCTAGTCGGGCACAATCCAGGAATGGAAGACCTGTTATATTCTCTTGTCAAAGGCAATCTCACGATACCGGATGACGGTAAAATCATGCCCACTGCAACGCTCGCCGTGTTAGGGATGCCCGATGATTGGGCAAAACTGGACATCGGTGCCGTTAAGCTCGAATTCCTGATCAGACCGCGCGATATTACATGAACTTCGGGTGAATACGGCCGCAAATAACGCAAAGCACGCGAATAAAACAAACATCAATACGGGTGTTCTTCGCGTTATTGGCGTTATTCGCGGCTACGACAGCCAACACGCAGGTTGACGAGATCGACACGTGGGCGCTATCGATTTCAGTAAAACGGTGTCTACTCCGTTTTATGCGCAAGCTCTTTGGGAATAAACTCTCTCGCGACGCGTTTTGTTAGCGTATAGATGCGTCTCAACTTGTCAACAAGTTCCAGCTCCAACCGAACCAGCAGTAAGTCTTTGTTGGTCTCAACCGATATACGGCTCGCCTGGTTCTTCAGGATTTCATCAACAGCATGGCGGATGTGCTCTTTGACGGTTATGACCTCGGCAGCGGCATTCTCATCATCGTTTTTGATGGCGCGAACCAGCTTGTCAAATGTATCACCAACCGTCTGTGAAAAATCGATAAATAATGCGAGAGAGGCATCGCTTTCATGCAAATCATAGTCGATATATTTTTTACATATTTCGGAGAGTTCGGACTCAATCACATCCGCGAGGCTTTCGATATTGATGGTTGCACTCATCAAGGCCTTAAGTTCATGGCTGCTCTCGTCCGTCAATTCTTCTTGCTGGATCTCACTCAAATACTCCAGTATCCGCTCTGACAGCACATCGACCTTATCATCCATTTTAATCACTTCATCGACCATATCACGGTCCCTCTGCTGAAAGGCTGTCCACAAGGTTTTCAACATATCGCTGGTTATTTCACCCATATGGCCGATTTCGAAGCGTACATTTTCAAGCGCAACGCTGGGAACTTCGAGCAACTCCTTAGCTAGGTAACGCGGTTTCACGATGACTCGCTCTTTGACCGGTTTCTCACGAACAACGTATTCGGCGAACCGGGCAAACATTGGTGTAAACCAGATAAATATCAAGGTGTTGGCCAGATTGAACACCGTGTGTGCATTGGCTATCTGACGAGGCACATCAGCCGCCATTTGCGCCTTGCCGCTGAGCTCCGGTGACGATGGCGAGATATGCACAATGAACTCTGCCAGTTGCGGTATGAACATGACCCAGAGCAAAACACCGGCGATATTAAATGAAACATGGACTACCGCTGCACGTACCGCTTCCGCTGGTTTGCCAATGGCAGCAAGTAAGGCGGTAACGCAAGTACCGATGTTGGCGCCGAATGACAAAGCGATGCCTGCCGGCAGCGAAATCAGACCTTCGGTTGCCATGACAATCGCAATACCGGTGGTTGCCGCCGACGACTGCACCAGGCCTGTGAACACCGCACCCACCAGGATACCCAGTATCGGATTCTCCATCCTTATCATCAGATCGAGGAAAGGCTGGTAGGTCCGCATCGGATTCATGGCCTCACCCATCACGCCCATGCCGTAGAACACCAGGCCCAGCCCCATGACCATGCTGCCGTAATGCCGGACGCGTTCGGTTTTAGCTGTAAACAACATGAAGAAACCAACGGCCACGAGCAACAACGCGTACTGGGTAACATTGAACGCAACGATCTGCGCAGTGAAGGTACTACCGATATTGGCACCCATGATAATGCCGACCGACTGAGTCAGCGTCATAAAGCCTGCCGAGATAAAACCGACGACGAGTACCGTGGTAACCGATGACGAATTCAAAACGGCAGTGACGAAAGCACCGGTAAGAGCACCGAGAAACCGGTTCTTGGTCAGGCCAGCGAGAACATCCTTGAGTTTCTCTCCCGCAGCCGATTGCAGCCCGTCGGACATCTGTTCCATGCCATACAGAAACATGGCCAGACCGCCCAACAGCGCCATCGTCAGGTAGAACCAGTCGACCTGTTGCTGTTGCTGTGCGGTTTCATCGGCGAGCGTAGCGTGCGTGAAAACGGCTAGCAGCAGGCCCAGTATCAGCCGAATGGTTGTATTGTGGTCAGTCCAGAGCCGTTTCACACTGATCACTAAGCCGCTGTTGATAGCTACTAATCAAAGACTTGTGCCGGCGTTTTATCAAAATCTGCCGCTAGACTATCGATAGTGTGCAACATAATTTCTCTGAATACATCATCCCTATCGGTGTTGCTGATGATGGGCACGCCTGCCTGATCGGACTCAGAAAGCAAATAACTCTGTAGCTTCCAGATCGCGTCGAAGTGCTCGAGATATAGCTCGGAATGGCGTTTCGGCACATCAGAGCTGCGTCCTTTTATTCTGTTCTGCAGACGTTTTCTCTTCAACACAGCGAGCATTATCGGTACCACAAGCGCATCGCCCGGTTCAATGATCTGCTTGATTATCGCAGGGTGAAAATGCACACCTTCGATAATCACGGAGACATTTTCATGCACCGCCCGTTGCAATATGGCTTTGATAGCGGCAGAAATGATCTCGGCCTGTCGGATATAACCCTTGTATATTAGGCCAATTTTGTCCTCGTCTTCCAACATTTCAGCGGGTAACTCCTGCCATGCTGAATAGGACGATTTGTGCAGAATCGGCTCGTCATCACGGGGAATGATGGTGCGCATGACTTCTCTTAACATATCAGTTGACTGCATTCGGGCAATTTCAAGCCGATTAGCCAGACCCGTCGCTATGGTACTTTTACCACTTCCTGATGTTCCACCGACTAAAAAAACGATCGGTCTGCCGCTATGAATAAAATCCCGCCAGACCAACCAGCGGAACGCCACTCGATTACCCAATGATTTGGATTTGCGTAACATACGATAGGTGATTTTCGCGATGTACTTCGCCCTGACATTCGGTTTATTCCTTCGCAGCAGATGCGCGCTAAGCTGATCGACGATTGTCAGCGCTTCCTCTGAATTCAGACCGATGGCTTCCAGATCAGCGCGGTATCGTGATGGCGAGAACGCGGCAAATTGGCCATTGTCGCTCTCGACCTGGAGCAGGTATGGCATATTCCTGCTTTCGTACAAAACAACCGCATTCTCGGCATCGGCTTTATTGAGATGCTGGACGACAAGATGCTCGATATCGGTCGTCGTGACGAGTGGTTTGTCTTCGATTTCGTCCCGTATTTTATTCGCAAGACTGTGCGCCTGGTCGAAATTCAGACCTGATTTCTGCAGGGATCGAGTAAGTATGCCCCTGAGAAACGGTGTCTGGGTCTGATCCTCCGTATTTTCGACTAGAACTTTCGACATAGCTCAACCCTTTTGAAACTTCATCCGTTTCTCCATCATTTCTGGGATCTTATTATAACCAGAGAGCCAGCCGTTTAGTTGCCCTTATTTTGATACTGATTTTGACCGTAATAATAGTCGGGAGCCCGCAACACCCTGCTGGCAAGCGGTTAATCCGTCAAAACCTAATTATAATCAATAACTTATTATATATTGGCAGTTTCGCAGCTAAATATCGAACTCAGCACCGCATGGTCACAGCTGGCATCGCTCGGCATTGAGCCGATACTACAAACGGCTTTCATGACAATTACACCTTCTTGACTCAGTTTCTGCTTTCGTTGATAGAAAAATCGAGATAAGCTCGTGTTATTGATTCTTCCTGCAAGCTGAAGGAAGGTTCTATGCTCAATCGTCTATTTGGCAAATTGAGGTAATTCGTCGCATGATGTTCAGAACTGCTGAGCTTGGCCAGCGCGTCCCAAAATCCGAATTCAAACAAAGAGTACCTTTACTGCGGCAGGAACTGCTGGAAGTTCAGCGCAAGGTACTGAAATTATCAAAATTCCCGGTCATCATCGTAATTGCCGGTGTCAACGGCGCTGGTAAAGGTGAGACTGTCAATCTCCTCAATGAATGGATGGATCCAAGATGGCTGGTCACACGCGCGTACGACAAACCGTCAGACGAGGAACGCGAACGACCGGAGTTCTGGCGGTTCTGGCGCGATTTGCCGCCGTATGGGCGTATCGGCCTGTTTCTGAGTTCGTGGTATTCCAGGCCGGTACTCGACCGTGTACATGGGCTAATCGACGACGTCGAATTCAACAAGCTACTGGATAGCATCATCGATTTCGAGAAAGCCCTAGCCGATGATGGCGCGTTGATCATCAAGTTCTGGATGCACCTGAGTAAAAAGGAACAAAAAAAACGTTTTAGAGAGCTTGAAAAAGATGAACTCACCCGCTGGCGCGTCAAGGAAGTTGACTGGGACAACTGGCGCTTATACGAGAAATTCGAAGAAGCGGCAGAACGCATCATCATGAGATCGAGCACCGGAGTCTCGCCCTGGTGTATCGTCGAGGGCTCTAATCGCAACTTCAGAAGTCTGACGGTCGCTACGATTATTCGTGATGAGATCAATAAGCACCTCGATAAATTTGAAAGCGCTACCACCATTGGTCACGATATTTCAGACGACGACGGCGCAGAGGCAACTGAAGCGTCAGAAACTATTTCGCATCTAAAAAGCACCACCGTGCTTGATGTCATGGATATGTCGCTGTCCTTGACGAAAAAGCGGTACACGAAAGACCTGCAGGCATGTCAAGCAAAGGTGAATCTGTTGCAACGGTACGCTCGAAAACACAAAATCTCGACCATCATCCTATTCGAAGGTCCGGATGCATCGGGTAAAGGTGGAGCGATTCGCCGATTGACCGCTGCGCTGGACGCCAGGCAATATCAAGTCTTACCGATTGCAGCACCCACTGATGAAGAACGTGCCCACCATTACTTATGGCGCTTTTGGCGTCATCTACCCAGAGCAGGGAAAATGACCATATTCGACCGCAGCTGGTACGGTCGTGTATTGGTTGAGCGCGTGGAACATTTAGCCAGCGAGGAAGAATGGCGTCGCGCCTACGCCGAAATCAATGCATTCGAAGAAATGTTGGCCGATAGTGGTATCGTGCTTATCAAGTTCTGGATCCACGTTACCAAAGACGAACAATATAAACGCTTCAAGCTACGTGAAGAGACGCCACACAAGCAATGGAAACTAACCGACGAAGACTGGCGTAACCGGGAAAAGTGGGATGAGTACGTGCTTGCGGTGAACGATATCGTCGAACACACCAGCACCAGAGTAGCACCGTGGAATTTAATAGCAGGCAATGATAAGCGCCATGCTCGGGTAAAAGTTATCAAGACCGTCTGCGATCAGATGGAAAACACATTGAACGCCAGGGTCAAGAAGTGGAATGAAGATAAATGAACCTTTCGTGAGCATGTTATCTACGAAAGTGGGCTGACCCGCATTTCTCCGTGCCTCTGCGTCTCTGCGGTTAAATACTAATTGTGATGCGGAAATAGTTTCGTCTTAACTTCATCCCACATCGATTGGTAACACTGGGCAGCGCGACTTTTTGCTGCAAAATCCGCTATGGGTGCGCGGTGCACTCCCATACGCTCCACCTCACTGGCATAGGGGATGTAACTGTTGAGCGCGGATGGCATGAATGAAGGCGGGTTTTCGACTATCAACCGATGCATTTGTTTTCTACGGTCGACCATGGCGAAGAACGGTAGTATTTTTGCCGAATCGAAACCCATGTCTTTGAAGAATTTTTTTATTTGCTTGTAGGTTCTCAACGACAATGTTGTCGGAATGGTTGGCACCAGCAATATATCTGCAGCCGTGAAAACGCTTTCGGAAGCTGAAGATATACTCGGCGGACAATCCAGGAAGGTGAAGTCATATTCGTACGCCATGGGTTTGAGCAATTTTCTCAAGCGTTGTGTAGGCTTCTTCGTCTTGTCCAGAAGCAGATCCATATCCCGGTATGAGAAATCTGCAGGTAATAAATCCAAGTTTTCGTAATCGGTCCCTTTTACTGCATCATCCAAATCCTTCTTGCCTTCAACCAGCTTTCGGCCACCTCCCTTCACTTTGGCTTTGATCCGAAAGTAATAACTCGCTGCGCCCTGAGGATCGAGATCCCATATCAGCGTCCTTGCACCGTCCATTGCAGCAAGATAGGAAAGGTTTACCGCTGCTGCGGTCTTACCAACACCACCTTTGATGTTGTAAATGGCGATTATCTTCATTCGTTATTGTCACCCGTCAATGAGCCAACAAATAATTCCCTGAACTCATTTTGATTGTCATGCGAAGAAAATGCAGCATACCGCTCTGCAAAATGGTTTCGCGTTTTCTGTTGCTTCTGTTTCAGGGCTTTTATCATCTTATTGCACGCCTTGACTGCAGCTTCATTAGGGCTCTGTTCAGTAAACTCCTTCAAGATCTGCATATGAACATGGTAGTCATTATAATCGCCCAAGTTATCCTGTAGTCCTTTTAATGCATTGATGAGTTCTCTAACCCTTTTGGCAGGGTACAGGCTCTGAAAAAATTCGATCAAGTAACGCAGTTTTTTGCACGACTTGCGTAGCTCATGCAGTGCTTCAGGCGGGGATTCATCAGTAATTGCATTGCCTTCCAGCAGCACCGTTTGATAGGTGCCCCAGATCAATTGATTAGCCAACTGGCACGCCGGTTTATTTGTGTTCTCGAGCGGGGAATCAAGCAGAGCCGAATCCTCCAAAAATGCTCGCCATTCTTTTAGCGCCTGACGATAGCCAGGGGACTTCACTTCCTCAATGAACTGCCTCTGCGCCTCAGATCGATTGTCTATAAGATATTGCTGCAAAGGCTGTAACTGCTCTTGCTTGTTTTTGTCGAGCTTTTGTTTATAGTTATCGAGTTTAACAAGAAAAACATCATTGTCTCTGACAGGATTGGTCAACTTGCCCAGTCCCGCGAAAAACTTTTTGTATTTCTTAATCGTGTCCTTCGGCAAAACGTGCTTGATCAATGCAAGTGCTGAACGTGTTTTGCGGATCGAAACACGATAGTCATGCATAAACTCAATATCCGTTCCCTGTACGCTCCCGGCCGTATTTCGCTGGGTAATGTCCAGCAGTCGAAGCAGAATCTCCTTCAAGGCGATTTCAGACGTCATATCGGGATCGAGCATAAGATTGAGCTTAGTCGAATGCTGTGTGGTACTCGATCCCAACTCGGCCAGCGCCAACTTCAGCATGTTGTCCTGTGCTGGACGCAAATCCATCATTTGCATCAACGCGTCAATCTGCTGATTAGCTTCTGCATAACCCTTTACCGGCTTAACCCATAAACGCTTGCTCAATAGGCAACCCGCACGTCTTTTCATCGGATAAAACCAGTTCTCATCAAGTTTAATACGCACGATGGCTTTTTCTTTCTTGTTAAGCATAACCACAGGTGTACGTTTGATTTTAATCTTGATCCGCGGCGCAAGCTCCCTTACCGAAATAATTGACGCTAACTGACTTCGAAACTCGCAATCCGGCAGCTCGCTCGCAAAGCGTGGGGCCTGTCTGAGTCCCAACTGTATTTTTAATTGAGCATCCTTACCCGCGCGCCAGTAAATCCTGCGTGATTGCTCGTCTTCGTTCATCTCGAGTACACAACCATTGTTAGATAACAGCCAGTCAACCGTATCGTAAAAAATTCTATAACTGACCGTTTCGGCCTGCCGGTGGACACGGAATTTCGTCGCTAGCGAGGATATCAGCTCCGTAAAGCTTTGATCAGAAGGAACAACAAAATCGTGCTGATTATTCACCAGTAAATTATAAAGTGGTATTTTATCTCATTTGACTACAACGGCCTGGCACCAATTTCTGGCTAGTGCCGTTTAATGGTTGCATCATATCAAAATGATATGATGCACGCACGATCATAAACCTTCATTCAATACACGTTTGTGGAAGTAAGTCAGCAGCTTCGCCCGCAGTTTTGACTGTCTATGCTTAGCGGCAGCTGCTTTTCGTTTCTGCGCGAGTTCAATGAACGTTTCCTGCGAACTTCTTTCGGGCTCTCCCCCAGCTGGCATGGGTTTTGGCGCATAACTGCCATCCTGCTGCATCACCCAAACATCCTTCTTGCTGGAAAGCTGAACGTCGAGAATCAGTCGCAACTCCTGACGTAACCTTTCATCGTCCACGGGTGCCACAACCTCCACCCTGCTCTCGAGATTACGGGTCATTAGGTCTGCAGAGCCAATATAGTACTCCTCGTGTCCACCATTATGAAAATAATAGATACGGGTGTGTTCCAGAAAGCGACCGACGACACTGATGATGCGTACATTTTCACTTAGACCCGGTATCCCAGCACGCATGCGGCAGGTGTCCCTGACGATAAGATCGATTTTGACGCCTGCCCGCGCCGCTTTATAGAGCGCGCGGGTGATATCGACATCTTCCAATGCGTTCATCTTCAACTGAATATGACCGGTAGATCCTTCCGAGTGCAACGACTGCTCGCGTTCAATCTTGTGCAGCAGCGATCGTTTCAAGGTGTACGGCGCTGCGAGGATTTTGCGATAGGTCGGCGGCGGTGAATATCCCGTCAGATAATTAAACAGTTCGGTCAGATCCTGACCGATCTTCTCGTCGCAGGTAAACATACCCAGATCGCTGTACATACGCGCCGTCCCCGAGTGATAGTTCCCGGTGCCGATATGAGCATAGCGACGCAACTTGTTGTAATCCTTGCGTACGACCAGAATGACTTTACTGTGTGTTTTTAAACCAACGACGCCGTAGGTCACGTGTATACCTGACTGTTCCAAACGGCGTGCCCAGCCAATGTTGGCAGCCTCGTCAAAACGCGCTTTCAATTCGACTAACACAGCGACCTGTTTACCATGACGCGCAGCCTGGGTCAGTGCATCGATGATGCCGCCCTCGGCCGATGTTCGGTACAGGGTCATCTTGATCGCCAGCACCTTGGGATCCGTACTGGCCGTTTGCAAAAAACGCTCGACACTGGTCGTGAAAGACTCGTAAGGGTGCTGAAACAGCAATGAGCCTCGCTCGCGAATTATATGGAAGATATTCCGCGAATCGTGTGCCAGGCGGGGATGGTCGATCGGTTTGTGCGGCGGATCGTGCAGTTCTGGGATATCGAGGCCGGCTATCTCGAACAGATCACGCATCGCCATGATCTCTTCGACTTCATAAACATCATTGGCCTCATCAAGGCCGAGTTCTGCGGCGAGCATTCCGCGATGGACCGGGTCCATACCCTTGGCGATTTGCAAACGCACGATCGGCGCAAAATGCCGATGGCGCAGTTCAGACTCGATCATCTGAAGTAGATCATCCGCTTCTTCTTCGTCGGACTCCACGACGGCGTTGCGTGTCACTCTGAACAGCTCGCACGACACAATCTCCATTCCGGGAAAAAGCAGATCCAGGTTATTCATGACGATATCATCCAGGGCGACGAAGGTGTAATTGTCGTCCACACGAACAAACCGGGGGGCAATACCCTTGGCGACGGGTACTTTCACACGCGCGATATGTGGAACCGTACCCCCTCTGTGGCGTAAGGTGACCAGCAGGTTCAACGCCAGATTGGAGATGAAAGGGAACGGATGTCCAGGGTCCATGGCCAATGGCGTCAGCAACGGAAATATATTCTCAATGAAATTTCTGCGTAGGATCTCCTTCTGCTCCTCGGTGAGGGACTGGTATTTGACGATCTGTATGCCCCGCTGCGCCAACAAGCCGAGCACCTTGCGCAGGATTCTATTCTGCTCTTTGTGCAGACCTCTGACCTTCTCCTGGCATGCAGCGATCTGCTCCACCGGCGTGCGTCCATCGACGGCCGGTTGGCGTACACCCGCAGCCACCTGCTGCTTGAGCCCACCGATGCGTTTCATCTGGAATTCATCGATATTGCTGCTTATGATCGCAAGAAATTTAACGCGTTCCAGCAATGGCGCATCGGGATTATCCGCCATAGTCAATACCCGTGCGTTGAAAGCCAGCCAGGTGAGTTCACGGTTGAGATAGAGTTCGGCATTATCGAAATCAAACTCGGTTTCAGACGATGCCCCTGCCTGACTTTTACTGCCACTGGTCGCTGTCGCCTCTTGCGTTGCAGGTGTGGCTTCAGAATACGCCGGTCCTTTGTCGGTGGCCGTGCGGTCAGACTGCGGTACATTTGCCATGATTTGCTTGACTCTGTTTAGCTATGACTAAAGAAGATAGCTTGAAGGGTAATTGTGACCGTTTTGTTTTGATTTTTCAATGATACTAGTCAACGAGACTGATTTATAAGGAATAAAGCGAGACAAAGCCGTACTGCAACGACCCCGACTATGGCATAATCATCGCGATGAAATCTGGCAAAAATAAAAGCAAAAAACGCAACAATCCGCCCACCGGCAACACCACGAGCATGCGAGATAAAGCCGACCGACATGCGCTCTATGAGCTGTCAGTCCAGGAAGTCACGCATGAGTATGAGTTTATAAATAGCACCTTTCACGATATCCGGGGTTATCACGCGCATGACCTCAGAGAAGATTTTTGCGGTACCGCAAAAATGTGTTGCGAATGGGTGAGTCGCCACAGCAAAAATATGGCCGTCGGGATCGACATTGATGCCAACGTATTGGACTGGAGTAAAAAACATAATGTACAGGCGCTTGAATCACCGGCGAAAAAACGCGTCAACCTGCTCAATGACGATGTCGTGCTAGCAAAAACGAAACCCGCCCAGATTATCCTGGCGATGAATTTCAGTTATCAGCTGTTCAAACAGAGAGAGACGCTGAAAAACTATTTCAAAGCCGTGCATAAATCTCTCGCTGACGATGGTGTGTTCTTTTTGGACGCTTTTGGCGGTTATGACGCCTATGCAGAAAGCCGTGAAAAAACCAAGCAGAAGGGATTCACCTATATCTGGGAGCAGGAATCCTACAATCCGATCACAGGCGAATTGATCTGTCACATACATTTTCATTTTCCTGACAAATCACGCCTGCAAAAGGCCTTCACCTATGACTGGCGCCTGTGGACACTGCCGGAAATCAGAGAGTTGCTAGAAGAGGCCAACTTCACCAATGTGACAGTGTATTGGGAAGGAACAGACGAAGAAACCGGTGAAGGTAATGGCATCTATTCACCGTCATTGCAGGGTGACGCCGATCCCAGCTGGGTGTGCTACCTGTCCGCAGAGAAATAATTAACCCCCCATGTCAGCGCACGGTCGAGAGATTGAATTCAAATTTGCGGTAGCTGACAAACACGGCTTTCGTCAACTGCTCGAATATCTGAATCTCCCGGCCGCCTTGCTCGGCAGCGGCGTCAAGCAAATCAACCACTTCTTCGATAGCGAGACCTTCTGTTTACGCGATCATCATCACGCCATCAGACTCAGGCAGGAAGCGGGACGCTATAGGCTGACGCTGAAAGCCGAGCAACTGGCGAGCCCTACAACCTTGTTGTCTGATCGCGCTGAGCAGGAAGTCGAGTTACCGAATGCCACCGCCCTGGCGCTATTGCAAGGAAGCGTCTGCCCCCGGCATGTCATACGCCACCATTTTTCAAACGGATCATCCACCATACTGCAGATGGTGCATTCAGCCTGCGGTGACGCGCCTTTGGTTCACATCGGCGAATTCACCAATGAGCGCATCTACCTGCCGCCGGTGAGCATACCCATCGGCAAGAGCGCGGAGACCGTCGTGTTTGAGCTCGATACCAGCACATTCCCCAATGGTGTCGTCGATCATGAATTTGAAATCGAAATCTCCGAAGATCATGACGCACCTAATTTGCAAGCTGCCCTGATCGAACTACTAAAACAAGCCGGCATCGATTGGTCGAGCGCGCCGAGCAAGGCCAGACGCTTCTTTCGCGCCCTTGCCGCAAAATGACGACCACACCGAGTGTGCTCGGACTGACGTGGCCGATCATCGTGAATGCGGGCTACCCTGCGCCTGCTTCCATGATCCTGGTGCGAAATACGGGCTAACGATGCCGACCTTTGTATATTTCCTGCTCTATCTGATTGCGGCTGGGACGCTCAGTGCACTGCTCTATTATCCGGTGTTTCAGGCGCTTAGTATGGTTTGGGAGATCCGACCAGACCGTGTGTTCTACCGTCTGGTGATGATTTTGAGCGTGCTCGGCTTTTGGCCTTTCATCAAATTACTGGGCATGAACAACCGCGCTGCCTTGGGCTATTCTCTGGCGCACGGACGCTATCTACGGATCCTGGCTATGGGCTTTGGCATCGGTGTGGTGATCATGACCGTGCACGCCTGCCTATTGGTCGTGCTCGGCGCCCGTTTTCCAAATCCTGGGGGTATCCACTTCAACGCATTGGCCGTCGCTTTGTTTACCGGGTTGTTGTCAGGCTTACTGGTTGCCGTGATTGAAGAGACTTTTTTCCGTGGCGCCTTACAACACGGATTACGCCGTCAAACCTCGTTGATCCTATCGTTCATCTGCGTCAACCTGTTCTTTGCCGCGGTGCATTTCACTCGACCGCCAATTGTCACGGACGCCACGTCGCTCGACTGGTACAGCGGCTGGGAGATGCTGGCCGGCATGCTGCATAAATATGCAAACTTTACAAATTTCGCGGACAGCTTCATCACCTTGTTCGTTGCAGGCCTGTTACTCAGCCTGATCCGGGAACGCACAGGAAATATTGTTCTTTGTATCGGTATACACGCAGGTTGGGTGCTGATCATCAGAATCGTCAGAGAAGTGACCAACGCAGCCAGCGACACACCGGCCGCACAGCTGATCGGAAGTTATGACAATATTACCGGCTGGGCAGCTACGCTGGTGCTAGGCTTTGTGACGCTGGTCTATTGGCGTTACGGACGCGCGGGAACGAGGCACATGATCCACTAATTGGTCTGCCAGCTCAGATAAAGGCGTCCGCTTTCGTGCAACATCCGGGCAGAAAAAAAGAGCCCGCTTGAAGCGGGCTCTTCGTCTTCAACGTAAGATTAAGCGGATTACTTGGATTGAGCAACCATATAATCGACTGCAGCCTTGATCACGTCATCGGACAAGTCGGCACGACCACCTTTAGCAGGCATTGCACCTTTGCCCTGTATCGAAGATGCGTACAGTGCATCTTTACCGGTCGCGATGCGAGCCTTCCATGCTTCTTTGTCGCCAAGTTTAGGAGCACCGGCAGCACCAGTCATATGACAGGCCTGACAGGCTTCTTTATACGTTGCAGCACCATCAGCTACGGCAGCACCCGAAGCTGCCATTGCCAGTCCCGCACAAATTGTTATTACAGTTAGTCTCTTCATTCGATTACTCCTCAGCAGTGAGATGCCCACAGGTCAGGCATTCAAAAAAACCGCTCGTATTTTGTCAAAACCCATAAGCATTGTAAATATTTGTAATGCAATAAGATTTTAACAATGTCGAAAAGTTGCATCGGATCCAGTGCAATGATTGATGCAGATCAAGAATATAACCTTCTCCATAGAAGATCAGCAGACTATGTTTTGACCCGAATCCTCCGTCGTCGCACCCTTGCATGCGGGATAGCAGAATGTCTTAGGTCGCGTCACCAGTGGAATCGTCCGCGACCTGCGCTCCGCTGTATGAGCTGACCGATTCGGCCAGCTCGTCGATTTGTTGCAACATCGCTTTGTAATCGGGCGAGTCTTCTCGTGCATAATTGAAATTCTTGAACAGACCGGTGAGTCGGGTGAAATAGTCGCGCACCTGCGTTTTGCTGTCGAAGCGGTAGTCTCGGGTGACAAGATCGTGGACTCGGTTGAATGCCAGCTTCTGGCGTTCCATGCGAACCGCTGAATCGACGGGATCGAAGGAATCTTGCTGCAAAAACACCATGTCGAGAAACAAAGACTTCTGGTAGGTGACGTAATCCTGGGACGTAACGCCCTCTTCACCCGTCACCTGCATCATCTGTGAAACCGCCTCGCCCTGGCTAAGCAGCTCCTGCATGCCATTGACCCGGCGGGCCCAGCCCGCGTCGACGTTGTTGTCGAACCAGGCCTCGAGTTGGGCCGAATAACGCGACCACGACAGCAGCGGGTCGACCGCGGGGTAGAACCGTTTGTAGGCGCGTTCGGCGGACAAACCGAGAAAGTCTTTGACTGTCGACAACGTTGCCTGCGTCACCGGCTCATCGAAATTTCCACCCGCTGGCGAGACCGTTCCGATGATCGTCAGACTGCCGGTCGAGCCATCGTTGGTCTGAACCACGCCGGCACGTTCGTAGACACCCTTGATCGACGATTGCAGATACGCCGGGAAGCCCTCTTCACCTGGGATCTCCTCCAATCGACCCGCTGTTTCGCGCATGGCTTGTGCCCACCGCGACGTCGAGTCGGCGATCAACAGCACGTCATAGCCCATCTGCCGGTAATACTCGCCCAGTGTAATACCGGTGTAAATCGAGGCTTCCCTGGCAGCTACCGGCATCGAAGACGTGTTACAGATAATGATGGTTCTGTCCATCAGCGAACCGCCGCTTTTCGGATCGCTCATTTTCGGAAACTCGGTGATGGTCTCGACGACCTCGCCGGCGCGCTCACCGCAGGCGACGACAATCACCATATCGACCGCGGAATGGCGTGAGATCATATTTTGCAGCACGGTTTTGCCGGCGCCAAACGGCCCGGGAATACAAGCGGTACCACCGCGTGCGACTGGGAAGAAGGTATCAATCACGCGCTGGCTGGTCAGCAATGGTTCCTCCGGATAGAGCCGCGTCGAGGCACGTTTGCGTAGCAGCTGACCAGTCAGTGGGCGGCGTACCGGCCAGTTCTGTGCGAGCCGAATGTCATATTCGCGACCGGTGTCGTCTTCCAGGCGCGCGATGATCTCTCGGACTGAGAATGTACCCTCCTGGATCCACGACACTTTGAACTCGCCGACCCAACCAAACGGCACCATGATCTTGTGCGTATACCGACCTTCCTGGACCGTCCCTAGCGTGTCACCGGCAACGACTCGCGCACCACTGCTGACCGTGGTGACGAAGGACCATTTATTCTTCTGATCGAGCGCATCTTTAGCGACGCCACGAGGTAAAAAAACACCATAGTGCGTGGCAAGTTCATACAGCGGATTTTGTAACCCGTCGTATACCTGCCCCAACAAGCCGGGCCCGAGCGAAACCGACAGCATTTCACCACTCTGCTCGACGGCATCGCCAACGGCCACACCCGCGGTGCTCTCATAAACCTGCGCATCGGCCGTCATCCCTTGAACACGCAACACCTCCGCTTTGAGCCGTTCCTGCTCGCCGAGGGCGTTGAGCTCGGCAGGACAAATATATATAACCTCGTTCTTAATCAGCTCGGCGGGATCGCCGTCAGCATCAGACAATGCCTCGATTTTAACCAGATCATCCTGAACCGCTACGACGCGCGCCGTCGCCTTTGGATTAATAGGGCTCATTGCCAATCCCCGCTATATTGTAGTCTGGGTACCAATGGCGCATATCTAGCCCGCATTTCTCACCAGGATCACGGGAGCAGGCGCAGGATTCGTGTTCGCAAGCGCCGCTCTGGAGCGAAAAGCGTAGCAATGGCTACGGTTTGAGTGAAGAGCAAGCTTACGGACACGAAGACCAGCCTGAACCGTGATAGGCACGCTTGAATTACACACTGAATTTGTGAACATCCTAACTTTTCTCCAAATCGCCAATGCCTTAGCAGTTTTCTACGCCGCCTGGTGAGAAATGCGGGCTAGTTCGACTGATACTGCTGATGCTGAAACAGATTCGCGAATTCGCCCAAACCGGATTCGCTCAGTTCATCGCAGCGTTCGGTGGCCAAGCCGCTGTCATGCCTGACCCAGCGATCGACGATGTCCCATTTAAGCACGTAGATGACGACAGCTTCGAAATCGAACTCGTGCTCACCTACATGACGGTTGACATTTTTCCAGACCAAATCGAGTAGCAGTCGTTGCATCGCCAGGCTGTCACCCGCACGTAGCAGTCTATCGGCTTCCCGCAGCCACGGAAAAACGTTGTCCAGTCGAAAACTGGTTTCGCTCCAGTTGCGTCTGATATGTTCACGCCAACGACCATAACCCCACACGTTATTCGGTGACGGCCGCCCTTCACCACGGAGGCGACGGCGCAAGGCCGCTATGCAGGTGCGGATTTCGAGCCGGTCGCGAACGATCAGGCGCAAGGTCTCGTTGTTTATCGTCTGCATCGCGGCACGGACCGAAGCGACAAACTGCGCATCGGTCATCGACATCGGCATCGAAGCCCAGGTCAATATCTGTTCGACACGCTCGAGCGTTTCGGCATCGTCAGGCGCCAACACACGGAGGCGACGATTCAGCTTCAGGCGCGACAGCGGTGGCCGTTTTGCACGGAACAGAGCCTCGGGCCTGGGCAGGCCCGTGATCAGCATCACATATGCGTTCGCATCACCCATGGTGACTGCGAAAATGCGGGCTAACGATCATTTCACGATGCCTTCCAGAATGGCGCGAAAACGTGGCTGCAAATGATCCAACAATAGCGCGGCAATGGCTTCATCAGTCAACTCCAAGCTGATGTCTTTGTCTACCAGTCGGATGCGGATACCGCATTCATGTTGATCCGAAACCGAAAACGTTACGCCACGACGCAAGATATCGTCCGACAGGCCCAGAACGAAATGGGTCAGCCTGCCCCGGCGTAAGTCATCCGGATTGTTGCGCAGCTCATCCAGTCCGACCACCTGTGCGGGTAACACGACGTCCATTTGCTGCGAATCAGCGGCGTCCGTACTCTCACGTGCGCGACCGGCCACTTCCAGGATCATCTGCCGGAGCAACGCTTCATCAGTCAGGCTGCGAGAGACGAGTCGCCTGACGTCCGAGCTAAATTGTTGCATCAATTGCGACTTGAGATCGAGGATGGTGTCGCGCATCGCCATCTGGATTGCAGCGACGCCCGCCGACTGGAACGCCTCCGCTTGCTTGTGCGCAGATTGTAGCTGCTCCTTCGCCTCTTCTTTAGCGCTATCGACGATTTGCTTAGCCATGGCCCTGGCTTCCGCGACGATTTTCTCACCCTCTTCACGTCCCGCCGAAACCCCCTGTTCGCGCAGCCGGGCTATCAGTGCATCGATGCCTTGTGAGGGCGGCACTGATCGATTGACGGCATCCGTCATCAGGAACCACCTCCTGCCGGGATGTCCGCACTGACCACCAACGCAAACACAAAGGCAAATACCGCAAAACCCTCGATGATGGCGGCCGGGGCGAGCGATAGACCGAAGATCTCGGGTTTTTCTTTAGCCGCATTGATCGCCGACGCACAGGCACGGCCCTGCCAAATCCCTGCAAACAGCAGCGCAAGTCCAGCGAACAGGCCGATGCCAAATAAGGCACCCGCGTTTTCGGCGGTCACCTCCCGATTCAACGTGAACATGATCACGATACCGTAGATCACAAACGACGATGGAAAGGCAGACAAGCCGATGTAACGTCCATAGCCGCCCTCCGTTTCGAGCATGGCTCCGATGCCTGCCTGACCGGCAATGGCACAACCGATCGAACTGCCGATCGCTCCAATTGCCATCGGCGAATAGATGCCGATCCAGCCCAAGGCCAACGCGATTTCATTCATGGTTCCACCTCTTTGCGGGCAAATTTCTGGAAGGGCTTGCCTTCGCCAGTCATACCCCATTTGTAAAATTCGATGAAGTTGAGTCTGAGACCGTGCACTACGCCGCTCATCACTGCCAGTGCGAGATTGATCGTATGGCCCAGCAGTAACAGCAGCAGTGCAAGCAGCAATCCGAGTCCAGGCACCGCATCGACGATCTGTGTCGCCAGGTTGTTGAACGTCAGTGCCAGCGAGGCGCTTGCCAATCCCAGTGCGAATAGCCGCATGTAGCTTAGCACATCGCCGAATAGCCCCATGACGCCGGTCAGCGCCCTGAGACCGTCGACCAAGCGCCAGACAACGTCAACCGGCAGCTTGACGATCGGCCGTTCGCTGGTAAACAGCAAGACTGTACCCAATCCGCTAATCAGCAGCGCCAGAGCAACCGATGCCAGACCACTGTCGGGTTCGGAATAAGCCAGCAACACACCACCGCACAGGCACGCGATCCACCCCAGGTTGGCGATGGCCTTGGAACGGCCTCGGTTTTGCAGCGCCACCAGTGCGTTCGCCAGCACCAGGTGCAGAACACCGATGATGATTGATATCTTCATCATCGCCGCGTAGTCACCGATATCGAGCAGGTGCATGCGCCCCAACAAACTGTCATCCGGCGGCGTGACACCAAAATAGCTGCCCACTAGCACGCCGTAGACAACAGCAGTACCGAACAACGATGCGCCCAACAGTCGGTAGGCGCGACCTTGCGCGCTCTTGCCTAGCCGCTGCCAGTAAGCCAACAACAAGATCATCAACACCAAGCCATAGCCAGCGTCGGAAATAATCATTGCAAAAAACAACGCGAACGAAAACGACAGCACGACGGATGGGTCCCAGCTACGGTAGGGCGGAACGGTGTAAAACATCGCCAGATCGACACCGGCCTTCATCTCGTCGGGTTGCTCGATCATGGTCGGAGGATCATCGTTGGCGTCGGGGTCCTCGATCAGACAAGCCAGGCCCGCCTGTTCGACGTACGCCTCGACGGCTTTGATCGCGTCCTCCGGTACCCAGGCCTGTATCGCAGTGATACCGGCTTCATCACGGGTTTGCTGATCCGCGTAGATCAGCGACGCGCGGTTTTCGGCCTCAGCAAGATTCACGCTCAGCAGATAAATATAACGCGTTAACGCGTAGCGCTCGGCAACAATGTCTTCGATCTCGATCTCATTGTCTTCGAGTTGCGCCTTTAATTCATTCAACGGCAATGCACCGGTATAGGTACGGGGTACCGGCAGTAAATCGGCGGGGGGCTCGTGCTCAGCGATCACGACCACATACACCTGCCGCTGGTCTCGCTTGACGATTTGCCAGGGTAGTTCGACCGCTTCAAGGGCGCCGAGCTTCCTGATCGGCAGGATGTAAAACCAAAGCCGCTGATGCGCCAGTTCAGCTAATGGTGGAAAAGCAATATCGCCCCACGGCTTGATCTGTTCGATGCGATGACGTAAGAATTCATTGCGGTCAGTGGCGTCACGCAGGCGATCTTTGACATCGAGGGCTTGCTGAACCACGCTGCTGACATCAAAGCTCGGATCGCGCGTCACTTGCTTGCGTTTCTCCGGCATATCGGAGAGAAAACGCAACGCCCGATACGCGGCTTCGGCTCTCGGTGTGGCTGCCTTCTCCACTTCTGCCGGCGCCGGCCGCAGAGCCAACAGGTGCATGCAACCCAGCGCCTGTAGTCCTTGCAATAGCTTCTGCTTCTCGGTCAACAGACCGCACACCGTGACCTTTTTCAAACGCGCGATGCTCATACGCCCTCCGCATCAGCACGCTTGCGCTTGGAAATTTTTGAGCGCACCACAGCAGCGGTTTCGAGGTCGGACAGATAGATCTTTATGCGTTTAATATTCCGCTGAGCTTGCGGTATCAGCACCTTGTCGAACAGGTTGACGCGCTGGGTGATGGTCTTGACCGCCTGTTCCAGCAGGGCAAGTCGGCGCTCCTCAACCTGAGCGCGAACGCGCAATTCGAGTATTCGGCACAGTATTTGCGCAGCAGAATCGACCCAGAATGGTTTGCCCATCATTGGGTAATCGTGTACCTGAACGGAGACGGACTCCAGCGCCGGCAAGCGTGTACCAACAACATTTTCAACACCGAGGCGAACATCGCTCACCTTGGCCAGACCGGCGAGATCAACGTCGCGATTGGCCATCATCGGAATGGTATCACCCGCCGCCTGGCGCTGCACATCGATTTCCTGCCGCGTCCTTACCAGCTGATGGGCCGCTTTGTTGCGTTCGGCCATCACCTGTTGGCGTTTCAGATCCAGCGATGGCAAGAACCGTTGGTAGGTTTTCAGATTTCTTTGTTCGCGCGACAACGCGGATTTACTGAGCTGCAATCTAGCCATCGTTGTCACTCGCTTGTGCCATCTTAACGGACATCACTTGGCTATCTTTTGGGAAGTATTTTTCAATTAACTCCTGCTTCATTAACAGTTGTTCTGCTTGAAAACACTCGGCGAGCGTTGTCCAACACAAATCCAGTGCCTGCTCCAACGGCAGGGATACATTGATGTCCATAAACCGCTGGCGGAACAGTTTGCTGAACTTCAACAGCTGGTGGTCATATTCCGATAGTTCGAAGGCCATAGCCTGTTTTTGCTCGGCATCACGACCGCCAGCATAGAATCGAACCATGGCATTCATGATCTGACCATGGTCTTCACGCGTGACCTTGCCAATCACGTTTTGTTTCAGTCGTGACAACGAGCCAAATGGATCGATCACGCCATCGTGCAAATAGAATTGGCCCTCGGTAATATAGCCTGTATTATCCGGTACCGGGTGCGTGACATCATTACCCGGCATCGTGGTCACGGTCAGGATCGTTACCGACCCCCCCTTGGCGTAGTCGCACGCCTTCTCGTAACGACGCGCGAGCTGTGAGTAGAGATCGCCCATATAGCCGCGGTTCGATGGAACACGTTCCATCGAGATGCCAACTTCCTTCAACGCATCAGCAAAGGCTGTCATATCGGTTAGCAAGACCAGCACACGCTTGCCCTCTTCCACCGCAAAACGTTCGGCTACGGCCAATGCCATGTCCGGTACCAACAGCCGCTCGACGATCGGGTCGGAGGCCTGATTGACAAACATCACGGTACGCGAAAACACGCCAGCGTCCTCGAATGTTTTACGGAACAGGTAATAGTCATCGAAGATCAGGCCGAGGCCGCCGAAGACAACGATATCGGCATCGGCCTGTATACCGATACGCGCTAAAAATTGATTAAAGGGCTCACCAGACACAGAAAAAATGGGTATCTTCTGACTCTCAACCAGCGAGTTAAAGATATCGATCATCGGCACATCGGTGCGGATCATCTTGCTCGGTACGATACGCTCGACGGGGTTGACCGTCGGACCGCCGATGTCGACTTTGGGATCCATCGACAGATCGGGGCCGGCATCCATCGGCTCGCCGGTGCCGTTAAAAACACGGCCGAGGATATTCGGCGAATAGGTGGTTTGCATTGGGTGACCGAGAAAGGTCACCCTGGCTGACGTCGAGATGCCCTTGGTGCCGCTGAAGATCTGCAGCGATACCACGTCGCGGACGATATTGATCACCTGAGCGAGTGATTTGTGGCCATCGTCCTGATCGATCATTGCCAGATCGTTAAAACGAACGGCTGCAGCCGTCGCCGCGGTCGCTTCGGGTACTTGCACCTGCAGAATATCACCGACGATCGCCAGTACTTTGGAATAGCGAATTAGACCTTCCATTCTTTGCAGCTGGCCCCGCTCGATTAGTGTGTTCTCATTTACGGTCGGCAATGTACCGTAGTCAAAGAATATAAGCCCCTAAAGAAAATGTCCAGGCGGATGGCTAGCCTGACAGATAGACCCAGGCTGAAACAGTGATATTGACCGCGGAGACGCGGAGACGCAGAGATGATTAAGGGGGTGCGTAGGAACGACTTTACCGAAGTTCGCGACTAAAGTCGCTCCTACAGACAATTCAGGTTCGCGTGTCTTAGTCGAAGAATGACCAATACTGGAATCAGTGTCTAAGCGGTTAAACGACAAGCTTGCACTGTAGACCGAGGCACATCAACGAATTACGTAACAAAGCCAACGGCGCGAGGAGAACGCACTGTATATTACTTGGCCTGGTAGGCCTCGTGCTTGAATATGACCGTTCTGGCAGATTCGTATTGTTCGTTACTGATAGTACCCTCGTCGCGGATGCGCCGTAAATTCTTCAACTCACCCACCAGACGTCGATGCATGCTCATGCTCGCCTGACCTTGCTCTATGTGTTTTCTCAAAGCAATCATGAAGGTATCAAATTCCTTGTTTCCGGGTTTGTGATTAGTTACTTCGAATAACGGTATATCTGCAACAAAACTTTTATAAATCAACTTATCCTGGGTTTGATAATAGAAAACCATTATTGCAAGCATGCTGAATGTGCCCAACAGTACACCAACGATGACGATAAAATCCGCTTTGTATTGTGTAAATATACCAACATACATTAACAGCATTGACCAGACGATGGTTGCAATCGCTGTGCTGAGCCACTTCCACGCGATCACACAGTCACGTTCAGGATGCGCGTTCACATAACTGAGGTTTATTCGATGCTGTTTGTTATCTTTGTGCTTGAATGACTTCAACGAGTAATACAGCTGGGTATCATTAAAAATCTTGAACCGACGCCTTACGCCTTTGAAACGTTGCTCCTGCACATATTCAGTATTAATACGTTCAGGCTTGAGATGATCATCATCATCAAAATCCGAAGACAGGGTAATTTCGGTAATACCCTGTATAACCTGACCTGCTTTGTCGCTCATGCTCACTTCCTGATCGAAGACAGGGCTGTCAATTCAGCAAATTAGCTTCCTGTCTAGTTAAAATGTTACAGTCTAAATTTAGAATAAATCCCGTTTTTGTCCAGCCATGAATAGCTCAAAAGTTGGTGAAAAAACCATCAAATCGCCGCCTATTCAATATATTATAAAGTACTTATTTTCTTAATTGGACAGAGTCTACACCGCTCCATAAAAACACCGCGTTGTAAAGATTATGTAATCTATTTACAGTAACATAGCTAAATGATTACTGTGTTTGCCGATAACCATACATTTGTTTACTTGATTTAATGGTACTTAAGCGGTAAACATAAACATTTAAACGAGTAAAAGAAGCAAGCAATCACGATCCGTATAAAAAATACTTACAACAATCATGAGGGGGCCCGGTATGAACACGGCTACGAACCAACCACTGCACGATCGCCGAGCGCGCACCAGAAAAGAAATCAAGCAATTAATTGCTGAGCGCAATAACGTATTATCCCAATACTACAATCTGGCGAGCCACGCCGACCAGAGTCCCGAAAACAACGAAGAAACATTGGAGCTTTTACAGGAATTTTGCCAGGATCTAGTTGATTATCTGGCCACCGGCCACTTTGAAATTTACCGCCGTATCGAAGAAAAGGAAGAACGCCGCTCCGAAATAAAGCAATTGGCAAATGAAGTGTTCGACAGGATTACTGAAAC
>JABDQW010000223.1 GCA_013042055.1 Gammaproteobacteria bacterium | reverse complement strand
GCAGAAGCAACAATAACCGAAATAATACCGATCTTGAAACGCCAGAGAGCAAGGAAAGCCGCTACGCTAATGAACAACGAAAACCATTCAAATTCACCTTTGAATGGTTCGGTATCAGTACCATCAGGCCACAGCACATGCCAGGCAAAAAACACTGCCAGATTGATAACGACACCGACCACGGCTGCGGTTATTCCGGTCAGCGGCGCAGTGAATTTCACATCATGGCGTGTTGCTTCTACCGCAGGACCACCTACAAGAATAAACAAGAAGGACGGCAGGAATGTAAAAATCGTCGCCACGGTTGCACCCGCAGCCCCAGCGAGGACAAGGTTATCGGGACCGAAAATTTCCTTGGTCCAGCCGCCCACGAAACCGACAAAAGCCACGATCATGATCAGGGGGCCCGGTGTCGTCTCACCGAGAGCCAGGCCGTCTATCATCTGGGATCCGGTCAACCACTGATAGTGTTCGACGCCTCCTTGATAGACATAGGGCAGCACTGCATAAGCACCACCAAATGTGACAAGCGCGGCTTTGGTGAAAAACCAACCCATTTGAGTCAGCGGGCCATGCCAGCCATAGATTAGGTAGAGTGCACCTTCCACCAGTGCCCAGATAGTAAGACCAACAAGTACGTGAGCAAACGTCGAGTTCCAACTGAACCGTGCCCAGGCAGGCGCCGGTGTCTGGTCGTCGATGAGTGCAGGGCCGAATGATTTGTCAGAAGCACCATGGCCACCACCCGCTCTGAATTTATCGGGCGCGAAACGACCGCCGAAGTAGCCGATGACACCTGCGGCTAGTACTATGTAGGGAAAGGGTACGTGCATCGCAAATATGGCAACGAATGCTGCAGCCGCGAGTGCCCAAAGGACGCCATTGCGTAATGCCTTAGAACCAATACGATAGGCTGCGAACAAAACAATGGCTGTTACCGCAGGTTTGATGCCATAGAGAATGCCGGCTACCAACGCCACATCGCCATATTCGAGATAGATCCATGTGAGCACGATGAGGATTGCCAACGAAGGCAGTACAAACAGAACACCGGCCATGATGCCGCCCAGCGTGCCGTGCATTAACCAGCCGATGTATGTTGCCAACTGTTGTGCCTCTGGCCCCGGTAGCACCATGGTGTAATTCAGTGCGTGTAGAAAACGGTGTTCGCTAATCCAGCGACGACGCTCTACCAGTTCGGTATGCATCATCGAAATCTGGCCAGCCGGGCCGCCGAAGCTGACAAAGCCGAGTTTGAGCCAGTAAAAAAAGGCCTCCGATAATGAGACTGCGGCGGGTGCGATTTGTGTGCTGTCAGGCGTTTCAGTGCTTGTTGTCATTAATTAATCCTCTTTTACGAAGAGACGTTACATAGATCCTGTACGATTTCGACATACGAAGGCCGAAGGTGAGTAAGCGAAGGTGGCGGCGTTAAGCGCGATTATTTTACATCAATGTAGCGTTGGCAGGATGGTGAACGCGTTAAGGATTTTACGTGATGACCGTATGTGAATTATGCGTTCTAGATTACGAACCATAGGCGAGCGGTAGGTGATGATGCAATTTTTGGATGTCTTTTTTATCGTTTTTATCTAGTGCCTTTATTTGTGTCTTTTTTGTTAAATCTTTTTTTTAACAGCTGTGGTGCCCGTAGATATGTTACAGTGCGCACCTCAAATTTCTGAAACGGATCAAGATAGGTCCGTATGTAATGCTAAAAAACGGGGGAAAGTTATGAAATTTCAAACCTTATCAGTGATTGCGCTTGCATCCGTCTCTCTCAACGCGCTTTCTGGTGACGGGCCATACTGGAAAGATCCGAATGGAATCATCGTCCGAAGCGCTAACACTGGTGAATGTGTTCGTACCGGCAGTTGGACGCCTGAAGCTGCTGCTGAGGTAGAAGAATGCTTGGACGAGGCGTCCAAACCCAAGGTTGCTGAACCGGCGCCAGTTGTTGCTGCGCCGGCCGTTGCAGCCGTAATCGATAGCGATGGTGATGGTGTCCCCGATGGGGCCGACAAGTGTCCCGATTCGCCAAGCGACAAGCCAGTTGATGCTGATGGCTGCACCATCGTCAGTGTTGTTCTAGACGATGTTCAGTTCGAGTTAAACTCCAGTGAACTGACACCTGATTCGAGCGCGTCGCTCGATAAGGTCGCTAGCAAGATGAATGAATACCCAAATCTGCGAATTGAGGTTCAGGCGTACACCGATAGCATGGGGAAAGCTGCATACAACCAATCTCTTTCCGTAAAACGTGCCAACAGCGTACGTGACTACTTGATCGGTGCAGGAATCGCGGCGGGCCGCATGGAAGTGAAAGGCTACGGTGAAACTAAACCGATCGCCGACAACAGTACTCCCGAGGGTCGCGCAAAAAACCGTCGTGTCGAGCTAGAAGTCATCGAGTAAATTTCACTGATGCTAAACCACGAAATGGCCCGCATTAGTGGGCCATTTCGGTTTTCAACGCCACCGGGCATGCCCGCAGTCGTCCAAAGTTACATAGTGTAATCAAGAGACGAAGTTTGCTCGATTGCGTCTACCAAAGACCGCGCGTCATCGCACCGATGTGGACGGGCTCGATACGATTGAACTCGATTTCCCGCACTCTGCGCATCCCGCGCCAAATCAGCGCATGTCCCTTACTGAAACGGACTCGTCTGATTCGCCTTTGCCAATGTTTCATTTCTTGATCAGTGGCAACGCGCAAATCACCCACAACACCGTAAAGCCGAACTGCCGGGGGACTGGTAAACTTGCCGGCAAGCAAAGATTTTAGCCAGAACCAGCGACCGCTGTTCACTGCGAGAATGCATACATGATTGTTGCTGCAAAGATTTTGCGGTAAATGCTGCGGGAACTCTTCAAAGTAATAGCCCAAACCAGGTTTTCCTAGTATCAGTGAGCCAATCGGTGTCACGTGGGGTTCGCCGTTTTCATTAACTGAGGCAATAGCGTAGTGAAATGACGAGTTGAACGCTTGTTGGAAAAGCGCTTTTATTTCACTCCAGTTTTCATGTAAATCCATAATTCCTCCTAGTGATCAATCACTCAGTGGCCCTGCGAATGCGAATAGTGTGCGAAGGTCGAGCAGTTTTGTAGGTTAATATACACTGACTCCCGGTCAGATCGGGATAAAAGTGCGATGTGGTCACAGGTGTCATGGCAAGCACAAATAACGATCGAATCATATGATTCATGCGCTGGCCACGTCCATTCAGCATATAATCGTTAGCCGACATCAATACTGATCAGGGCGGACATTTCTGAAATTCTTGGTGTTCGTTTAGTGAGACAGAGATATCGTGCTTAAGCAATATCGCGTCATTGATCAGATAGCGACTGAGAATTGTTATGGCAACCGACTTCGTATTTCCCGATTACCATGGTGGCAGCATTGTAAACCTGATGTGTTCCATCACTGGTGCTTATGGCTGGCACTGTACGGATTATCCCGTTTTGGATGGGCTTGCAGCCGATCAACTGGCAGAAACACATAACCTGGTGCTATTGGTTGTCGACGGTCTGGGCTACGACTACCTGATCAGGTATGGCGACGGGAGTGTGTTACATCAGCACCTCCAGCGCTCGATCACGTCGGTGGCACCGCCCACCACAGCAACCGCGGTTACGACCTTCCTCACCGGTCTCGCCCCGCAACAACACGGTCTAACGGGTTGGTTCACCTGGTTCAGGGAATTGGGTAGCGTGCTGGCGGTATTGCCATTCAAGCCACGTTGCAGCAGTGAGCCGCTGGGCCGCTCTGGGGTCAGCGCGGAATCACTGTTGGGCCATATTCCTGTCTTTGACCGTCTTCAGGTGACTAGCTATTCGTTGTGCCCCGACTGGTTGGCAGGGTCTGACTTCAACCGCGCCCACCTCGGCAGGGCCGAACTGGTGGCCTTTCACGACCTCGATGATTGTTTCATGCGGATTACAGAGATTGTCCGGCTCAAGCAACACAAAAAATATATTTATGCCTACTGGCCCGGTTTTGACCGCCTGGCCCACACGGAAGGTGTCGCTAGTGATGTTACACACCAGCACTTTTTGGAACTGGACAGCCGTTTTGAACGCCTGATCGATGACTTGGCCGGTAGCGGGACAACGGTCATCGTCACCGCTGATCACGGCTTCGTGGATATTATGGACCAGCAGCGGATTAGGCTGGACGAGCACCCTGCCATGAAGGCCTGTTTGAGTATACCCCTGTGTGGTGAACAGCGACTAAGTTACGCTTACGTGCATCATGGAAAACGCGAACAGTTCGAATCGTATATCAACGACCACCTCTCACATGCCATCTGGCTGCACAGAAGTGAACAACTCCTGCAACGCAATTTGTTCGGCCTGGGAGAACCGCATCCAGAATTACTGTCTCGCATCGGCGATTACATACTCATTCAGAAAGCAGGCTATGTTATCCACGATCCGATACTCGGTGAGAAGCCATCCCAGATGATAGGTTTTCACGGCGGACTCAGTGCACAGGAAATGGCTGTTCCTCTGATTCGCGTGTCGCTTTGATTGCGGGAATGAAGTGGATTAGAGCCATTGCTGTCCTACTAAATTGATGCATATTGGTGATAGGTCCTATGAATGCAGCATTTTTCAGCCGCTTGTCTGCAGATAGACTTTAATTTACATAGCAGGAAAGGTGTTCCATCTGGAACAGAAAATCGAATCGCGTAATCCACGTCATGCATGCATGTTGTAGGCAGGGACAGGCATCCAGCGTCTTATTCACTGCATTACAGAATACATCCCGGTATTCTGCCCCTACGGGCCAAGCTTCGGCTGTTAAATCTACTCCAGGCAGATTTCATCCAACTTAAACATGCTGGAATGACGCGTAAGAGGGACAGTTGTGGTGGGTTCTCTTTTCCCACGTGTTCCAAACGCTATCGAAAAAAATCAAATTTGGGCTTGATATCTTCCGTGCCCCTACCTATACTGTTTATAAAAGCACTGTATATATATGCAGTATCCAATACAATATGTGATAAATAGGCATGAATGAACTGACCTCGCGCCAACGTCAAGTCCTTGAATTTATTAGGGAAGAATTAACAGCCAGTGGAATGCCGCCGACCGTGGCTGAAATAGCCGCGGCGATGGGGGTCAGCTCGACCAATGGCATTCGTGGGCACTTGCAGGCCCTGGAGCGAAAAGGCGCTATCGAGTTGGTGCCCAATGCATCGCGGGGCATCCGCCTGTTGGATCAAACAGAATCAGAATTACAGCGAAACGGTTTACCTATTGTCGGCCAGGTTGCTGCCGGCAGCCCGATTCTGGCGCAACAGCATATTGAGGACTACTGCCGTGTGGATGATGACACATTTCATCCCGCTGCAGATTATCTGTTGCGCGTTAAGGGCGAAAGCATGCGGGAGGTGGGTATCTACGATGGCGATTTGCTGGCAGTTCATCGCGCATCAACCGCCAACAATGGACAGATCGTTGTCGTGCGCATCGAAGATGAAGTCACGGTAAAACGTTTGCATGTCAAAGGGCATATCGCCTATCTGAATCCTGAGAATGCCGATTTCAATGTGATCAAGATAAATATGAAAGAACAGGCGCTGGATATCGAAGGTATCGCGGTCGGCGTGTTGAGACATTTGTAGTAATTCGTATTGAATGAATCGAGTCGAGGAAAAACAAATGATTAATAGAAAATTTAAAAGTGCAGAATCAAATTATCATGACGCATACGGTCCAGCACCGCAACAAATGAGTTTGTTCCCGGAAGAAAAGACAGGAAGAGATCTGGAGCAAATGAGAATTAAAAGCCTGCTGAAATCGTACTACAAGACTGCGGTTAATGCCGCGACTGTAGAGCAGGAAGACCGGTAAATTTGAACAGGCATGAACAGCAAACTGCAAAGCTTACTGGAAAATAATCCTCAAATCTGGCGAGCTAAAGATGCTGATCGATACCTGAAGGACGCAATACCAACAGGTTATGCGGAACTGGATGCAATATTACCCGGTGGTGGTTGGCCTGCCAATGTGATCACAGAGATGGTGACACCCCAATGGGGCGTGGGCGAGTTACAGCTATTTTTGCCACTGTTGCGAACGATAACGCAGCAAAAGCGCTGGATCCTGTTGATTGCACCACCGTATGTACCTTTTGCGCCTGCATTGGAACGCGCCGGTATCGACATGGATTATGTCGTTACTGTTCAAGCCAAGCATTCCCAAAAAGATGCTTTATGGGGTATTGAAAAGGCTCTGCAATCCCTTGCATGTGCTCTTGTGTTTGCCTGGGTGGACAGCTTTATGCATGGCGCGATTCGCCGTCTGCAATTGGCAGCGGAAGCAGGGCGCAGCTTGGGTGTGTTGTTCCGTCAACGCAATGATGAACAGTCACCGGCAGCATTACGCATACGTTTACATCCGTCAGCAACTGGTGTTCATGTGCAAGTTTTAAAAGCACGCGGTAGCTTTCAGTGCCGTAGTGTGCACATCAATCTCCAGTTGTATTAATGTTACTAGAGCATGGTAATGGCAAAGTCCCCGGCCGTATTGCCGCTACCGTTTACACTCCCCCCTGAGGTACCTCAAGCCGCCAGCCAAGCCGAAGTGGAAATCCCACAGCCACTTTGGCTTGCGCTGGTCCTTCCAAAACTAGCGTTAGAGGTTCATGATGATCACCGAAGCGACCGAGCAGCGGTTGTAGTAACAGAATACAAAGGTCGTTCGGTCGTCCATACAGTGTCGCATTTGGCCGAAATACAAGGTGTGAACACCAATATGCCGATCAACGCGGCTTATGCCTTATGTCCCAGCTTGAAAGTGTATCCGCTCGATGAACATAAACAGTGCACACGATTACAGCAACTGGCACATTGGGCGGGGCAATTTACTTCCAAGGTCAATGTGCAATCACCACAGGCTCTGTTGCTGGAAGTTCGCGGCAGTTTGAAATTATTTGGTGGTTTATCTGTGATACAAGACCGGATACATCAGCAACTCGAACAGTATTGGCAGTACAGCGTTCACACTGCCGTGACACCAACACCGATGGCCAGTCTTCTATTGGCTAATAGCGGTCAAAGTGATGTGATACAGAACAGGCAGCAACTACGATCTGCACTGGGCCGTTTGGCTGTAAAACATCTGCCTATCGAACTCAAAACAAAACGCCAATTGCGCAACACGGGTGCTCGGCTATTAAGAGACCTATGGCGTTTACCCAAAGATGGACTTGCACGCCGTTTTGGTCCGAAACTGGTAAATTATCTTGATCGTACACTGGGCTTGATACCCGATCCTCTAGATTGTTATAAGTCACCAGAAACATTCGATGCGTCTTATGAATTCCCGATGGAGGTAAAAAACACCGATCTGCTATTGAATATTGCAGAGCAGCTCTTGCTGCAATTCACGGATTTTCTGCGGCAACGCGATGTCTGTATCAATCAATGCCAGTTTGCGTTATTTCATGACAAGCAAGCTGCTACCAATATTATCATCGGTGTGCGCCAGCCGACTCGTGATCATGTGCACTTGAAAAATTTGCTTGAGGAGCATTTAAACCGGCTATCTCTGGAAGCACCGGTGAGAAGCATCAGACTGTCTGCCAAAGACCTGATGTTATTCTCGCCTCAACAGGTTTCGTTGTTTATTGAACCACTGCTGGATCAAGCTCTGATCCATAATGAATGCGATATCGAACCTTTGCTCGAACAACTCCAGGCCAGAATGGGTCGAGATGCAATCATGACGTTTCACAGCATCGCTGATCATCGCCCCGAATATGCTTATCGGATCAATCAAAATGTAAAAGAAAAGAGTTTTGTCATCACGCAACAACGTCCTTTCTGGTTGCTGGCGGAGCCGCAGCTATTACCGCAAAAGAATCATCAACCTTGGTTGCATGGCCCTGTCACCTTGCTCAAAGGCCCGGAACGCATCCAGGCTGGGTGGTGGTCAGGTGACGATGTCAAGCGTGATTACTATATAGCGGTGGACAATAAAGGAAGCCATTTATGGATTTATCAGGAACTTGATAAACTTTGCCGGTGGTATCTGCATGGGCTATTCGCATGACAATAATCATGATGAAGTCCGGTTACCGCTGTACGCTGAACTGCATTGCATATCCAATTACAGCTTTCTTCGTGGTGCTTCATTCCCCGAAGAACTAGTCGAGCGTGCGGCATATTTGCGCTATCGTGCTATAGCGATCACTGATGAATGTTCATTGACTGGTGTAGTGCGTGCGCACATTGCCGCAAAAGAACACGATATGCAATTAATTATAGGTAGTGAGTTTAAACTCCAGGACGGCATACGTCTGGTATTGCTCGCCACCGACCGTGCCAGTTATGGCCGCTTATCCCATTTAATTACCATTGCACGTCGCAAAGCCGAAAAGGGTGGGTATTACCTGACAAAGCAAATGCTCGAACAACATCTGCCTACAGGCTGTTTGGTATTGTGGTTACCCGACTTTACAGATACTGACCAAGCACAAACGATCGATGAAGAACCAATTCAGTGGCTGGTACATAACTTTACCCAGCATTGCTGGATCGCTGTCGAGTTATTATTAAGCGGTGACGATCGGCAACGCTTCCAGACTCTGCATCGACTGAGTGAAAAACACAATGTGCCATTATGCGCCAGCGGCGATGTCCATATGCATCACCGCAATCGTCGAGCCTTACAGGATACCTTGACCGCGATTCGATTGGGGAAGCCTCTATCGCAGCTCGGTTATGAATTGTTCCCCAATGGTGAACGCTGTTTGCGCTCGCGACAGCGTCTGCAGAAAATCTATCCACGGTCATTATTGGAAGAGACCATACATATTGCCGAGCGCTGTCAGTTTTCGCTGGATGAATTGCGTTATGAATATCCCAAAGAGCTGGTGCCGAATGGCTACACGCCCCAGACCTGGCTACGCAAGTTGACTGAACAGGGTATGCAACAGCGCTGGCCACAAGCAACGCCGGCCAAGGTTAAGCAAGCTGTTGAGCATGAGTTGGCATTGGTCGACGAAATGGCTTACGCACCTTACTTTCTAACCGTGCATGACATCGTGCAGTACGCCAAGGATCAGGGCATTTTATGCCAGGGCAGGGGATCGGCGGCCAATTCGGCGATCTGTTATTGCCTGGGCATCACTGAAGTGGATCCTGATCGTATGCAGTTGTTGTTCGAGCGTTTTATTTCGAAGGAACGCAACGAGCCGCCGGATATCGATGTCGATTTCGAACATGAACGTCGTGAACAAGTGATTCAATATATCTACCAGAAGTACGGCCGAGAACGTGCTGCGCTAGCCGCAACAGTCATTACCTACCGTCCGCGTAGTGCGGTACGCGATGTCGGCAAAGCTATTGGCATGAGCCTCGATCAGGTGGATCGTCTCGCCAAGTCGATTTACTGGTGGCACCGTGTGGAAGTGATTCAGCAACAATTGCAGGAAAACGGCTTTTCACTGCAAACTCCACTGGTCAAGCGCTTAGTGGTACTGGTTCAGCAAATTCTAGGTTTTCCGCGCCACTTGTCTCAGCATGTGGGCGGTTTTGTGATCAGTCAGGGTCAGCTATCCCACCTGGTGCCAATCGAGAACGCCAGCATGCAAGAACGCACGGTCATCCAGTGGGAAAAAGACGATCTTGAGGCTTTGGGATTATTAAAGATCGATATTCTAGCGCTGGGCATGTTAAGCGCCATTCGCAAGGCGCTGAGTTATGTTAGTCAGTATTCAAAACACACTATGACGCTGGCCGACATTCCACCGGAAGACCCTGCGGTGTATCACATGATCCAACAGGCGGACACCATTGGTGTGTTCCAGATCGAATCGCGGGCGCAAATGTCGATGTTGCCGCGCTTGAAACCGCGAAACTACTACGATCTGGTGATCGAGATTGCGATCATCCGACCTGGACCCATACAGGGTGATATGGTGCATCCTTATCTAAGGCGCCGTAACGGTGAAGAAGCCATTACATACCCCAGTGATGCGGTCAAACAGGTATTGAGCCGTACTCTGGGTGTGCCCATTTTTCAAGAACAGGTGATGCAGCTGGCCATGGTAGCGGCAGGCTTCAGCGCAGGGGAGGCCGATCAACTACGCCGCAGCATGGCGACCTGGAAACGCAGAGGGGGATTTGAGCAGTTTGAGGAAAAGCTACTGAACGGTATGAAAGCACGTGGGTATACGCAGCAATTCGCGCAGCAGATATATAATCAGATCAAAGGTTTTGGCGAATACGGCTTTCCCGAATCTCACTCTGCCAGTTTTGCACTGTTGGCCTATGCCTCATCCTGGCTTAAATGCTACCATCAGGCGGCATTCACATGTGCCTTGCTCAACAGTCAGCCGATGGGTTTCTATGAACCGGCACAACTGGTGGCGGATGCACGCAAGCATGGTGTGCAGGTGTTACCGGTGGATGTCACCATCAGTGATTCTGATTCCTCCTTAGAATTACCTGACGATCAATTCGCATCGGATAGTACAACGAACCAGCGATCGCTTCGTCTCGGGCTGCGCATGATCAAAGGTCTTTCATCGAGCGGCATCGACAAGATTATCGATGCCCGTCATCAATGGCCATTCACCTGCGTTCAAGACCTGGCGACGCGCGCACAATTGAATAAAAAAGACGTGGAATGTTTGGCTGCTGCCAATGCGCTTAGAACGCTCAGCGGTGATCGTTACCGCGCTTACTGGCAGGTGGCCGGTATCGAATCTAAAATTCCCATTTTTGAAGTGCCCGTGTTCGCCGAAGGTGAGGTTATGTTGCCCAAGCCCAGCGAAGGACAAAATATTGCTGCGGATTATGCGACGATCGGCCTAAGCCTTGGGCGTCATCCATTGGCCTTACTCAGAGAGCGCCTATCCAAACGCCAGATACGCAAGGCAGAGGAGCTATGGCAAATGACTAACGATACCAGGGTGACAACAGCGGGTCTGGTGATCTGTCGCCAGCGTCCTGTTTCGGCGAATGATGTGGTGTTTGTCACACTGGAAGATGAAACCGGCCAAACCAACATCGTAGTATGGCCCCAACTGGCCGAGCGCCAGGCTAAAGAACTACTGAAAGCACGTTTGCTCGCTGTGCAGGGTAGCATTCAACAGCAGGACGGCGTGTTGCATCTGATTGCATCCAGACTGGAAGATCTCAGTTCGTGGCTGGGAACCCTGACGATCCAATCTAGGGATTTCTGTTAATCCGGATGTTGCATGAAGGCGAACATCGACTGTTGCATGTTAGTCGATGTTTCAATCAGATACGCTTGAATTAACAGGGTATTGTGCGGTTACAGTTTTCTACGCCGCCTGATGAGAAATGCGGGTTAGATCATCAGGCCGTGTATGTGTCGTTGCTCTATCAGGTAAATTCAGTGTACCTGTCCATCAGTTCCAGTGCCTCAGCGACCGCTTCGCAGGTGATATGCCCCGCGTGAGTATTGACACCCCTGGCAAAAGCCTGATCCGCGCGTAGCGCATCGAGGCCGCTGTCAGCCAGTTTGAGTGCGTAGGGTAGCGTGGCATTGGTCAACGCAAGTGTTGACAGCCGGGGATAGGCACCGGGCATATTGGCTACGCAATAGTGGATCACGCCATGTTTTTCATAGACCGGTGCGCTGTGCGTGGTCGGGCGTGATGTCTCTACACAGCCACCCTGATCGATGCTGACGTCCACGATGACCGAACCGGGTTGCATGTTTCGCACCATGGTTTCGCGGACGATATGCGGCGCGCGACCGCCGCGGCGCAGGACGGCGCCGACCACCAGGTCGGCATCGCGCAATTCGGCAGCGATGTTGTCGGATTCGGATAGCACGTAGTGAAGGTCAGCAGATATCTCATGTTTCAATTCCGGCATACGCTCGCGATGACGGCCGACAAGATAGACATTTGCGCCCAGGGCGTCGGCTGCACGCGCGGCATGCCGGCCGACCACGCCGTCACCGATGATCACCACCTTGCCATAGCGCTGGGTGAAGATACGGGACAACAACATGCCCTTGCCGTTGTTGAAATGGGCGAGGTGATAGTTGCCCATGGTCACGGCCATGTTACCTGCGACCGCACTCATTGGAGCTAGCAGTGGCAGCTTACCTTGCTCATCCTCGACGGTTTCGTAGGCGATGGCGGTGGTGTTGTGTTCGAGTAGGGCCTCTGTGAGGGTTCGGCTGACGCCGGCGAGATGGAAATAGGTAAAGACTATCTGTTCACCGAGCCGGCTGTATTCCTGTTCCAGCGGTTCCTTGACCTTGAGCACCAGCTCTGTTGCCCACGTGGCACCGGCAGAAACCGGTTGTGCTCCCGCGGCGGCATAATCGTCATCGGTGAAGCCGGCTCCGCTCCCGGCGCCTGACTCTACCAGTACACTGTGGCCGGCCTGCGCTAAGGCTTCTGCACCGCCAGGTGTTAGAGCGACGCGGTTCTCATTTGCTTTGATCTCTCTCGGTACGCCAATCTTCATGTCAGGCGCGCCCGTATATTGCTTTGGATAGGGATACCAATCTCATTGTAGACGACCATAATTTAATCATCGCAAATGTCGTAGTCCGCCAGGCTGCTAACCCGGATATTGCACGAAGGCGGACATGCGATGTTGTGGATTAGTCGATATTTCAATCAGCTACGCTCGAATTTGCGCGGTATTGTTCGGTTACAGTTAGTCCTGAATGAAGCGCAAGTGGGATGGCAGTCGCGTCCCGTTTTGCTTCCTTCTCCCGAGTTGGTACGGTGCCCGGTTTCGTACGGCATCTTTGTGCGCGCCAGTTTGAATACATAGCGTGTCGTTGAGTAGATTTTAGAACGCAATATCGGCGCTAGCTAGGGTCAATATCGAAAATAAACTAATATCTCGCTTTCTTGTAATCGGTGGAATGTAGAATGATTGTATTATTCACAGATTTCGGTGTGACCGGACCTTATGTTGGACAAATGAAATCAGTGTTGTGCCAGCGGGCGCCGACGACGCCACTGATTGACCTGATGCACGATGCCCCGAGCTTTGACCCTCAAGCTGCGGCTTATTTGTTGTCGGCACTCGTCAGTCAATTCCCACGCGATAGTGTTTTTCTGTGCGTCGTTGATCCGGGTGTTGGTAGTCAGCGCAAACCCCTAATTGCAAGGATCAGCGAACGTTGGTTTGTCGGGCCGGACAATGGTTTACTTGATATTGTCGCCCAACATGCGTTAGGTATAGGCGAGATCAAGTGGTGGGAGATCGGTTGGCAACCGGCACAGTTATCATCCAGCTTTCACGGTCGAGATTTATTTGCGCCAGTGGCAGCCATGTTAGCCAACGGAGATGCGCCTCCAGGACGGCTTCTTGATATTTCCGCTGAGCGCATACGCCGTTGGCCGAGTGACTTAGAAAAGATTATTTATATCGATCACTTTGGCAATGCCATGACCGGTATACGAGCAGCGAACCTTGATAATCATCAGACGATCGCGGTGGCTGACAAGCGGCTGTGTTGGGCGAGAACGTTTTCCGATGTTGCGCTTGGACAGGGGTTTTGGTATGAAAACTCGAATGGCTTAGTGGAACTTGCAGTAAACCAAGGGCGGGCAGACGAAATGTTGCGAATCAATATTGGCGATGCCGCCACACCTTTGGCCTGTTGATCATGTTATTTTGTGACTTTCTGTGCGAATGGGGATGCGGTGCTGGACACGGTCCGCGACCATTGAGAAGGTGTGTTTGCGATCGCATAGCCCTGTTGTTGAATTCGCAAGATAACGCAAATGAAAATTGAATACCTGCAGGACCGTCCCGAATCCATAGCCGAACTCGCGGATCTTCATTTTGCCGAGTGGAGTTACCTCAACCCAGGCGAGACCCTCGAGGGCAAGGCCTACTATCTCAGAAGTAACTGTGGACGACACGGTGTGCCCAGTTTTGTCATTGCGGTTGAAGGCACCGAGTTAACAGGCCCTGGTATGATCGGCTACCGAGCGGTTAAATTGAGAGGGTCATTGGGATCGATACCCTCCATGAACGGGATACGCCGGTCTCTGTGTGTGACCTGATAGACCGCGCCCATCCAGTTGCCTACCACGGCCTCGGCGGTATCGTGCCAGGTGTTGTCCACGCGTTGTGACACCAGCGACTCGGGAAAATCCGGTGCTACTGCTCCCGATGCCAGCGCAGCAAGCAATCTGCTGCGGTATTCGTTGAGCACGGCCTGCTCGCGGATGGGGAAATAATTGCGCGGAAACGGCGGGTACTCGTTGCGTTGATCCGCCGCATACAACATCACTTCGCGCTTGAACTCTTTCAGCAGAGAAATCGTGTCGTATTCGGGATGCCCTTGGGACAACACCAGGCGTAATCCGTCGGCGCTGGTCGCCAAGTGCACGCCCGCGGTGTCACTTTCGACCAGCACGCGCAAACCCGCTGCATCGAACTGTTTTCGCGTAATCGCGTTCCAGCGCGAATGCGGTACGTCGAAACGCGTATTTACATCATTAACCAGGGGATGCGTGTTGTCGACGACGCGGTGCGCAAACACACCCCAGGTCTTGTCCGGTTGCGGAATGCGTTTTTGTCCAAAATGGAACTGCAGCACAGCATGCGTTGCCAGACAGGAACACAGCGTCGATGTGACATTCTTGACGGCCCAGGCCACTAACGCCTTTAAAGGATCCCAGAATGGCTGGTTAGCCAACTCCGCACCGACGACGTTGGCGCCAGTGATAATCAAGGCATCCAGGCCTTCGCGCTTTATTTTTTCGAGTGGCTCGTAGTAGCGCTCGATGTAGGCTTGTGCCTCACTGCTGCGCTTCAGTTCGGGCAGGGTGAAGGGGTGGACATAGAACTGAGCGATCGGATTGCTCTCGCCGACCAAACGGAAGAATTGACGTTCGGTGGCCGACAAGGCCGCATCCGGCATCATGTTCAACAACCCGATGTGTAGCTCGCGAATGTGCTGCTGCATCGCACGGTTGGCCGGCAACACGCGTATGCCTTCGGCGCGCAGGCGATCGAAGCTGGGCAAGTCATTGTGGGCAACCAGTGGCATATAATTCTCCTAGCCCGGATGTTGCACGAAGGATTTGGGCTTTACGGGCATGCTGGCTAAGCAGGTTGGATGATCGGCCGCAGATTCATAGCCTTAGCTATGGATCAAGGGGGATCGTTCAAGATGCGACGCCAGCATGTTCGTAAAAACAAATAGGACAAACTGAAACCGCATGATACACCGTTAAATTTGATTTATCTAATTGAAATAACCAAGGATTTAACAATTGATTCGTCCGCCTTCGTGCAACATCCGGGCTAGCCGTTTTGCATACATTCAGGACTCTCTCAGGTAGCGGTTCGAGCTATCACTGTTTCCAGTAACGCTAGAAAATCCGCTTCGTCACGCACCTGGGTGATTTCGCGCGAGGTCACCGTATAACCGTACGGTTCGGCGATGGCGTCGTAGCGGGGTATGCGGGAGTGAAAAAGGCGCGGGAATACCCAGCGGGTGAACTCATCGGGATCCATTTCAGCGGCATACGCGAGACCATTCTCGTTCAGATAAACTGCGAGCTGTTCCTCCAGGAAAGCCGGCCGGTAGTAGAGCGGTTTGGGATCGCTTTGCGCGCGCTCGATCAGTTTCTGCTCTTCTTCACGATCCGTGACCTTTATGTATAGAATCAGCGTATGCTCCACCAGCAGATTAATTACCGACGGTTCGTCCAGCTCACATAGGCTGCCGCCGACATCGTTGACAAAATGACGGTAGCCGTAGATTTCTTGTGATTTACGGATGAACCCCGGCACATCACGCATGGCCGCGATTTCGGCGTTGCGATATGCCGCCTGACGAAGGGAAAACTCGTCTAGCGCCACACCGCCGCGTTCAGGGTCACCCAGCTTGCCGACGAAACTGAGTACCGGACCCAAGTCGTTGACTCTGATGTTGTTGTGGATATAGATCCAGTCACGGCGCAGCAGGTCACGGAGGAACGGTACCTGCATGGCTTGTTGTTTGATCAGATCTAGGATGGGCTCGTCCAAATAGCGAGTACCAATGCGGTAGTCGCCCGAATAATGAAACCAGTTGTGTCCGCACAGCAGCGTCGATAAGTAGGTCTTGCCGACCCCCGACATGCCCAGTAGGGTTACCTTCTTGTTTTTCCAGGCACGAAACCCATCGATGCTGAATTTCACGGCAGATGCTCCGTATGCTTAAAAAACGGCTGATTATGCAGGAATAAGCCGCGACAAACCAGCTGAAAGCGGGGAAATCGGCGGTATTCAGCGTCAGACTGCGATCAATACCGATCCGAGCGGGCTAGTTTCTTGCGACTGCCTTCTTTTAGATAAATAGCACGAGTGCATAGGCGGTTATTCGGGATTTTTACTGGTCGGCGGTGGTCGCGGTCTCAATCCCATTGATGCTGATTGGCAGGGCGGTGGTATATTTGATCTGTTCCATCGCAAAGCTGGATGTGACGTTTGATAGCTCGATTCTATCGATCAGCTTCTTATAAAAACGATCGTAGGCATCGATGTCGGGGACGGCGACGCGCAGTAAATAATCGACTTCACCGCTCATGCGGTATGCCTCCATGATTTCCGGCAGTCCCGCGATCGCTGCGTCGAATTCCTCGATCCAGTCGCGACTGTGTTGACTGGCTTTGATCGCAACGAAGACGGTAACGCTGGCATTGACTTTGGTCGGATCTAGCAGAGCAACCCTGGCCTTTATAAATCCTTTTTCCTCCAATTTCTGTATACGTTTCCAGCAAGGCGTTGTGGATAGGTGAATTCGCTCAGCAATATCTTTGACCGTAAGGCTGGCATCGGACTGAAGCAAGTTGAGTATTTTGAGATCGCTGCTATCCATGTTATAGAATTCTATTGTAATTATGTAAGGTAGAAAAAATTTATACAAAAATCGATTTATATGATCAAATAATAATTAAATATTCTAGATATATCAAATATTGTAAAAAAAATTTATACTAAAAAGGTCTCAAACAATATTTCGAATATTCAGGAGGAAGCTCATGATGACCATATACAAAGGACTGGAAATAGCCAATTTACCCGCTTATGTCCAAAGTTGGAGCGTTGTGAACTTACCGGGTTTTATCTCAAATCTGGTGGATAGATGGCAGCGAAATTATGGTGACTTGCCCGATAAATTCTCTCTGATTGCCTGCCCGCAGGCTGAGGTCAATGCCAATGGCGGTTTGCCATTGCGTGTGATCGATCTGACCGATCCTCGTGCCCGCATCAAACAATTTACCAGTTGTCACCGACTGTACCTGGTACTCCTGATCATGGGTGAACATGTTGCACACAGACGTAAACAAGTCCAACAACATCTGTCATGGTCGGAGGGATACGATGTCGTACTCGACGATGGTGTGCTGCGGTTACAATTTATCGAGGCCATCGAGGAGAGTGATCGTTAACCAGTGCTTGTAACGGGTCATGACTAAGAACAGGGATTGTGGTCGATATACTTTGTTATACGATACGATCTGCGAGGATTAGCCAGGACATTGCATTCGCCTGCTCCAGTGATCCTGGTGTGAAATGCGGGAGTCTTAATCGCCTTCGACTGATACGGTTTCTATGCGCTTGATCTTCCGCCGGTTTAGCACGATGCGGAAGTGTTTGTAACATTCGCAGTCATCGCCTCCGTAGCGCAGTATCATGTTAAGGTGATAGACGCGTTCGGCTTTTACTTTGCGGTAATCGCCCTTTTCGGCAACAAATAATTCTTTTCTTGGATGTCCCATGCGACGGGTGAACTCAGCGACGTTTAAGCGCATAATATCGTTGATACCATTGGTATCGATATCACGATAGGCTGTGGTGATTGCCCGAGACGATAGCTTGATTCGTTTGCGGTAGCGCAGCACATTCTCGCTGACCCAGTCGTTCGCTATTTCCGTAATTGGGCCACGGTTCCTGATCTTCATGATTCGAGCCGGCACCTTGTCCTCTTCGACGAAATCGAAGCTCTCTCGGCAATGCCCAATCGGGTTGTGGGGACTACTGTAGATGCGTGTTCGGTGGTCGAACAACAGACCCGATACCTTTTTGGAAAAGTACACGCGCAGCAACTCTTTGATTCGATCCTTGAACATATAACCGATCACCAGTGCCAGAAAGACCTGCAGCGTCAGAGGTCCGTAGATCGATTGCGATAAGAATAGCACTATGGTCGCGAATAGCATAGAAATGCCTGCCGCGATGCCAAACAATCCGTGTTCGATAACTTTACCCTCATCGCGGGTTCTGGTGGCAAGAAACAGGACCTTATGCATATATTTCTTGAGTACATTTCGCCTGTAGATCAGCAGCTCATTATCGTTCTTGTCACTGGCGATGGAAGGGTACTGTTGGCTTTTACGATATCGCACTTCTCTGGAAATGAGATCCAGTATACGTCGCTTGCTAGTTCGCATCTCAGGGTGATTACATTGCTTAATGTGCTCAAGCAGGTCGTAGCCGTTACGTTCGACAAGCAGGCTGATATATTCATCACCGTAGGCATAGACAGCACAAGCCCGACTTGCGATCATGGGTTGTGCGATATTCGATCGCAGCGCACGATAAGCATCAATGATCTCGGCGGTCGCTTTGAGATACAGTTGTACCTGTCGACCGTGATTATCGGCTTCCTTTGCATCTTTGATAGATGCAATTTGGTCTCTTAGTGAGCTCTGTAGTATGCAGCAGAATAACTTGAGACGGTATTCGAAGGTGGCAACATTCGCCTCATTGCTTTGTTGTTGTAGTGATAGCGTACTGGTTTCTAACTTGAAAAGTGGACTGTCCGGACTCTCTGCGATTGATGTTAGCGACAGGGCGGGGGTCTTGAAACGGATATGCGTTTGCAAGTCGTCGTAGAATCTGGCTTTTGAATAGTTTGAGCGATCGATTTCAAGGCTGCGTGGAACGAAAATGTAGCTTTCCAGATCGTAGGTAGCCGTCGCTTTTTTACGACTAATAGGATAGTGCAACTTGATTTCAAACTGATGCCGGTCCCTTATTCGAATGGTTTCATCGATCTGCCCAACAGGTGTTGCGCTAACGCTTTGTTTTGGTTCAAAGCGTAGCACTGGGGCGGGTTGCTCACTGCAATCATTCCTATCTTCAGTTACGGGTTGCGCTTTGTTTTTTGTCTGCACAGTGTCCACCGACTCTCATGCGAGCGATTCAGGAGTTATATCAAACACCGGATACAGAGCTTTCCACTTGAGCGAAGTGCTCTTCAGAAAGCCCTTGGAATCCAGGAAGCCACAAAAAATTTACTGTGAACGTGCGCCGTTCTCCAGAAACGCTTTCTCAAGGCTCCTAAGCTCAATCATGTGGCCGAATCCCAGATCACAGCCCATTGTTGAGCGCACCGATAGAGCGAAAAACTCGTGTCATAGTCTGGGTCAGGTTCAATGCTGCCAGGGTCCGGTAATTTATTATAGGTTACAGTGCCAAAATATGCCGCAAAACTGCGATATCAATAGAACCAATCTCTAGATTGTATCTGGCCCGCATTTCTCAGCAGGCGGCGTCGAATACTGATAAAGCCTTGGCTATTCGGACTAAAGCTCGGATGATTAAAAATACAGCGCGTCATTCAAGCATGCCTATTGCGGTTCAGGCTGGTGTTCGAACGGGCTGCTCCCATGATCCTGGTGGGAATTGGGGGCTAGGATAACTGTGCTCTCATTCGTTTTTAGCGCTATTGGCTATAATCGTACCGAGTGTAGCAAAAGAGGTTAGGAGATGGATGCAGGCTTAATCGGTGGCGTAGTAGGTGGATTCTTTGGTTTCCTGGGTGGTGCCATAGGAACCTATTTCAGCATTAAGAACACCAACGGCCCACGCGAACGTGCGTTCATGATAAAAGCGTCAGTGATTACATGGATTGCTGTTAGTGTCTTCTTAATCATGCTGTTGGTAATCCCAATGCCTTACAACTACCTGGTATGGATACCCTATGGCATCCTATTGCCCATCGGCATCTACAAGATCAACAAAACCCAGGCGGATTTGCGTGATCGTGAACGCCTTACCGAAAAATCGTAGACGAGGTC
>JABDQW010000222.1 GCA_013042055.1 Gammaproteobacteria bacterium | reverse complement strand
CCTGTACATGGCGAATTGATATTCAAGCTGCTGCGGGAAGCTGGTATAGCCCTCGGCAGTGAGTCTGCCAACGGAAGTTATTCAATGTGGTTTGCAGTTTGGGATGAATATCAGCTACATCAGCCGGCGTATCACCGCCGCGCGAGCTATGGGTGCGATGTTGGTTGTGAGGCTTGGAAGTCTGCGAGTTTTCTCTTCAAGTCAGACTCATTCCAGATTAGCGTATGGTCAAGATATTCACGACGAATTGTTCCGATCAGTCGCTCAACAAAGGGATGCGATAGCGGAGTACATGGGATGCTCTTTATCTCTTCAATCTCTAGAATCCCCAGAATCCTCGAAATCGCTTGCCATTGGTGATACAAGAATAGCCGATCATTTTCAAAGCTGAGGTAGTGAACACGCTGGATCTTTAGCGTGGTGCTTGGTTAACCATGGCCTGCTTTTGGCGAAGCGACAGGATTTCGAGGTGCAGGAGGGCGCGGCTCTGGAGCAATCCGAGTAGGGTGAACAGGAGGGGGAGGGCGATCGTTCTAATGCCGGGACCGTACGACAACTTTTGCAGAAAAGTCAACGGAATAAATATGTACGATGTTTTTGGTAGCCACAGGTTATATCATAGATTTCATTGGGCAGGCGTCAGATGTGGCGGGTGCTTTTGGAATGTTTACTCGATAGCCTGCCATTCCAAGATTTACCGCAATCGCTGGAGTCGACCTGATGCGCTCATTTATGGGAAAGCAGTTAGAAGCAATCCAAGTATCTTTGTCAATTCAACAGTGTTTGGTTCACCGGCGTTTCTTCAGTTGCGGCGCTTCTCCTATACGATCAAGGAGATGCAAAAGCGACAACAGAGGGTGTTTGAATGTCATACGTGGACCGGAGTAACGCATGACCTCTCTAATCCGTCGTCTCATTTTGGCAGAATAGCAGTGTACAGTGCATTTGTTGCAGGCTGGTTTTTGATCGTGAAAGGGGCACGCATCCAGGCGTCGGAAGGCATAATCCAGTAAAACGAGACAGTCAGTACATAGGTCGTCGGATGTCCTGTGATGAACATTGCAGTAGATCCTCATCATGGCATCGATGGTTTTCTTTTCACGTTCGATTCTACCCATGGTCAGTGACTTTAACAGCAATTTAATGAGCAGGCTCAAAATAAGCAAATATCTCCCGGCACAGCCGGGGGATATATACTCAAATAAGACCCATGAAAGTCGCAGGCGTCATGTAGCTTAAGTGCGTGTCTCGACCCTACCAGGGAAGGATCGCCCGATGTTGCCTATAATCATCGGGTATTCAGAAAATCAATTACGCAAGGATCAGTGCCCGCATGTTTTTATTATTTCAACAGCCATCGCGTTTCTGCAGCAACACCATATATATGGCGGCTTGTTTTCTGTTGATGTTGCCCTTATCTGCCAACGCTGCCGAGCCGATCAAGATTTCTAGCAGAACCGAAATCAGCAATGGCGACTGGTTCCCGTTGCCTGTAGAAGACATGAAAGCGGCGGCCGGTGACACCGCGTTGTCTGAGCTGTCTAGCGGGGGCATCTTTGAACTTGTGAAGAACCGCACGGTTGATAATGCGCTGACCCTGAACGTGTCGCTGATAGGACCTGCGGAAACGGCAAAACTAACGATAGAGGCCAACATACGTAACCAGCCGACTTATATATCTACCGCATCAATTTCATTGCGTGGCCTGGATTACAAAGGCATCTACGACGCGCTGGAGCATATCGGGCTTACTGCGGCGCAGAGAATGAACGGCAAAATTGAAGCGCTGGTGGTGGCACCGCCAGTGACCGCAGCAAAGCCGGTCGGCAATGTTGGGCTTGAAAACAGCGCTTTGCGTATGCGCTATGACGAAGCACAAAAATTGAAGCGTAATTATCAATACAAGCGTGCGAGGATCCTGTTCGAACAGATAGCCGCTTCCAACGCAAATGATGCTACACAAATAAAGGCGCTGGCAAAAGACGAGCTTCGCTATGGCTTGACCGTATTTGAAGCAAAGCAGGCGATGGTGTCTATGGGCATGGCTTCGGGAGACATTAAAACCGTAAACGCAAACCTCACCCGGGCCGAGAACCTCTATCGCCAGGTGTTGGCGGAAAACAGGGATGACCTGCTGCGGACAAAGGAGGCACAATTGGCGCTGGATAACCTGTTAGTGAGCAAGAATGCGGTGAGAGTCGTTGCAAAGGCGCAGTCGAGGTCATCGGCCCGGTCGGTTGAAATAATGATGAAGCAGCAGTTTTTCATGACATTCAAGTGCCCCGACCGTGCAGAGATCGATGACATGTCAAAACAGATGCGTAACGAGGTCTCACTAGTGAAAATCAGAAACAAGGGAGACGGCAAGGCCTATACCTACAGACATAAGCAGTCCGGCGAAGAATTTTCGCTTTCGTGTGCGGACGGTGATATAGCTTTGATCCGTTAAGGCAAAAGGGAACAAAGCAAAAGGGGACGCTACCCTTTTCTATCTCTCTGGCCTGTGAGCTAGATGGAAAAAGGGTTGTGAGTCCCGAAAATAGGATCCTTGTCACTGCTGTCCCTCAGTTTCGTCTTGCCCATAACTTCATTATAGGTGGACTTTCAGTCACAGGCGGTGGCGAAGGTCGGATTGGCGTGAACAGGTCCATTTTCGATAACAGGTTGGTTTGTTGTGCTCCGTAACAATTCAAGCAGCCATTATCGTCGAGTTCATGCTACATAAGGCATCAAAGCGCGACGCATTGGAAATTTCTCTTCCAAAAGGAATGGGTTCGAATTTGTGCGCAGGACAATGCTTTGTGTCTACACACTTTCACGGTTTCTTAATACCATCGATCTGTTGAGCCGCCAGATCAAAGGAAAATAATCCGTCAAACTTTTCATCTTTTCGATCAAAATCGTACTTGGCTTTTTCCAGAATTAGCGCATCTGCAAAATCGGCATCCTTTTTCTTCGATCCCACTTTTATCGGCTCAGCACTGCGTGTATCATGCAAAGCGCGCCATACTGTTTGTCCATCTTCAAAAACGATGTTGGGTTCCTTAAACAGCTGTTCTACTACAAACAATAAGTCAGCCATTGCCAGCTTGTATTTTCTACCTTTCAGAGTCCACACGGTCTCTGCCAGCACAATATCGGTAACGAGTACTTTTTTCTTACCGCCGATCAACCTGTTCGCTTTTAGTGATTGCTGATGATGATCCTGCAATAGGTAGCGCAGTACGATATTGGTATCGATGGCGATCACGAAGCGCCCTTATGTTTGCCGTTCAAGGTACTTTGTAACGATTGTTCGTCACTCATTCGTTTGTCATATTTCACATGACGTAAAATACCTTTTGCGGCGCTCTTCTCTTTCTTCACGATGGTGATTTGACCGTTGTATATGAATGTTTCGATTTCGTCGCCTGGTTGAATGTGCGCTTCCCGGCACAAGCCTATCGGGATGGTGATCTGTCTTTTGGCGCTGACTCTCGGCATTTCTTGACCTATTTACTTTCGGATTATGGTAAAGAATATCGATTACTTTACTATATAGCAATAGTAACGCCTGCGTGTGGCATATTTATTGACTGTCCCCAGACAAGCTTTTGTCTAAGGTTGTGCGCGCCGTATTTCTATCCCGACTACTCTTATCGCAGGCTGGGCCATCAATCAAAAGGTCTCGACCCAGGGCCGCAAATCGATTTCATGTGACCACGCGCTGCGATGCTGGTTCAGAACGGCCATGTAGGTTTGCGCGATCGCATCGGGCTCAAGCTCGGTATCGCCAACATTGGTCACATGCTCATCGCTGCCGAGATCACGCCCTGGGGATGCTATGGCGCCATCGATAATGAAATGCGCGACATGAATGTTTTCGGGCCCGAGTTCGCGCGCCAGGCTTTGCGCCAGGCCCCGCAGCGCAAATTTTCCCATCGCGAACGGAGAGAAGTTCGGAAAACCCTTCACACTCGCGGTTGCGCCGGTGAAGAACAGCGCCCCACCTCCCAGCTGTTTCATGCCGATCGCCGCTTGTTGAGCCACCAGAAAAGCACCGTAAGCGGTTTTCATCAGCGAATCCAGCACAAGTTCGGGGTCGAGACTGGTGATAGGGCCCGCGGTATATGCACTGGCGTTGTAAAGCGCGACATAGGCCAGGCCCACATCCTGCTTCATCGACTCGAATAGCTCGTTGACCGATGCAACCGATGCCGCATCGCAACTGATAGCGTGAGCCCCGATCTGTTTACACAACGTATCGAGCTTGCCGATATTTCGTGCCGCCAGCACTACACGGTAGTCCTGCTCTGCCAGTGCGCGTGCGAAAGCCGCGCTGTTACCGCTGCCCGCGCCAACGATCAATGCAATTCGTGACATATTGTTCCCCTGTGGTCTCTGAAGACTAAAGGGCTATTAAAACTCCGGGGCGGGGATTTGTATAGCAGAATCTAGCCCGCATTTCGGTAGCTTTACGAGGCTTTTTGTGCCTGACTAACCGTTGTTACGATGCAGTTGCCGATAGCGTTGCCAGATCAAACTCACCGCTATCGACGTGCCCGGCCGCGGAAGAATCCCATTTTCCAGGTTGTTCGTCCTTGCTCAACGAACGCTTTTGCAGGAAGACCTCGCCGCGGCTGTTGAACACCAGGATATGCACCGAGCGGTGCATTAAGCCCCGGGCGTGAATTTCACCACGGGTCTTGATCGCAATTACCTCGTCGTTATCATCGACAACGTCGAGTAGTTCATGGTGCTCGACACTTTTGTCTCCCACTGTTAAAAAGGGCTTGTGACGCCGGCTCGGCGTGGCCGCGGTCATAAGGCCACAGAAGTCGGGCTAGAAGAAGCAACACCGTTCGAACGTCTGGCAGCGATGAGCTGGGCGCCACCACAGGAAGACCTGTTCAGCTGAGATGCGGAAGCCGGTCATTCAAAGTAATTCGAAAGATCGCTGTTTTGATTATTATCATCGCTGGTGCACCCACTTATCGTTGGAAATGGAAACCCCCGAATCGCGATTGGTACAACCGCCGACGCTTGGAAAAGTCGTGGAATTTCCATAAGTTGGTGGTCTACATCATCATTATGAACGGTTAGCAGCAAGATACAACTTGTTACGAGTTTTCGGGAAGCGCAGGTATAACGCCCCCAACTCTTCCTGCTCCAATCAATCCTTTGATATTTTCTTTTGGGCGATTTCAACCATCGTTTCCAGTCGGACCACGCGCCGATCAACGTCTCGTAGATTCTGTTCCATGTCCTTAACATCACCAGCGAGACGCTTCACTTCATTCGCCAAGATCATGACTTCCTTGATAGCTCCAAAAAACTTATCAGTTGCTCCCATTAGGGTGCTTTCCGTTCAGCATACTCTCGATTGGCTTTGCGCACCAGTTTGCGTGCCGCACGCACTTCTTTCACCGACTCGCGCACGCTGTCCGCCATCAGTTCGACGAGGCGCTCTAGTTCGGCATCATCTTCACTGGTGTGATAGGACGCAATGGCCCGACGCACGATTTCCGTCGCCGAGACACCTTCCGCCGCGGATAGATTCTCGAGCTTTGCTACGTTTTCCTCAGTTACTAAGTACTGGCGTCTCAAAAGCGTGGACAT
>JABDQW010000221.1 GCA_013042055.1 Gammaproteobacteria bacterium | reverse complement strand
ATCATAGAGGCCTATCGAAGCGGCGAGTATACGCTGAAGCAAATCGGGGATCATTTCAGGTTACTCTATTCCACGGTGAGCGGGATAGTCAGGAAACACAAATCAAAGACCCCATAGGCTGTTTTCTTGGCATAAAAAAAGGAAGGTCTGATCATCTCAGACCTTCCTTTGTGACTTAGCTAGCTACTCGATGAGCGATCAATCGTCTTCGTCGTCATCCTCGTCGTCTTCGACTTCCCAGCCGACCAGTTTGGCCAGCTTGGAATCACAGATGTGTCCGGTCAGCATACCCGGATCTTCATCATCCGGCTCGAAGATATGGCCTTGCACTTGCAGATGCCCATCAGCCTTGTTGCGAACGAAGGTCTTGTTCTTGGTCTCGATGACCAGGCCAACTACAGAACCGGCGGTGCTGGCACCAATGTGAAAGGTCGCCGGATCCTCGATGTGCAGGATGCCGGCACCGGTGAAGGCAACATGCACGGTGGCTACATCATGACGCCCCCTGGGAATATCCAGGCTGGCAACCGAGACGTTCTGAGTCCGAATGAACGGAAGATTAAGCTTGGGGCTAAGGAAGGCTTGCTTAAAGGTATTCTGATGACCGGCGCAGGCAATCGAACCTACGACCTCATCGTCACCCAGGGTTCCTTCGACAATCTGTCCCGCTAATGATGTTGGCATGACGATACCCTCCGGCCAGAGCACGGGTTGCACGATGGTCATGGTTTCACCAATAGCTTCACAGTTGAACAGGGAGCCCTCAATGTTGGTCCAGGGATAGAACTCTTTCTGGAATTCAACGTCGCCGACAGCGAAATCGCGCACGGTACAGGTTCCATCGGGCCCTATCGCCATCTTGACTGATACGGGTACACAATTTTCACCAATGTCCTCGTCGGCGTGTAATGGTGAAGCGCTCATTCCGAGTCCAAATACAACTGTTCCGACAGTCAGTAATTGTTTGATTTTGTTCATTTATGCTTTCTCTCCAAAAGGTTAAAAAATAGCTGAATCCACTGGTGACCTGGTCGGGCGGAATCCTATCCGGATACAGGAAAAACAAACAACCGGTTACCCAATGCGAACAAATACGTGCAGACCATAAAAAAACCAGTGAATCCATCGCAGCCTTGATGCAGCTGCGACTCTAACATCATGTCCAGTTATTCGAATTGATAATCGTCAAAATTTCGAAATAAACGTAACGGTTATCGGCTTTGAACGCTTGATGATCAGGTATGTCCGGGGAAGGGGCGATTCGCGCAAGTTGATGAGATGAATGGGTTAGCACCACTGCTGTCCCAGTTACGCGCCATTCCAGCATGTTTTTGGCTGGACTAAATCTGCCTGGAGCAGATTTGAACAGCCGACAGGCTGACCCGCAAGGGTAGAATACAGGGGTGTATTCTGTAATCCAGTGATTTAAGATGCTGGATGCCTGCCTACGCAGGCATGACCTGCAAGATATAAAAATGTGTTGGAAATAAAAGGTGTCGGAGGGATTATTACTTGACCAAATCTCCGCATTGATCAATATTTAATCCCTCCGTTATTCCGATATCGTTAGTGCTGCTTTTTTACCGGCTGTTGAGCCAAGGCCTCTTTCCGGCATCATTAAGTTATATATATTCAATTAGTTAAATAGTTTTCCACAGCTTATCCCCATCGCAGAAAAGTTATACAAAACCACACTACGCTGGAAATTACACAGCAAAAATACCCCAGCCCGCATATTGCATGAGAACGCTCACAAATCCACTTAAGTGCATGAATGGAATTGAATTATTTCGACTATTAGAAAAGTACACTATGTACCCAACAACGCTAAAGAGTTTTTGGAAAACTACAGCGGCCACTTTGCTCGATTGACCTGTAACCATAGCTATGGTTATGCCCATTGTTTGATTTTTCCTGGGGCCAATCGAACTTGTGACTCGCTGAAATTTCGCCAAAATTCTGCATCCTCATGCAACATGCGGGCTAGCCACGAACAGTTCCTTTCTATCACTGTGACTACGCCAGACTTAAAGAGCCCGCATTATGCGGGTTCCGGAGAGGTTTGATTTCGTCAGTTTTTATTTGCGATCGAAATGGTAGACTGAGTTTTTCTGTAACTTACCGTCCTGGAAAATCGTATAAGTCGTCTTTAAGTGACTATTATCCTGTGAAAGCTCATGCTTGATCATATGAACATGTCCTACAGCAGAGTTACATAGTGGCGACGACATATCGCAAGTCATTGCGATAACGTTGGTACTGGTGTTTCGCGCATCAAATACGAGCTCTGGTTGATTCTGCTTCGCACAATAGTGCTTGGCCTGTACCTGCGTGCACTCCTTGAAGTTGTTGCAATGATACATAGTCGCCATTTCTTTAACCGTGCCCGGTAGCAAGTTCTCTTGTACAGCGCTACCTTTACCTATCACTTTGAAACTCATGGCAGTGTTATCGGTACCAACGAACTGGACTGCAGGCCCCTTTTTTGTTGCGCCTCCTTCCTGTTGTTCTGCTGGCGACAATTTCCAGTCACCGTGTAGCATGGTGAGTGTCTTTTAGTCATTGAGTGCATCGTTAGCTCCCCAGGCATTGTTTAATATCCAGACCAGACTAAAAGTGAAAATTACGCGTATTAGTTTCATCATTCCAACCCTCCGTTGGTGACAATAGAGACCTGTCTTCCTTTGGGTAAATCGTTTATCAAGAAACAACATGCCGACCAGATTCGCATGCCTCCCCGTTATTGATTGATTCAATAACGCAATTGAACATCAGCGCTATTTACACTCTGGCGCTGCCATCACTTCAATTTATACGCCCGCGTAATATTATTTACAATAGGAACATTTTGCCTGGCCAGTTGATTTGAGAGTGCTTTTGCCAAGTAAGTTACTGATTAAATTACAATTTATAGTATCTAATTTGGTAGCCAGCAGTCTCTATGCTAAAACCAATACTAGATATCACTGACAGCCACCTTTGGGTCGGTATGTCGATCATGCCGAATATTTGTGATCCGCTAGAGATCGCTATACGTCATGAAGAAGACAGTCGAGCTGAAACAGTAGACCCTGCATCAGGGGGCCCCGTGTTACTGAGTTCTCCGGCCGCTATCGGACCTTCAGCATCAGAAAACATAAGTTGCCTTTACTTGTTCGCTGTGAACGTCACGAGGTAAAGGGAACGTTATCCTTCACTCCCTTGTGTCGGCTGAAAAAATCGTACTGCGGTGGCTACTCTAGGCAAACCGGTGGCTTCAAGGTGCAGCCCTCTACCGCACAGGTGCATCAGTAATTTCTAGATTAACAAGCTGATACTGGCGCTACAGTGATCGATTAGTCATCAGTAGCGAGTGGACATTTGTGGTGTAAATTTGCTTAAAAATACCGCTAATTGGGTGTTTTCGGCCTATAGTGATAACAGACTAGCTACACTGTACAACACAATAGATCAGCGGCCTGAGAACAACAAGGATGTTTATCGCAATTCCATACAGCACAACGTTGCAACTCGGAGGCAGACCCTATATCACGTGGACGGTCCTGGCTATATGTCTTCTTGTTCACCTGTTGGCGCCGTCAAGCCCTGCATTGATGTACTATCCAGACACATGGAATCCCATCAAAATGCTGACTGCATCAGTCGCGCATGGCGACTGGATGCACATCATTTTCAATCTGATATTTTTCTATGCATTTTCGCCAATGCTGGAAATGGCTATCGCAAATGCGAAGCGATATGTTCTGGTTCTAACCGCTATTGCTTTTACTGAGAGCATCACATATTCAGTATTCTCACTAATTACAGGCGAGTACATTCCAACACTTGGATTATCTGGTGTTGTTTTTGGCGTAATTGGCTTTAGTGCCTATTTGATACCACGAGCTCGTGTAGTCACATTCGTCTGGTTTTTGTCTTTTGCACGCAATGTACATATCCCAGCATGGGTACTCGCTGCATGGTTCATTGGCGAAGATATCTTGGATATGTATGAACATGGTATGAGTACTGGGATTAACTTTATCTCACATATTAGCGGTGGATTAGCCGGTTATATGATCGGGTATTTCTTCTTTAGAGATCATAAAAACGACATCAAAGATGAAGTCGATGATGCTATCGAGTATGCACGTAGCATACAGCAGGACACAGGCATTGCCAGCAGCTATGCAGGCGACCGGCATCGCCTGGAAAATGAAGCGCTTGAACGCGAAGCTAAAAGAGATCACGAGCGTTATATGTCGCGAATCTACAACTACGTCCAGGCAACACGCGACAGCGATGCCCTCATGCTCATCCTCGAAGACTATGAAATCCAGCAACATAGCATCGAGATTTATCACGAGCTCTTTGATCGCATGCTGCAATGGGGCCCAAGTCGGGCTCTGCTATGCACTGGTAAACTTATTATCGACTCGCACATGCATAATAGGCAATATTCAGCCGCTACCAACATTGCAAAACAATGCCATACGATCGCACCTGATTTTGTGCTGGCTGATTGCTTGCATGTGCTTGTCCTTGCAAAGCATGCAATGACGGTCAATGAGTATGAATTGGCCTGGAGGATCGTAAGAAATGCGGGTGAGCGATACGGTAATATAACAGACACAATATGTTGTGCGCTACTCGAGGTAGAGCTATTGTCGATGCACCTGGGAAAACAAGGCGAGGCTCGCGAGCTGATTACCCAATTACTGGCCCATCAGCAACCTAGGGAATACCATGCCAAGATCCTGACATTAGCCAGAGCCTTGCAATGATCTCTCATCAATAATCGGGATTAGAACGACTGTCAGGATCGCAGCTATGTGTGTCTTGAACGTATATCTCAGCTGGACAGAATTTTAAAGGATGACCTGAATTTGCAGAAGGAGTTAACTACTATAAGTCAAGATTTGACCCCTTATTTGCTGTCTCTTTGTCGGCGGATACCGGTCTGTTAACAAACACGAATATTAGATGGGGCGAAAATACCGCCATCGACCCTGAACGGACTGTCAGCGCCTATCGGAAATGCCAACAAATTGTTGGCAGGCCGATATTCGTCAGTTTTATAAAAACAAGAGCATAAATCCTGAGTGCTGGCGGTATGATTTAGCGAGATCCTGAAACTTACTGGTTAGAAGCAGAAGGAAAAGGGGTGCCTTTAGAGTTCATTGGTTTGATCTAGGCTGACCTGGCTTAGAAAGGGTGTTAATACTTCCTATAATTGGTATAAACGCATTGTGCTATTCTATGCGGAGCCATGGGTATTAGAACCAAATTCACCCTCGGTCTCATTCTCATCCTGGTTATCAACCTGGGTGCTGGGATTTATGGGTTGCATCTGCATAAACAAGCATCTCTACAGGAGACGGAGGTCCGCGAGCTCAGCTCGCAGATCGTCGCCATTGCCCTCTCCGCACAAGTCCATTTCAAAAAGCAGGTTCAGGAGTGGAAGAACATTCTGATCCGCGGACAGGATCCAAAGCTCTTCGACAAGTATTTCAGTTCTTTCGAAGTCGAGGAGGCCCATACGCGCGAGGCCATCGGCCGGTTGCTTCCACTATTGTCGGCGAATGATGAGGCGCGGGTTATCGCCGAAAGATTCCTACGTGCTCACCTCGAGTTGAGCCATCAGTATAGATCTGCGCTTAAGCGCTATATACCGGCCAGCGCCAATCCGTCACTGACAGTGGACCTCAAGGTACGGGGCATCGACCGCCAGCCCACGGACCTGATCGATGGAGTTGTCGCGGAGGCCCTGGCGCACAAGAATCGCGTCCTGTCGCTAATCGAAACCTCTACTAAAGCCGTCGAGACCCAGATTCTCCTCCTGATGGGCGGTGTCATGATCGGCGCGGCCCTACTGCTCATCTGGCTCTTTGATCGTGCCATCGGCAGACCGATCGCAACCGCCACAGCCATTGCCAAGCGTGTAAGCGCCGGCGACTACTCTACGCCCATCCGATTCGTCGGCACGGACGAGAGCGCACTGATGCTGTCGGCCATGAAGTCCATGCAGGAGAGCCTGGCGAGCTCGCGTGAGAGCCTGAGACAGAGCGAGGAGCAAACACGCTTGCTCCTCGAATCCACGGGCGAAGGGATTTACGGTATCGCGACGGACGGACGATGCATCCTTTGCAATCCTTCCGCCGCCCGGATGCTCGGCTATCGATCGCCGGCCGAGCTGGAGGGTCGAGACATGCACAAGACCATGCACCACTCCTACCAGGACGGATCGGCTTACCCGATCGAGGAATGCCGTGCCTCCCAGCCTTACATAAGCGGCCTGTCTGTCCACGTCGACGACGAGGTGTTCTGGCGTGCGGACGGCAGCTGTTTCCCGGTCGAGTACCATGGGAATCCCATCTACCACGATGGCAAGCTGGTCGGCGCGGTGGTGAATTTTTCTGACATCACCGAGCGCAAGTACGCGGAAACAGAGCTCCAGACAGCCCATGATGACCTGACCGAGGAGCGTTCCCGATTGGCTGAGCGGGTACGAGAGCGCACAGCGGAGCTCGACCGCGCCAATGAGGAGCTGGCGCACACAGCGCAGGCGAAGGACGAATTTCTCGCTGCCATGAGCCACGAGCTGCGCACACCGCTCACCTCCATACTGGGTCTTTCCGAAACCCTGGAAGAAGGACTGATGGGACGCCTGACCGAGCAGCAGACCCAGGCCACCCACACCATATACGAGAACGGATCACATCTCCTGGAGTTAATCAATGACGTCCTTGACATGTCCCGTGTGGCCTCTGGCCAGGTCAAAATGCATTGGGACTATGTGCCGGTGAATCAGCTATGGGAAGCCAGCCTGAGGCTCATTCGCCATGCCGCCAAAGCCAAGAATCTTAATATACGATCAAGCCTCGACCCTGACGTTCTAATGTTGCGAGGCGACAGCCGCCGGTTAAAACAGATGCTGGTCAACCTTCTTGGCAACGCGGTCAAGTTCACCCCCGATGGCGGTACCATTGGTCTCGACGTGGCCGGTGACAGGGCACGGAAGCTGGTTCATATCAGCGTTTGGGATACCGGTGTCGGGATACCCGCCGAGCAGCGCGAGCACCTATTCAAGCCCTTCGTTCAGCTCGACAGCAAGCTTTCACGCCGGTACGACGGGACCGGGCTCGGCCTGGCGTTGACCAAAGGCATAGCCGAGCTGCACGGCGGCACCATTGATGTTGATAGCGCGTCAGGAGAAGGCAGTCGATTCCAGTTGTCCCTGCCCTGGGACCCGGAGGCGATGAGTGCCGCCCGTATCCCGTTGGAAGAGGGTTCGTCGGACAATATCGACCGGCAAACATCAACATCAGTCCGGTCCTCGGTACTGCTGGTGGATGACAACGAAAGCAACCTTGAGATGCTCTCCACCTATCTCCAAATCAAGGGTTGCGAGGTAAGAACCGCTGAGAACGGCCTCGATGCGGTTGTCCTGGCCAAAGAGTACTTCCCAGACGCGATACTCATGGACGTGCAAATGCCAGAGATGGACGGTCTGGAGGCCACGCGTCTTATCCGCGCTGAACCTGGCTTGCGGCTCACCCCCATCATTGCCTTGACAGCGCTGGCGATGCCAGGCGACCGGGAGCGATGCATTGAAGCGGGAATGGACGACTACATGAGCAAACCGATAGGGCTAAAGCAGCTTCACCGTAAGCTCATCAGTTGGGTGAAACGAGCCCAGGCCAGAGGTTAGCGTTTCTGTTTAATTGCACTCAAATATGATCCAGCATTTGCACTGATCATTGACCCTGGCTGAGTCGATTATGATTAATATCAATAAATCATTAGGCTGCTCTTGGTGGGTCAATAGCTAATACAAATATTAGCTGTTTTTGGCTCATTATTCGGTGCAATTTAACACGCGGTGCCAGTGCCTGCGGCGGTGTGGTTATTTAGTAGTGGTTTGATTGGTCTGGTAGGTTTAGCTAGACAAAAAAGCATAACGATTAATCATTAGTTAATCGCGGCTCCTTCGAGAGCTGTTTTTGTTTGTGCCGAGAGTCCGAGATTGGCCGAACTGCGAAGTACGCAACCCCGCCAAAGCGGTCGTTCTGTTCCAGCTTTACCGTCTCCTGCTTGGCGCATAGCGGTCTTTTAAGAAGTGCGAATATTAGATGTAGCGAAAAGACAGCAGTCGGCCACAAGCGGATTAAGGGAGTAAAAAAACGGTTCAAGAAAGAGCCGCTTTGGATTATCCAGGGAACTGCTATTAGATATTCCTTCTACCAAATCCGATTAATACTAGACCTGAACCTAGCAGCCAGACGATTGACGGCTCAGGGGCATATGAAAGTCTCTCCGCTGTCCCACTCAATAATGCCCTTTTAGCATTCGTTGGGGTAGCAGATGAATCCGTCCAAATCCATTGTGAGTCCGAGCCATTTGCTGCATGGCTACCTGGAATAGATGTTTTTAGTTCTGCAGCTGTACCTGTTTCTGATAATGCGTAGTGTGAATCAATGCTTCCACCAGCAACAAGTGAACGGGTATTCTCGACATCCGTATTGAATAAATCTATTGGTACAGCAAAAACTGAAGATGAAAACGTAATTGCGATTGCGCCTATGATGTATCTTATTGGCATGTTCTGCCTTCTGTTCTATTTATACTTCAAGTAATTTCCAAAGCAGAAAATTATTGATACTTAAAGCTCTATGAGCGTAGGATAAGCTAAACGTAGTTTTAGTAATGTAAAATTTTGTTCCATTAGTCTGACAGTCAGAATCACGATCACTGGCGGTAAAGACTTCTTTCGCATCATCAATCGTTTTTACGTATTGATCGAACAATGGAATGGGTAAATAACCTGCCAGTATATTGGCAGGAATTTTCACGTTTCGCTTACCGATGACCTGTCGCCTCCAGAAACCAACACGACGCGGATCGAGCGGTGGGTCGGTCACTTCATATGGCAGGGTGTCCGGACTGATAAAGATTGAAGTGCTATAGGTTTGCGGGACAATCGCTACACCCGGGTAGATCAAATCAACAAAGTAAGCAGTCCAGCTGTCACCGGGAGTCGGCACTGGCTCTGAATAGGCGCCTGGCCCCGTGGGGGTTCATGGATGTACCGCTAACTTCCTATCATATTTGGATGACTTCCGTTTAGCATTAATCACCTGTGTTAGCTTGACATTGTTGTCTAAACCTGCGGCCGAATTGGCCACACAATGGGTCGACTCCGGCCGTTTAGACTTATATAGCATCAGTATCTACTTCCGTCCACAACCAAAAGCAGAGATTCGTTACATTCTGTGCGCTCAATTCAAAATAAGCCTTCATAGAGCAATACGTACTTTACGTATTATTTGAACGTTTGCTCGATGAAATCTTTTGCATTGTCTCCACGAAGAAACTCGGCCAATCCAATTAAGCCATCTTTGAGATACATGGTTTCATAGCCCTTAGTTCTCAGGTATGTCATGGCAATGATTGCTCTATCTTTATGTGGACATGCCGTCACAATAATCTTATTTTTATCTAGCTCATCTAGCCGATTTGGTAATTCATCGAGCGGTATATTCGTTCCTACACCCATGTGCCAAGCTTTATATTCCTCATGGAAGCGTATATCAATCAATTGCGCCTTGCCTTCATGCAAAAGATCAACCAGCTCTCTTACGCCTGCTTTCATCTCAATTCTAGTGTCGTAATCAAAGCTTCTTAGAAAATCTGCTAATTTCTGTTCTTCGGCATACGCATTGAAGGCTAAACTAAATATGAAAACTATTAAAAGGGTTGTATATTTCATGGGTATGTATTGTTATTAAGAAGCTTGAGACGAAAAGGCTGATTCATACCATCCTTTGGTGTTATTAACGATTTTCACAACAGATAACATGACTGGTACTTCGATCAGCACACCAACAACAGTCGCCAAAGCGGCGCCGGATTCAAAACCAAAAAGAACGATAGCAGTAGCCACGGCCAGCTCAAAAAAGTTACTAGCACCGATCACGGCGGAAGGTCCTGCCACGCAGTGCGCTACAC
>JABDQW010000001.1 GCA_013042055.1 Gammaproteobacteria bacterium | reverse complement strand
AATCCTGCGCCTGCTCCCGTGATCCTGGTGAGAAATGCGGGCTAGCGCAGCCGCCTCGAAAAGCTTACTTCACTGCCATTCTGGCAGGATATTTCATTATAGTTTTCAGTATGTTATGAGACCACTTCGCGATAGATTTTTTACAAAATATTTATAGATTATTCGCATTTTGTAGCCTACTATTAGTATTGTCTAATATTTAGACATTCTACTATTAGGAGATATTTCATGATATTTGATGCACTAACCATCTCAGCGATCGTCGTATCGTCCATCATGGTGGTGACACTGTTCTTGCTGATGCGTTGTCAAAATCAAGGCGAGAATGCAGAGTGTTGATTCATCGTTAACCGTATCAAATGAAAACAAACTCCCGAACGGGTGCCTCTATTCTTTTAGTGGCACCCGTTTTTTTGATAACCATTCTCAATTACCAATAAAAATATACCACATCTCGTTGTTTTTAAGAGATTTTACATATTAGGCGTGACACAGCTGTCAGTGATAATGTCACCGAAATCCAGTGGACCTCCTGTTATATTAGTGTTGTCTTATATTAAGACTTACTGTTGAAGCAACAAGAGGATAATACGATGATTATCGATGCATTTACCGTTTCGGCCAGCGTTGTCGCTCTGGTCGTTATTGTTACTATTGCTACGCTGATGCGAGCGCATAAGCCCGCAAAAAAATCAGACCAATAATGATATCAACGGCAAATAAAATGATCAAAAACACCCTTTAGACGGGTGCCAATACTCGGTATCGGCACCCGTTTTACATCCCTCGCTTGCAACCGCGAGCACCGCCCTCACAAACGTTTGTAGATCTCGCGATCAGCGCTGATAATAACGAACCTTACAGCGCAGCCAACAAGACCTCCACATGCCATCCGTCAAACTGGAACAAAAAGAAAATAACTGGTACGGCTCATTCAAAGCCATGGCAAGCCCCTGCGAAGTCATCATCGAAACGCCTGATAAAGCGGAAGCGGAGCGTGTCATCAATGCCGTCGCCGCGGAAGCCTGGCGTATCGAACAAAAATTCTCGCGTTATCGCGATGACAATATCACCTTCCAAATCAACCACGCCGATGGTGACGTTATCGAAGTCGATGACGAGACAGCGCGCCTGCTCGATTTTGCCAACCAGCTGTATCAGATCAGCGGGGGTATGTTTGACGTCACCTCAGGCGTTTTGCGTAAAGCCTGGCATTTTGATCAAAGCGACAATATCCCGGCCCAACAGCAGATCGATGTGCTGTTGCCTATCATTGGCTGGGACAAAGTCGGTTGGGACAAGCCTAAACTCAAACTCGCAGCCAACATGGAAATCGATTTGGGTGGTATCGGCAAGGAATACGCCGTCGACCGCTGCGCGCTGCTCGCACGAGAACTATCCGACGCCAGCATCTTGATCAATTTTGGTGGCGATCTGACGATCACCCAGGCTCGAAAAGACGGCAATGACTGGACCATCGGCCGGTTGTCCAGTGATGCATCTGCCCCGGTCGGTGTCATCAAATTGAAGCGAGGCGCGCTCGCCACTAGCGGTGATGCGCACCGCTATCTTGAGAAAGACGGCAAGCGCTATTGCCATGTGCTCAATCCAAAAACGGGCTGGCCGGTAGAGGACCCACCGCACACGGTCAGTGTTGCCGCACCAACTTGTGTCGAAGCCGGTATGTTATCCACAATGGCGCTGCTGCAGGGCAGCAAGGCGGAAGAATTCTTGAAGGCACAAGAGGTGCCGTACTGGATCAACTAGGCAGCGCAATTGATGAGTACAAGCACACTTCTGCAAGCACCGCCCCTCAGTTTGTACATTCACATTCCCTGGTGTGTGCGCAAGTGTCCGTATTGTGATTTCAATTCACACGAGGCGGTACCAAACCTGGATGAAACGGCGTATATCGGTGCGCTGCTGGCAGATTTAGAGCAGGAGCTCGAACACGTTGCGCATAGCGAAATCCAAAGTATCTTCTTCGGTGGTGGCACGCCGAGCCTGTTTTCTGCGAAGGCGATCACTGACATCATCAGCGGTGTTGCGAATAAACTCACGTTGGCAGCCGATACCGAAATTACGCTGGAGGCCAACCCGGGAACGGCTGAACACGGCAAGTTTTCCGATTACCGAGCTGCTGGCATCAACCGACTATCGCTTGGTATTCAGAGCTTTGATGATGACAAACTGAACCGACTCGGCCGTATACACAATCGCGACCAGGCGATTAAAGCGATCGAGTCTGCCAGAGGTGCTGGCTTTGATAACATCAACCTGGACCTGATGTTTGGTCTTCCCGGGCAGATCGCGTCTGCTGCTGTTGACGATGTCAAGCTGGCCTGCGAGCTCGAACCGACGCATATCTCGCACTACCAGTTAACCATCGAGCCCAACACGTTGTTTTACAAATTCCCACCTGAGCTGCCAGAGCTCGATAGTTGTTGGGATATGCAGCAACGCTGTCACGACATACTCGGGCAGCACGGTTATCAGCAGTACGAAGTCTCAGCGTTCGCCAGAGCAAACCGGCAATGTCGGCACAATCTCAACTATTGGACATTCGGTGACTACATCGGTATCGGTGCCGGCGCCCACGGCAAGTCGACGCTGGTCAATCGAGGTTCCATACAACGCCGCAGGAAACACCGACAGCCGCTAGCTTATATAGATCAGGTTATCCAAGGCGCTGCCTGTTCGGGACGCAGAGAACTTGACCCGTCGGAAATCGTGTTTGAGTTTTTACTCAATGCCCTGCGCTTACGCGACGGCTTCAGCTTTGACCTGTTCGAATGTCGCACAGGTATCGACAGAAGGCTTTTGATCAATGCCTGTGGCGCGGTCGATCCTGACTTACTGGTGCTCTCGGCGGTCGGTCTTCGCACCAGTGCGCGAGGTTTCGATTTTTTAAACGACGTGCTGGAAAAATTTCTTTTGCAAGAATCCGGTTAACACAAAGGCGGACGCTATTTATGATTGCGCATAATCTGGTCCATCAACTGTTGTTGCTCGGCCTGTTTCTCGCTGATACCGTCCGCCAGGCTGCTGGTCGTATCCAACAAATCCTTCACACCGCCGGGTGTATAGGGACTACCCGTCGTCATGACTCGCGGCCTGCTAGGCCTGGTTTCGGGTTCCTCTTCTGGAACATCTACTGCTTTAACCAGATTTGTATCCGGTCTCAGCTCAACCATTTCGGCTTGTCGGCTATCCGGAGGCGGCGTGTTGGTGAACTGCATCACGCCGTGTTCGTCGCGCCAGCGATAGACCTGGACCTTTTTATCGGTGGTAACGCTGGTGATGTTTTTCGGCGCCTTGGCGCGCAGATCCGGCTCACCGAACAGGTCCAAACCATAATTGGCCAATAGACCTCGGTCACCAAATAGCAACAACGGTGCGACGGCGAGAATACATAGCACAATCAACATGGATATGATGGTCGATTTCATCTGTCGAGGATCCTCAGGGAAGCCAGCTTTCCAATATGTTATATGTAGCAAACCCATCGGTGTTTTGCTCCGAAATCCACCATATGTTGCTGCAAACGGCGCTTGCCACTTATCGGGCTTGCAGGTAGAATTAGCGCCCTTTTGAGATAGTCCCTAACAGGCAGGGAGGTAAGCACGATGAAAGCCGATATCCACCCGCAATATAAAGATGTAAACGTCACATGCAGCTGCGGAAACAATTTTCAAACGCGTTCGACGCTGGGTAAAGACGAGTTACAGGTCGAAGTCTGTTCACAATGCCACCCGTTTTATACCGGCAAACAGAAGATCCTGGATTCTGCCGGACAGATCGACAAATTCCGCAAGCGCTTCGGTGGTGGTAAATCCTGAACAGGGCAGGCTACACGCTGACTCTCGAAAAAGGCGCTTGTCAGCGCCTTTTTTTATTGCTGTGCTGCCTGTTAACGACGGCAGTACACGCCGAAAGCGCTTGCCCGACCGATCAAATCGATGAATTCGCTGTCGTCAGATACGTCCATGATGGCGATACAGTACACCTCGAGGACGGACGCAAGGTGCGCCTTATCGGTATCAACACTCCTGAGCTCGCCCAAGATAACAGACCCGAGCAGGTATATGCACAACAAGCGCGTGCGTTTTTGAATAAAGCGCTGGCTAAACACGATGATCGCATTGGATTGCGCTACGGCATGGCGCGTCACGACCGTCATCAGCGCACACTGGCGCATTTGTTTTCACCCAACGGCGACAATATCCAGGCATTGCTGCTTCGACACGGCCTGGCACAAGCGATCGCGCACCCGCCCAGCCTCGCATTTGCTGACTGCTATGCGCAGCAGGAACAGCTAGCACGCTGCGCCGGCGCTGGCATCTGGTCGCATCCACAGCATACGCCTGTCGATGCGGATAAACTCACTGCCGAATCTACTGGCTTTCGCCTGGTCAGCGGTCATATCGATCGTGTCAGCCGTTCGAACACCGGATTCTGGCTCGTCATGGCCGATCTGCTGATCCACATCAACCAGCATGACCTGGCTTATTTCGACGCGATCGATCTGCCTTCGCTGGCCGGGCAACATGTAATCGTTCGAGGCTGGCTGCAACCGGCTCGTAAAAAACAGGCGCAAAAGCACAGCCGTGGCCGCACCGCCAGGTACTTCGTACGCATCCGCCATCCCCTCGCCATCGAAATCAATGGAACAGGCATCGAAGCAAAGTGTTAAAAAATTAGTATTTGCTAACTTACTGAACCATTATCATTGCAGCGTCGCTGCTGAACGCGCTCGAGATCCAGAACAAAGCCATCGAGCAAGTGCGCGTGGTCTGCCTGGGGGCGGGCGGAGATGCAGGGTTCTAACTGACAAGGAGCGGCTTTAGCCGCGAAAAACGCAAACGGCGCGAATAGCTGTTTTTATATACCTCACAATATAACTCCCGGTAACCAAGATCTAGTTTTTTCGCGCTTTTTGCGTTTTTTGCGGCTGAAACCTCTGCGTCCTCCGCGTCTCTGCGGTGAACGCCTGCGGCTAGCCCGCATTGATGATCAGGGTACGGCGTATCAATAACCACGCGCCCTGGCGGATGCGACACACATGTCGGCGACCTGGGCCTGCAGGCCCTGAGCGCTGATACCCTGTGGCGGCTGCGGCTTTGATATCGTCAAATCGATTGTAGAACGGAAGCCATTAATGATGCGCCACAAAATAAATCCCCGATGACGACTGAAGGCGCTACCCCACAAGCCGTACAGGCACATCGGGATAACCGGAACCGGCATGCGTTTAACGATACGCTCTATTCCAGATTTGAATTGATTCATCTGACCATCCGACGTGAGACGGCCTTCCGGAAAAATACAAACCACGTCACCCTCCTGCAGCGCCTGCTCGACTTGATCAAACGCCTGTTCCATTAACGCCTTGTTTTCGAAACCGCCGGCGATGGGTATCGCACGCGCGGTTCGGGAAACGAAGTGCAGTAACGGTAATTGATAAATTTTGTAATACATGACGAAGCGCACTGGCCGACGAATACAACCGCCGATGATCATCGCATCGACATAACTGACATGATTGCACACCAGTACAGCCGGGCCCTGATCGGGTATGTTCTCCAGGCCCTGCTTGCGCACATGATAGATCGAATGAATGAGTATCCAAACCAGAAAGCGCATGAGGAACTCGGGTACCAGCGTGAAAATATACACGGCCACCGCCGCATTTAATATCGCCACGATCAGAAACAACTGAGCGATGCTGACACCTGCACCGAGCAATACGATGGCGAGGGTCGCTGACAAAACCATCAACAAGGCGTTGAGTATATTATTACCCGCAATCACACGGGACAAATGCTCCTTATCACTGCGCTGCTGCACCAGCGCAAACAGCGGGACGATATAAAAGCCGCCAAACAAGCCAATCAAGACGACATCGAAAATGATCCTGAAGCTGCCCGCTTGCTGCCAGAACGCTGCCAATCCGATTAGCTCGCTATGCTCGAGCGTGGGCCTGGCAAAAAACAGATCGATGCCGAATAATGTCAACCCGATCGAACCAAACGGTACCAGGCCGATTTCGACTTTTTGTCCGGATAACCAGTTACACAACAACGAACCCGAACCGATGCCCAGCGTGAACAGAGTCAGCAACAGCGTCACCACCTGTTCATTAGCTCCCAATGTGAGCTTGGTATAGTTGGGCAATTGCACCAAATAAGTCGCGCCCAGAAACCAGAACCATGAAATACCGAGCACGGACAGAAACACGGTTCGGTTACTGTGGAGAAATGCAATATTGCGCCAGGTTTCAGAAAATAGGTTCCAGTTGATCTTCAGGTCCGGACAGGGAGCCGGTGTCTTGGGGATGACCAGGCTAGCAATAAAACCAAACACTGCGATCACGACCAACACGACTGAAACCAGCACGCGTCCATCCTGGTGCGCAATCAGCAAACCACCTGCCATGGTGCCAATCAATATCGCGACAAAGGTTCCCATTTGTACCAGTGCATTACCGGCGACCAGTTCATTGTCCGCCAGATGCTGCGGGATATAGCTGTACTTGGCCGGGCCAAATAAAGTCGATTGCGCCCCCATCAGGAACAGCAAGGCAATCAACAGGTAGAGCTCGCCGGCGTGAAAGGCCCATGCCGCACACAACATGATGCCGATCTCCAGCATCTTGATGCGCTGCATCGATAGTGATTTATCGGTCTTATCGATCAACTGACCCGCTGTTGCCGATAATAAAAAGAACGGTAGGATAAACAGGCCGGCACTCAGATTGGTCAGCGTATTGGTATCGATGTCACTGAATTGAGCGCCCTGAAAAGCGATCAGAATGATCAGCGCATTCTTGAAAACGTTATCGTTGAAAGCCCCAAGGAACTGGGTGACGAAAAAAGGCAGAAATCGTCGTTCGCGCAGCAGGCGCAGCTGACCTTCGGGTTTTCCTTGTTCGCTCATGCTAAGTTTAATAATTGGATGCGAGATACTCCATGCGCGGGGATAGTACTAGCCCGCAGCCTCGAGCAACGCCTCTCCAGCATCGGTAAAGTAATGATTAGCACCAGGAACAGTGCTCTGTTGTGACTTCGGATGTCCCGCTTGCTGCATGGCTCTCAGCCTGGCCGGTGCCTCTTTGATCACTGCCGGGTATTCTTCCTTGCCGCTGTCCAGGTAAACGGCTTCACCATCGATTATGCTATCGACGATCTCGTTTGCCATGCGCTGTTCGCGTTCGATGTCGGTTGCAGCTACAGAGTAACTGGTCGGCAACAGGCAAAGGTATATAAGCAGTAATCGAATTCTCATGATTAACCTGGCTCCGATAGAATGTCTTTGCACTCTATCACAAGCTGCATCCTGCCTGAATCACTAAAAAAGGCCTATCCGCCGCGGACAGATACAGGCAAACTGTCGGCTGACAGGCGGCGATAACAGGGGCGACCAATGAGCGTTGAAGAACATATCCATAGCCTGGGTAATCAGTTGTTCGAGATGACCAGAGAATACAGCGGCGAGACCCGGTGGATCGACAAACTGGTCATGCTCACCACTCGGGATGAGAACTTCCGGGTGCAAGCACTGCGTTTTATCGATGTCTTACCCAGCTTGGAAGACGATACCAGCCTGACAGAACATCTGCAGTCCTATTTTGGGGATTTGAACCTGCGATTACCCGAGCTTGCCCGCTGGGGACTCGATCACAGCGATGAGCCCTGGCTCGCCCATATCGCCGCCCCATTGACACGCTTTACGATCCGCGGGCTTTCGCGCAAGTTCATGGGTGGACAGACCACGGCTAAGGCCACCAGTACGATACACAGACTGCGTGATCAGGGTATGAACAGCAGCCTGGATATCCTCGGCGAGGCCACCATCAGCGAAGCCGAGGCCGAAGCTTACCAACAGGCTTATATCGAGCTGATCACCAGCATGACAAATGAAGTCAGCCAGTGGCAACGCGATGAGAAACTGGATCACTGCTACGGACGAGAGATCCCACGTCTGAATATCTCGGTGAAACCATCCTCGTTGTACTCTCAAATCAACCCCGTCGATCGCGAAGGTAGCGTAAAGGCGATCCTGAAGCGATTGTATCCGATCATTGAATGCGCTCGCGAGCATGACGCTTTCGTCATGATCGATATGGAACAGTACGACTACAAACACATCTCGCTGGCCGTTTTCGAGCGCCTGTTGTACGACAACGCCCTGTCTGACTGGCCCAATCTCGGTATCGCGATACAAGCCTATCTGAGAGAAGCCTATCAGGACCTGGAGTCGCTCGCTCAAACCGTCAAGCACCGCGAAGCACCCGTATCGGTGCGGCTGGTGCGCGGCGCTTATTGGGATTACGAAACGGTTATTGCAACACAAAACAACTGGCACACACCGGTGTGGTCAGTAAAACAAAACACCGATGCAAACTTTGAGCGCTGCCTTAGTTATCTTTTGGCCAGAGCCGAGCATTTCAACACCGCTGTGGCCTCCCACAATATACGCTCACTCGCCGCGACAATTGCGTTGGCCGAACATTATGATCTCGGTCCACACGATTATGAATTCCAGATGCTATATGGCATGGCGGACCCATTGAAGAAAGCACTGATTGAACAGCATAAGCACTGTCGTGTGTATGTGCCTTACGGCAAGACCCTTCCCGGAATGTCATACCTGGTGCGGAGATTACTGGAAAACAGCTCAGGCGCTAGCGTGCTCGACATTGGCCTGCAATCACAATTGGAAAACATCAATCTGCAAAAGCCGGTGTTTGTCGATGAACTCGACAGCACCACCAAGGAGGATCCGTTTCGAAACACGCCGTTGCTGCGTTTCACCGACCTTGCGGAGCATCGTCGCTTCAAACAGGCGCTCGATCGGGCCCGTTCCGAGCTTGGCCGCCATTATCCATTGATCATCAACGGTGAATCGCTGCAAAGCGATGAAATCATCCGCTCGGTCAACCCGGCCAGACCTGATGAAATTATTGGTACCGTGAACGCGACTGACCAGACGCTTGCAGACAGGGCGATAGCCGCGGCGCAACATGCCAGCGCTCACTGGCGACACACCTGTGTGACCGAACGCGCCGACTGGCTACGCAGGATTGCCGCCCGCCTGCTGGAACAGCGCTACAACTTCGCCGCATGGCAAGTGCTGGAAGCTGGTAAGAATTGGACCGAGGCTGACGCGGACGTCTGCGAGGCCATCGATTTTCTGAACTACTATGCCGACCAGGCAGAGCAACTGGACTCGGCAGCTATTAATGAACGCCCTGGCGAACAGAATCGGCTCGGCTATCGCGCACGCGGTATCGGTGTCGTTATCCCGCCGTGGAATTTTCCACTGGCTATTCTCACCGGCATGCTATCGGCCACCATTGTCAGTGGAAACACCGCCATTCTGAAGCCTTCCTCACAAACACCGGTGATCGCGGCACGCTTTGTCGACCTGATCCATGAAGTCGGACTGCCGCCAGGCGTCATCAATTTTGTGCCAGGCCGCGGCGACATCATCGGTGATTATATTGCGCGTAGCCCGCAGATTCACTTGATTGCTTTCACAGGTTCCGAAGCGGTTGGCAGCCAACTCATCCAAACAGGGGCACAAATACAAGCGCATCAACACCACGTGAAACGCGTCATCGCCGAAATGGGCGGCAAGAATGCAATCATTATCGATGACGATGCCGATCTGGATGTTGCGGTGACCGGTACCGTCACCTCAGCTTTCGGTTTTCAGGGACAAAAGTGCAGCGCCTGTTCACGCGTGATCGTGCTGGATAAGGCCTATGACGCCTTCATCGAACGACTGGTCGCAACTGCGAACAGCCTAACCATCGGTCCGCCAGAACATGCCGGAAACTTCCTTGGACCGGTCATCAGTGAACACGCCTATGACCGAATCCATCAAGCGATCGCACGCGGCAAGGATTATGCTTCGGTATTGTTGGATAACCCCAGTGTTCGTCATGATGACGGCTATTACATATCTCCGGTCATATTCACCGACGTCACCAGCGATACGCCGTTGGCGCAGGAGGAGATATTTGGACCGGTGCTTTCGGTCATGCGTGCCGCAGACTTTTCCCAGGCAATCGAGCTAGCGAACAGCACTCGATACGCGCTGACCGGTGGCGTCTATTCCAGAAACCCGCAACATCTGTTGCAGGCCAGCGAGCATTTCAATGTCGGCAACCTGTACCTGAATCGCAAGATCACCGGCGCCTTGGTCGCTCGGCAACCGTTTGGGGGCTTCAATATGAGCGGCACCGGCTACAAGGCCGGTGGTGAGCACTATTTACAGCAGTTCATGGAATCTTACTGCATTACCGAGAATACCTTACGTCGCGGCTTTGCCCCCTCACTGAGCACGGCCAGCCCGTTAAATTCGAAGCCTTGATACAACATCGAGGCTAATTGTCGCCTGCTTGCCTGTTTTTTCCACCAAAGCGGTCTATTATTCAGCATATAACACTAATAAATTCAATCCGGTAGCATCTGCATGAGTAAGAACCTGCGCAAACACGAACGCAAGCATATTAAAGTCAGCGTCGAGCTCACATTCCTCGATGAGCCGTATGCGGTTGTAAACACACGCAATATCAGTCAAGGCGGCATGTTTATCGAAGTCGATACGGCAGTAAAGTTTCCGATCGGCGAAATGGTCAGCGTGCATTACCTCGACCCGCTCAATAACGATGCCGACACCTTCAAGGACGCCATTATCGTCCATAAGAACGATGATGGCTTCGGAATTTGCTTCATTGAAATGACCGAGTTCAAAGACTGAAATTACACTGTCCCGACCGTATCAGGCCGGACCTAACAGGATGCCCAGCCAGCAGGTCTCCGTTTTACGGTCCAACGGCACGGGCAACAACCTGCCGACCGGCCCCAACACCCAGCCCCAACCATTATCTTCGCGCATTACGCGTCTTTGCGAGAGAAATCTATTTTCGGCTCAGGATTCTGTTAGGGCCTGTTAACACTGTGCGGATACCCAGCATTCACTGCTCCAGCACTTCGATATCATCTTCATCGTGTAATTCGACTTTTTCGATTTTATCGAAGCGACTGCTGATTTTGCGTGCCGAAGTATTCACTTCCTCCACATCCTTATTGGCTTGCTGAATATGTTTAGACAGGTTGTCCATGCGCTTTCTGAAGCGATCGAAATCACCCGATAAGCGGATCAAATGCTCTTGGATCAGGTGTACCTGTTTCCTCGTCGCGGAGTCTTTCAATACGGCCCGCGCCGTGGTCAGCACGGCCATCATCGTCGTCGGCGATACCATCCATACCCTGCGACGCTGCGCCTCTTCGACCAACTCGGCCTGATGCGCATGAATTTCGGCAAACACTGCTTCAGCCGGGATAAACATCAACGCACCATCGGACGTTTCGCCCGGAATAATATACTTTTCGGCGATATCATTGATGTGTTTCTTGATGTCCTGCTTGAACTGACGCTCGGCGTTGACGCGGTCGACCTGGGTCGCGTCTGGATTCATCATGGTTTTGTACGAATCCAATGGGAATTTGGCATCGATCGCGAGATGGCCGGTCGGTTCCGGCAGGAACAGCATACAGTCGACGCGTGTCCCATTTGACAGCTTGTATTGTTCGGCAAAACTGTCTTCCGGCAGGACATTGCGAACCTGCAGCATCATTTGTGCTTCACCAAATGCGCCGCGCGAGCGCTTGTCGTTCAACACTTCTTGTAAGCTGACCACACTGGATGACAGTTCCGTGATTTTTTTCTGCGCCTCGTCGATCAGCGCCAGGCGTTTGACAACATCGGTGAAGGTTTCATTGGTTTTCTCAAATCCTTTATTCAGCCGCGTTTCGACCTGACCGCTGATTTCGGTCAACCGTTTGTGCAAGGTTTCCTGGATTTGATCATTAGACTTGGCCAGATGTTCTATGCTGGTTTGTGACATTTCACCAAGACGCTTTTCAATACCCTGTTGCATATCACCGAAACGCTGTTCAAGCTTGGCTTGCATTTCAGCGAGGCTTTTTAACTGAGCTTCGCGTGACTGCGCTTGCTGGTCCTTGATACTATCGAACTGCCTTGTTTGCGAGTCCGCCTGACCTTGCATTCGCATCAAACGTGCACCGATCATGAATAAACCGATTATCGCAGCGCCGGCCAATGCTAGAATCAGCCAAATTATAATTTCATTCATCAGTGGGGCTATGCCTATTGGAACGATGACTCTACGGTATAATGCTCGAGTCCAAATTTCAGCGACGTATTCTACAGCCCAAACACTATCACAGGAACGCTCTTGATCTTTTCTTTATGTAACACGGTCGACATCAGCGACCCCGGTTCAAAAGCATTCGAAATCAAACACGGTCGCAACACGATTTCGCTGTTCGTCGTGCACAAGGATGGCATCTTCAAGGCCTACGTCAACAGCTGCCCACACACCGGTGCCAACCTGGACTGGCAGGAAGATCAGTTTCTCGATATGGACAATATGTTCATCCAGTGTTCCACGCACGATGCACTGTTCGAAATCGATAGCGGCAAATGCGTCGCCGGCCCATGCATCGGTGACAGCCTGCAGCCCATCGACCTGGAGATTGTAGACGGGCAGATATCCGCCCAGTTGTAGTAGATTCCGTATGACCGGTTTCTATCAACGCAAAGGCTTACCTAAGCAGAACGGTATTCACCGCAGAGACGCTGAGACACAAAGGATTTCTCCCGCTGTGTACGATCGACTGTTGTACCGGCGAAAAGCACGCATCCGAACTCCGCCGCGCATGGCGCAGCTCGGAATTACCTTAGTAACAACATATAAAGGAACCGAAGCAACCAACTACAGTCATCGCGAGGAGCGCAAGCGACGTGGCGATCTGCGTGCGTTCGGGCATTGCTCACGAGATTGCTACGCATTTGCTCGCAACGACGTGACCAGAGAAGTGCCATTGCGATCGTCGACGTACCTGGAACAAGTAGCGGGCTAGCCCGCATTTCTCACCAGGATCACGGGAGCAGGCGCAGGATTCGTGTTTGTAAGCGCCGCTCTGGAGCGAAAAGCGTAGCAATAGCTACGGTTTGAGTGAAGAGCAAGCTTACGGACACGAAGACTAGCCTGAACCGTGATAGGCACGTTTGCATAACACGCTGTATTTTTGACCATACTCACTTTGCTCCAAAATGCCAATGTCTTATCTGTATCCTATGCCGCCTGGTGAGAAATGCGGGTTA
>JABDQW010000163.1 GCA_013042055.1 Gammaproteobacteria bacterium | reverse complement strand
TGCCCGTGTCGTCCAAGCGGATATTGTGCGTCTAGCTGTTTGCTGTTGTTGGGCGTCGAGAACAGCCATTCGGTCGCCGGTGACCGCATCAGTCCCGGCGCTACGGCATTGATGCGTATGCGGTTTTTCGAGTAGGTCGCAGCAGCAGACCGGGCGAGACTCTCTACTGCTGCCTTCGATGCGGCTACGGCTTCGTGGTTACTGACGCCGATGCGGGCGGTAACTGAGCTAACCAGGACTGCGGCACCCGGCTGTTTCGCGTTAAGGCAGCTATCGATAAAAGCGCTCAACGAGTAAAAACTGGTATCAAGATTGGCTTGCATACACTGGCGGTACTGGTCTTCCCGTGTTCTGTGCAGAGGCGTCATCAGCACAGAACCCGCACAATTCACCAAAACAGTCGGGCTTCGACCTGTATTTTCGACGCAGCAGGCGAGTGCATCGGCAGCGCCTTTGGCGCTCGATACGTCAGCTTCGATAAGGCATGACGACGATGTCGCCGGATGATCGCCCAGCTTTTCTAAGTCCCGTGATACCAAGGCAAGTTGCCAGCCCCTGTCGAGCAGGTGGACGGCGACTGACCTCGCCAGGCCGCCGGAGGCACCTGTAATCATTGCGATGTTTTTCATAGTGGTGTAATCCGTCATGTTTCCGTAGGTGCATTCTACGCATCGGGCGGATGATTCAATAACACATCCGCCCTCGTGTCTGGCTATTGTTCATACTGGTTGTGTGTCACATGGCTATCGCCGCAGCAGTGAGCATCAGCAGAACCAGCGGTGTGAATAAAAACGAAAGCGTCATTTTAGAAATCAGTTCATCTTCTGTGTTTAATACATTGGACTTTGTGTATTTCATGATACACCTCCTACGGTGTTGGTATGACGGTTCATCCGTCCATGCCCTATACATTACATGAGCATTCTCGAGTTGTCAATATATTGTACTATACAAAATATAAACAATTTTTCATCGAGGAGCTGAGGAGGGACGGTGTAGTCACGAGGATGGCTAAAGCTGATACACAAGCAAATGGCTATCGCATTGGAAACGTATAGCAATTGACCAGCAGATTACGCAATACCCTAAAATCCGAATCCTTCATGCAACACCCGGGCTAGCAGAAAAAAATGAGTTGTGAATATGAGCGTGGTTCGTGCTTATGGCATTACCGTTGGAAATCTATTCTGTGCCGCGTGTGATGAAGGCCCGCTTCCATTCGGGCCATGACAGGGGTAGGCTATTCGACGACGACTGTGCCCGTCATCGAGGGGTGCAGTGAGCAGTAGTAAGTGTAGGTCCCGGGTTGTTTGAACGTGTGTGTGAAAATCGACCCTCGCCCCAATCTCTCAGAGGCTAGCAGGCCGCTGTTTCGGCTTGTAATGGTATGTGGCATGGCTTCGATGTTTATCCAGGTCACCTCGTCACCAGCTTTGATACGGATTGCCGCGGGCATGAATTGCATGCGCGCGATGTTCATGTTACTGATTTCTGTTTGGGGCTCACCTGTCTGTTTTGACGGGTCTGCTGCAGCGCTGTGAGCGGGTGGTTGAGCGCGCTGTTGCATCCGGCTCTGTTCACCTGGCGCGTAGTAAAGGTAACCCGGGGCTGCGGGTCTTTCATAACCTCCGCCATAGCCATAATAACCGTTACCAGCCAGTTGCTGCGGGCCTGCTTCAAGATTAGTGGAAACCACTGTAAACAAAGCTGCGGCCGAAGCAAATGCAGTTATTGCCAGTGCTTTGGTATCTTTCGTTATTTTCATCATCATCTCCAATCTGTCACGAGTTGATTCAAAACTTGCGCACGGACGCTTCGGGTTGTGTTTCAGGATACCCGGTGATCAGCATCGCGGGCATTGCGATAGGTGATTGCCGTTTGCGCGTTTCATTTATTAACGTCATCTCCGTATAAGCCGGCGGATATGAACGGTGCTTTCAGTTGGGTACCATCACTGTGTCGATAACGTGAATAATGCCGTTGGTCGCACGTATGTCAGCCGCGACAACTTTCGCGCCATTGACTTTGACGCCATCAGATGTGTCGAAAGTGACGCTCGAGCCCTGAACCGTGGTCGCGGTGTCCAGTTTCGCGACATCGGCTGCGGTAACTTCCCCGCTAACGACGTGATAGCTGAGCAGTTCTGCCAGAGCGTCTTTGTCGGCGATGATCGCGGAGCGGATTGATTCGGGGACTTTTTCGAACGCCTCGTCACTAGGAGCGAAAACGGTGAATGGCCCCGTTTGATTAAGGGTTTCGACGAGACCGGCGGATTCGATCGCGCTGATCAAGGTGTTGAAGTTGCCAGCGCTGATTGCGGTCTCAACGATGGTCCCGGTTGGTGCCGCGCCTAGGTCTTCTGCACCGCTTTTCGATTCCTTCGCTCTGCTGTCTGATTGATAAGACTTTTCGTACCTTTTATGTTTGTCGTGGCGCCAGTACATTTCCGGGTGTCCGCCATAGTAGTGCGAACGATGCATCGGGTGTTTCATGTATTTGTGATGATGCGGGTGATCGTAATATCCGTGTTTCTTGTACATCATGCCAGAGCGGCAGTGGTCAGCAGAGGCCGCCAGGGGGGTCATCACAAGTGCAGTTGCAATCAAGCTCAGTTTGAATTTCTTTATCATGATTTCTTTCTCCAGTTTTAAATCTATCGGTCGTGTTCAGGTTTTGTCTACTAATAGCTGTGAAGAACCAGTGTCGCTGTATCGACACAATCGCGGTTCGAAGTTTTTTTCAAGTTACTGTTTACTCAAGCGTTAAAACACAAAAAACGAGACTAGACACTACTCTTCCTGTTTGTTTTGAAGGGTTCATTGCTGACTTCGTCAGGGTGTCCATGTGTTGACCAAAAGATTATTCCAAAATGAGTAAAATGTCAATGTTTTGTATTAGACAAGGTGTGAATTTTTTTTGCGATCGTACAGGAAAGTTCATCTTTAGCGTTTGCTGATAGCGCAACCTGCAATTGCAGGAGCGTCATGGAGTTGAAATCTGCGATAAGGCCATGGCTTATTGGAGATCTGATCGGAAATATGTTGTTTTTCGCATTCACTGTTGCTTCGACGGTATTTCGCTTTCTGCCCGCAGACCACGCGGGCCTTTTTTTTTAGCTTTGCCCCGCACTACGACCTATGCGGGTTAAACGTTACAACAAGGATTTGAATTGTGTGGGCAAATGGCAAGATCCCTTTTTACCCAATGCGTCTTATTTATTTGTCGGTGCCTGCGGTGAAGACGGTCGTATCCGGATGAAAAGCATACCAGGCGAACCAGTAAGCCTGGATGGCCGGCATGATGGCACCTTTTTCATCAGTCAAATAGCCGCTTTGTTCATCCCTGTTCCAGTATATGATGTACGTCTTACCTCCAAAATGATCGCTGAATCGATGGCTGTTGTTTTTGTTGAGTTCGATGAACGGATAGGCCTTTTGTGAATGGCCGTCGGTAATCCCTAGCACACGTTCTTTAGGATGGTAACGGCCGGGCGCCTTGTGCGTGACCGGAAAATAGGTCTGCGAGGCATGTTGATAAGCCTCATAGGGATCGCGTCCGTACTGCCGTGAGTAGCCGGTGTCTGTTGAAAGCACCTGTGTGGTCGGATACAGCTGCTTCCAGTTGGACCACGTTGTATGTCGGATGGGTATCGGGTGCAATGCGGTACCCTTGTATCGCCCAGTGACTGCTTTGCCCATTATCTGTGACCACAGCGATTCAGTCTCACGGTCGTACATCAAGACATCGCTGTTATAAAGCAGCCCGGATACTCCAAAGCTGTGTATTTTTCCGTCGACGTCCCGGTCGAATGCAATACCGGTGCCGCAAAGCGGGCAATAGCTCACCGTGTAGGCAGTTTTCTCTATTGCGTCATTGACGATTTCGTGCCAATTCAGGATGCTGACCGGATAAGCCTTAGCGATGCCGTCGATCTCGATTCCGAGAATGTGGTCACTGTCCTTTAAAAAGTTTGCGTTATCCGCGTCGATGAATTCGGGCTTGTCGATAGCCGGAATACCATCTTTTGCCGGGCCGCCTCTGACGATATCTTCGGCATCGATTAGACCATGATCGACCGCAAAGCCGTTTTTCTGTTCTGCGCTGGCAACCTCTGTGATTAATAGCAAAGACAACACGATACAACAGGGCTGGATGATGGTTCTGGTATTCATCATTACTGTTATGACAAAGGATTCATTGCAATGTTCTGGGGCAGGATCAACCACGAATGCTGATTCATCAATAATCCAGTCCGCAGGGCTGTTGTGCAGCAAACCGACCTTCCCACATTAAAGGGCTCTGACCCCTTAAAAACTTATAAGCTCGTTTTTCACAGAGAGTTCGCCAGAGTGTAGACTGGGTGCTGTATGGTAGAGTCGATACAACACACACTCGAGCAGTTTGATCCGGGCATCATCTGGCTCGATCAGAATAATGTGATCACAGCGATGAATGCTGTGGCTTCTGATACCTTTGAAGACGGCAAGGCTGATTTGATTGGTCAACAAGTTCTTGATATCCATCCGGAGAAAAGCCGGGAAAAGATCAAATGCCTGTTTGATCAGTTATCAAATACCACAAACCCGCTGCCGCCGATGACGGTGATGCTTAATAATCCAGAACGTGTATTGCTGATCAAGCTATCTGCCATGGCAGGCCCATCGGGCACTGTAGGTGCATGCCTGGTGTTTTTTGACATCACGGGATTGACTCATGTCTCAGAACCGGTGGGGATTGGACTCGGCAAAACGCACGAGAGCCTGCAACTGCTCAAATTGCCCGTGTACAAAAACAATCAAGTACTTCTCGTAGAGCTTGATAATGTGGTCTGCATCAAGGCAGAGGGGCATTATTCGACGCTGTTCACGGAATACGACAGTTTTCTGTGTAACCTCAATTTGACGGACATCGAAAACAGACTCGAATTACCTTACTTCGTGCGTGTTCACCGCAGTTATATTGTGAACATGCAGTATGCGATGTCATTCGAGAAGATCGATAACCAGTGCTATCTTGTGCTGGACCACAATGACGGCCTACGTGTACCTGTGAGCAGGTCCAATGTTTCCAAGTTGAAGGTCTTGTTGGGGCTGGCCTGAGAGACTAGCCCGCATTTCTCACCAGGCGGCGTAGGATACTGGTAAGGCATTGGTCCCTCGGAAGAAAACCTGGATGATCATGATACAGTGTGTATTTCAAGCATGCCTATCACGGTTCAGGCTGGTCTTCGCGTCCGTAAGCTTGCTCTTCACTCAAACCGTAGCTATTGCTACGGTTTTCGCTCCAGAGCGGCGCTTACGAACACGAATCCGGCGCCTGCTCCCGTGATCCTGGTGAGAAATGCGGGCTAATATATTAATTCTTGTTTACTCACATCTACCGCCATTTCGTATAAACGCCAGAATGGCGGACGATAGCCTTTTTCCAACTCAAATACTGCGGCTTTTTTTAGAACATCGGTTTTGATTCTGCTATGAACAGCAACAAAATTATCATGCCTCAAGGCTGAAGTGGCACTCATTCCCTCAGGTACCATACAGTGTGTTCCAAAGTGATTTAGTATCATGCAATAACCTTTGACAACTCTCATCGGCGGCAGCATAAGTACATTGTAATCATTCGTCCAGCCAGCATCCGCCATTTCCAGAATTGCATCAACGACGGCATTGTCCACATGATCCTGGTACAACGTTTGTGGATCCCTTAGTTCTCCTACGACTGTCAACTGTGTATCATATTCAAGATCCGATGGTGCTTCTGTCTGGAAAAATTCAACACCAAAGCCCTGGAGTAGTTGGACCGTTCCTGGTGAGGAAATATGTGAAATACCCATCCACAGATTAATACCCAATTGGCGATATACCGACGAAGCAACTTCAGAACAAAAAAGTTTATCAGGATTTTTAAAATCCATTGCAAAATCATAAGCAATATGTTCTTTGTTTGCCCTAGCCCATGCTGCAGCGGCTGCCTTATGGGGAATCATCGGATCATTTTTCATTACGTTTAGGTCGGGCCGGACACGCAATACCATGATGCGTAACTTTTTATCGTTCATATAGGTATCCCAGTCAGAAATGGTCACACCCACTTCAATATGAGATTCAATCATCCAGGGTGTGCTTGTCTCAGGATCGACATAAAGCAGACCAACGTGGGAAAAGTTTCCTGGATAATCATTCCCCCGGGCAATCAAAGCTGACGTGGGCGCACCACCGCGGGATACAAGGATATCCCCGCTGCGCATTTGTACACCATTCAATACCACTTCTGGTGCAACGGATTCAACCTCACTACCTTTTACAATAAGAGGAATTTTATCGCGATCCGCTTGAAGTAAAATTTCTTCGGCGGCTGCACGACTCCCATACAAAATACGATATATAGATTCACGGGCTGCTTTATCCTCAGTGTTCCAATGAATAGAGGCTGTTTTTATTTTTACTCGAAGATCACTTGTCAACTGAATAAAAGGTAATGCTGAATCGGGACAGGCGCTTATCATTGCAGCAATTTCAAATATCTGCCGTCGAATCACTTTCAGTGCAGCATCGTCATGACTAAGGGTATCTGTATCAATACGATTAACATCAGTGCGCAACTGATTAAGTGACATTGCGATGGCCGGTTGAATGATCTCACAACTATTGCGCAGGCTGGAAAATTTATTTTCAAGTTTGTACCAGGTGGGATCTTCATTCCACCGGAACGCTGTATTTGCACCCCGTAATTCAACATTAGATTTTGAGTCAGGAATAAGCAGAACCAGATACAGAACACTAAAAGCGCCGAAAGCCCATAACCACCTTTTACCGGATTTCATGGTTTCTCCAATAATCGTTTCTGATAAAGAATGATAAAGGGGTCAGAGCCCTTTAAAAGTGGCTGAACTGGGAGTAATGCAACCCGAAACAGAACAAGGGAGGGGGGAGGTTCACGCTGACCCCCTGTAAGGTGGAACAGAAATTTTGCCTGCAAAGAGTCGAATGCCTGCCAGATATTCAGTCCGGGCAGCCTGCCGGCAGTGTCCTGGCATCACAGTGCAAGACCTGTCCGCCTTTCATGACAAGAACTATGTCCTCTGTATTGCGAATATCAGCCAGTGGGTTCGAGTCCAGTACCAGCAAGTCGGCCAGCATGCCCGGTTGTAGGCGGCCGACTTCGTTGCCGCGTCCCATAACCGCGGCGCCGCTGCGGGTGGCTGATTGCAGGACTTGCGTTGGCGTGAGGCCAGCCCCAACCATCAGCTCAAGTTCACGGTGCAACCCCGGGCCGTGCAGGCTACCGATGTTGCCGGCGTCGCTGCCGGCAGCGATCTGTATGCCGGCCCGGTGCACGCGCAGCAGGTTCTCGTTTGCGATCCGGTTGTCAGGCAGACTTCGCTTAATCGCACGGCCCCGAGTCAGCCAGCGCAAGTCATCGAGACTGGCGATGACATCGCCGTCTGCCATAGCCTGTTCGAACGGAGACAGCGCCAGCTGTTGACCGAGAACCTCGGCATAGCGCTGCCCAACGCCCAGCGTCGGGATGTAGAGCACCCCGCGCGCGCGCATAAGCGACAGTAGTTCCGGTTCGATGAGCTCGTCGTCGATGCTGTGCACCAGGATGTCCGCGCCGGCCCGCACCATTTCACGGGCAAGTTTCAGTTGCGTTGCGTGCACGGCGACTCGCAGGCCAAGTTCGTGCGCCTCGTCGATGGCTGCATGCACCCAGCGAAATTCCCGTTGCGGGTCCATGCCGGGACTCAGCGCGAACCAGATTTTCAGCAGGTCCGGCCGATCCGCCGCCAGTGACCGCACCGCCCGCCGGGCCTGTTCCGGCGTGCGCACCACGACCGCCGGCGCGTGTTCGCCGTCGAGACCGGGCCGCAGTGCAGGGGCGAGCCCCGGCCCAGCCAGCGCCACCCGCGGTAATGTCGCCGCGCCGTCGGCCAGTCGGCGCAGTCCATAAGTCCATGCAGGCCCCGCCAGGTCAACCACCGAGGTCACGCCACTGGTGGTATAGCGAGTCAGGGTAGCCGGCAGTAGCCGGCGTATCGTGGCGATTTCGATGTCGTACGGGCGAACATGCCGCAGGTCGATGACATCAGGCCGTGTATACAGTCCACCGGACTGGAAGAAGTGGACGTGCGCATCGACCAGACCGGGCAAGATCCACTTGCCGCGAAGGTCGGTTACCACGGCCTCCGACGGAATCGGCACCCGGTCCACCGGGCCGATATCGGCGATGCGATCGTCCCGTACAACCACCACGGCATTGGCTAATGGTAGCGCACCGCTACCGTCGAATAGCGTTGCGCCGGTAAGTACGTTTATGTCCGCCAGCGCATCGCCAGTGATTAAGGCGCCACAGTACAGCAGTCCACAAACGATGAGCCGGAGCAATTCGTTGATTACTGATTTACGTGTGTCCATGTTTTAATGTATTAGTGTTCGCGGTCAGGGCTTAATGGCTCTTACTTAAGCACAATTAACTGAATAAATTAAAAAAAGACCGGTCTGGTATTAGACGAAACCGCCAAACCATCAACCATCACGAGAGTTCGATCTTATACAAATCCTACGCTCAGCAGTGTTCGTACTCAACAATAACTTTTTCAAACGCAACGACGCAATAGCGATTGCTATTATGTTTTAACGTGCTCACCAGTGGTGACGTATTGGATTGGATTGAAGAGCAGTTAGCTGAGCATCGTGAACGATTATTTCCGCCGACCGAAAGAGACGAACAAAGAGCTTTGTGTGCTGGATGTAAGCCTATGTAGGTGGCTTACATGCTGTCTAGTTGCTTCACTATCCATGTCAGTTTCCCTCTCCGTTGCATGAGTTACATATCAGCCACAAATAAAAGCCCCTAGGAGTCTGCGCGGTAGAAATATCCGTAGCGAAAAAGTGGCATGGCCAGGACAATTTTCTGTTCTTTTGAGGCGCATATTGGGCACTACGCAACGAAACAGCACAGAAAAATGAACCGCTGTGGCGCTTTTGCAGTAGGGCTACTTTCTACCGCGCAGACTCCTAACCTAGTTTAACAATAAAAGTTAACGTAGGCTGACACATTTCTTACCCATATTACGCGTTGTCAAATGGGCTCGAGTACTGATATTTAAGTCATCGTTGACTTAGTGTAGCATCGATACTTGAGGAAGAAAGTGTCGCATTGACCACAATATCCATGCTATAAACTTTGCGTAAAATCCATTGCGCGCGCGGCATGGCCCGATTGAAGAACAACTCGACTGGGTCATCTAGATTGCCGACCAGAACACAGTCATTTTGCGACCGTGATCGACTAACTGCCGTACATAAAGGTATTTTTTTGGCGCATAATATGATGTGGAGGCATTGGGATAAAGGTTTGCTCAACATAGGAATAGAGAGGACAGCCTCGTGTCAGGCCGCTTTTTGCTCGGTCCTTGAGACTGTAAAGCATCTGAACAGGGCATTTATCATGGCGTATGAGTTAATTTGGGAAGAGTGTGGCGTGTATTGGAAATACAGCGGCAAGGTTACGGGCGGTGAAATAGTTGATGCAAGTACATCTATTTACGGGGATCCAAGATTTAGTACATTGAAGTATAAATTTGTTGATTTTCTTGATGTGGACACTGTTAACATTGACAAACGACAATTGGCCTTAATCGCCTATCAGCACCTGGCTGCTGAAAGGGCTAACCCTTATCTAAAAAATGCTATTCTGATAAAAGCTGGCCAGAAGATGGCGCATGAGTTTGCTGCGTTTTTCGACAAATCAAGCTGGGAAGTTAAAGTGTTTACGGACCGAGATGAAGCGAACACATGGGTTGGAAGATAACCCGATTCAAGGGACACTATTTGCGGGAAAGTTTTAATTGGCGACAGCTTGTCGCCGCCGTTAAGCCCGCTATGATTTCTTCCATTCCGTCATAGAGACAGCTGCTTTAGATCATCCGAAGAACTGATCGTTGACATCGCGTGCTGCTGCAAAACCATGGATACGAACAATTTGATACTGCATTGTCTGGAGGCAATGCAAGTAGGGATATTGCAGAACTTCGAGCGGCCTGCGTCAGAATACTTTGAGAATTCGCTCCCTTAGTGAGAATTCGACTACCTGTAAGAATAATCGGAAAC